>NZ_JBSFKF010000009.1:205176-298554 GCF_053598415.1 Kitasatospora sp. NPDC001132 | reverse complement strand
GGCCGCGACCGCCGCCGGGGGCAGCCCGGCCGCCGCCGCGGCGCCTTCGGGCGGCACCCCGCGCGCCAAGGCGGGCACCCCCGCCGCCGGCCGTCCGACCACGGGCAAGGCGCCCGTCACCGCCGCGCCCGCCGGCGACCGGCAGGCCGCCATCGGCAGCCCGGGCAAGGACGGCGGCGCCGTCACCGCGGCGACCAGGAACCTCCAACTGACGGCGTACGACCCGGCGGCCGGGACGGCGGTGCTGTCGGCGGCGGAGCCGGCCGCCACGCCCTCGGCCACGCCCTCGGCCCCGGCTTCCGCCTCCGCGTCCGCTTCGGCTTCCGCCGCCTCCGCCTCGCCCGGTGCCGGCCCGACCGCGGCCACGGCGGCCGTCCAGCCCGGGCAGCTGATCGCCAGCCCGCCCACCGCCGCCGCACCACAGGGCGCCCTGGTCGCCGTCACCGGCGTCCGCCCCGCCCCGGGCAACACCCTCGCCCTGACCACCCGTCCGGCCACCCTGGCCGAACTCCTCGGCGGCACCGAGGCCGACGGCAACGTCCCCGTCGACCCGCGCGGCATCACCGTGACCCCGCTGGTCAAGGACCTCAAGGCGACCGCGGGCCTGACCGCCGGCGGCATCCAGGCCGACGCCTCCGGCACCCTCGAGGTGAACGTCAAGGCCCCCGTCCCGCTGCCCGACGGCGCGAGCCTCGACGCGTCCGGCTCGCTCCAGCTCCACCCCGCCGTCCACTTCGCCTACCACGGTGCGGCGGCCGGCAGTCCGCGCACCGCCTCGATCGGCTTCGACCTCGGCGCCCACGCCCAGTGGAAGGTCGCCGGTGACGCCGCCCGCGGCACCGGCGCGGCGCCCGTCCGGGTGCCCTTCGCCAAGCTGCAGGCCAGCCCGGTGCTGACCGTCGCCGGCCTGCCCGTGGTCGTCAACCTCGGCCTCACCTGCTACCTGGAGGTCAGCGCCGACGGCCAGGTCCACCTGGAGGCCGAGCAGGACGCCACCGGCACCTGGGCGGTGCGCGCCGACTACACCGGCGGCAAGGGCTGGACCCCGGTCACCGATGCCGAGACCAAGGTCGCCCCGGTGCACGTGCGGCTCAACGGCAAGGCGGGCGTGCGGGCCGCGCTCGGCGCCGAGATCAGCCTCGGCCTGTACGACACGGTCGGCGTGGAGACCCGCGTCGCCCCCTACCTGAGCGCCCGGGCCGAAGGCTCGCTGGTCGCCGACTCCTCCGGCAACCCGCCGCAGGTGACGGGAAGTTGGTCCCTGGTCGGCGGCATCGACCTGAACGGCTCACTGCTCGCCCACCTGAAGGTCTTCGGCACCCCGATCATCGAGGGCAAGCTGCCGCTGCCGCCGTTCCACCGGGAGTGGCCGCTGCTCGCCGGCTCGGCCACGCTGCCGGCGCCGCAGCACGGCTGAGACACTGACCTGCCGTCATCCCACGGGCCCCTCGGTCGAGTTCTCCGACCGGGGGGCCCTCGTCGTGGGTAGGCTCGGACCGACGGAAGGGGGAGCGAGGTGGGGAACAGGCGCCGGGTGTTCGGCGGGGTGGCCGTCCTGGTCTGGGTCGGGACGCTGGTGCTGCACGCCGCCACCGGGATCGGCTGGTGGGTGGTCGTCCCAGCGGTGGCGGCGGCGGTGCTGGCCGCGTTGGCGCTGCCGGCGCCGGATCGACCGGGCGCGGGGGGGGCCAGACGCCGCAGAGACACGCGCGCCGCGCTGCCGAGCGGCCCCGTCCCTGCGGGCAGGGCGTTCACCGGGCCCGGGGCCCTTCCTGGGGGCCGAGCGCCGGCTCCGGGCACGGGGATGGTTTTTCACCACGACGACGTCGGCGACCTCGGCGTCGTCGCCGGAAGCGTCTTCACCTGGGCGGACGACGCGGTGGTCGCCGGGGACGGTTCCGGGGCCCGGTACCGGCCCCTGCTCGACTACGCCGACGACCCGCTCACCCCCGTGGCCGCCGAGACCGTCACCGACGGCCTGGAGCGGCTCTTCCTCCGCCTCGGCCCGCCGCCCGGCGCCGCCCGCAACCCCGACCGAACCGCCCCCACGCCCCGAGGTGACGACCGGTGACCACCCCCGAGGAGGGCCGCACCCGCCGCCCGACGGCCCTGGAGATCGCCACCCAGTGGGCCCGACTTCCGCCGGAGCACCTGCGGGTGGCCCTGGAGCACCTCGAGCTGGAACTCCAGCGCGAGCACGCCAGGGAGAGCGCCAGGGAACGCCACCAGGCGGCGTTGGAACGCGACCGGGCGGCGTCGGCCTCGGCGCTCGAGGCGGCCCGGATACGGGAGGAGCACGTCACCGAGCGCGCCCGGATCGCCGCCCAGGAGGGCAAGGAGCGGCGCGCCCACCAGCTCTACCTCGGCGGCCTGGTGGCGGGCTTCGTGCTCGCGGCCGGGATGCTCGTCGGCTCGGTGGTCGTCGGTCTGGCCGGCCGCCAGTGGCTGGCCGGCCTGCTCGCCGGGCCCAGCCTGATCGCCCTGCCGGTGGTCTTCGTCCTGCGCCGCAGCGACCGCCTCACCGCCCGCCCGCGGATGCTCCCGATGCCCTCCACACCGGAGCAACTCCCGGGCGACCAGCCCGCGTAGCCCGGGAGCGGCGTCCTCCCGACGGAGGATGCGGCGGACGCGGGGACCCGGGCGCGCTCCCCGGGCCCGTACACGGCGGAGCCGGTCCGCTCCGCGCCCGGTGGCTCCCGGAGCGTTCCCGCGGCCGTGGAGCCGACCGGCCGCCGGGCCCCGGAACGCGGCGTCAGGTGCCGGCGGTCGGGGCTTCGTCCTTCTTGACGCCCAGGAGGATCTGGTCCAGCACCGAGACGTCCGGGGCGGCCGGGTCGTCGTCCACGCCGCCGTCGAAGACCACGTAGCCGCCGCCCTTCGCGGGGAGGGCGGCCAGCAGGACGTAACCCTGGGTGCCGTCGGCGTTGGTGATGTGCCAGCGGGTGGCGTAGCCGGCCACGCCGGCCACGGCGAGGCTGCCGGAGCCGTAGTCGGTCTGCGAGGTCATCCCGCTGAAGATCTGCTTGGCGACGGCCGGCATGGCGGCGTCGGCGGCCGCCTTGGGGGTGTCGCCCTGGATGGTGTTCTTCTCCACCGAGAACCGGCCGCGGATGCAGGCCTTGCCGTTCGCACAGGTGTAGCGGCCGCTGCCGAGGTAGACCGACCACTGCGGGGTGTCCTTCGCCGCCACGTCCCAGCCCTCGAACACCGGGAGGGTGATCGAGTGCTGCTGGTCCGCGACGGTGGTCCTGAGGACCGGGGCGGGCTTGGGCGTGGACGGCTTCGGGGTGGGGGTGGGGCTCGGGCTCGTCGTCGGCTCGGTGCTGCGGCTGACGGAGACGGTGGGGTCGGTGGTCGGATCCGCCACCGGGTCACCGCCGTGGCCGAGCGCGAGCCCGGCGATGCCGCCGCCGACCGCCAGGACGGCGACCGCGACGGCGATGACCACGCCCGGCCTGACCCGCTGCGGGGCGGGGGCCACGGGCGGGTAGCCGGGGCCGGGGTGGCCGTGGCTCACGGCGGGGTACGGCTGCGGCTGCGCGGGGTAGGCCGGGTAGGGCTGTTGCGCGGGGTGGGGCTGCTGTGCCGGGTAGGCCTGGGGCCCGGGGTGCGCCTCCAGGCCCGGGTAGCCGTAGCCGCCGCCCTGGACCGGCCGGACGTCGTTGGTCCAGGCCGTGCCGTCCCACCAGCGCTCGTGGCCGGGGGCGCCGTCCGGACCGGGGACCGGGTACCACCCGGGAGGCGTCGCGTTGTTCACGGCCGTACGGTACCCGGCGGCGGGCCGCCCCCCGCTGGGAGGGGTGCCGCGCTCGTCGCACCCGACGGGCGGTGTCGGTGCCGAGGGTTACGGTGCCGACCATGACCGACTACGACTGGATCCACCAGGGCCCGATCGACTGGCTGCGCGAACGGCACCACGGCGAGGACGAGACCGTTCTGGTGTACTTCAGGGGCACCACCCCGGCCGCCGTGGCCGACGGTCTGATCGCGCAGCGCCGCCCGCCGTTCGCCCGGGGTGCGGACCCGGCGCCCGGCGACTGGGGCGTGATCGTGCACCCGTTGTTCGACCACGCCCGCGACGACTACGGCGTCGTCGACTACCGCGGGCTCTGCCCCGAGGGCGCAGAGTTGGCGGTGTTCGTGCCCAACCCCTGCATCGGCAAGGCCCACGGCCCGGAGGCGTACCACTTCCGGGACGGTCGGTTCTCCTTCTCCGTCAGCTACGAGAACACCCTGTTCACCGAGGAGTACCTGCCCGAGGGGCTGGTCTCCCTCGTCACGGCGGCCGGGCTCGACCCCAGGGGCGAGTGCTCCGGGGCCCAGGACCGCGAACAGCGGCTCACCGCCCTGATCTGCGACCACCTTGGCCTGCCCGCGCTGGACCGGGCCGCCATGGCGGTGGACCACGAGCTGATGGCCGACTACTGGTAGGAGCGCCCGGGCAGACGACGGGTGGTGGGCCGGGCACGCACCCGCCTGGATAGCATCATCCGATGATCTCCTCCAATGCCCGCACCATGGTCTTCGACATCGACGGCACGCTCTGCTTCGACGGGAGGACGATCGACAACAGGATCCTCGGCGCCCTCGACGCCTGCGAACAGGCCGGCCACCAGCTGGTCTTCGCCTCCGCCCGGCCGGTCCGCGACCTCCTGCCCGTCCTCGACGGGGCGTTCCCCACCGCCACGCTCATCGGCGGCAACGGCAGCCTGGTCTCCGTCGACGGCCAGGTGCGGGCGCGGACCGCGTTCGAGGCCGACGAACTCGGCCGGCTGCTGGGCGAGGTGGAGCGGTTCCGGGCGGGCTACCTCGCCGACGGCCCGTGGGACTACGCCTACACCGGACCGGCCGACCACCCGATCCGCGGCCGGGTCGACCAGGGCGGCCTCGCCCGCCGGGTGGAGCTCGCCGAACTCTCCGCCGTGGTCAAGTTCCTGGTGGTCGAGGCGACCGACCTCCCGGGCCTCGCCGAGGCCTGCCGCGCGCTCGGGCTGAACGTCAACCACCACCTCGACGAGGCGATCATCGACTTCGCCCCGGGCACCACCAACAAGTGGGAGGCGCTGACCTCGCTGGGGATCGACGCCTACGACGCCTTCGGCAACGACATCAACGACCTCGACCTGCTGCGCAACGCGCGGCACTCCGTCCGGGTCGGCACCCACCCGGGCCTGGACGGCGTCGCCGGCGTCACCGTCGCCGCCGAACCGGAGGCCGTCGCCGCGGAGATCTCCCGGCTGGCATAGGGGTCGTCGGGTCGGGGCGCCCGTGCCGTCCGCGTCAGGCCGCCCGGCACCGGCCCCGGCCGTCGCGTCGGCCGGCAGTGATTTCCGGGCGCGTGATCAAGACGTGCGAGGGTTGGGGGAGATGACCGCCGCGCGACCCCCTGGGGGAGAGCATGTCCGCACCTGCCGACCCGGTGCAGAGCCACCGGGCGATCGAGGCCCTGATCGCGCGCTACGCCGAACTCGTCGACGACGGTGACTTCGCGGGGCTCGGCGCCCTGCTCGCCGACGCCGTCTTCGTCGGCGGCGGGGAGCCGGTGAGTGGGAGCGAGGCGATCGAGGCGATGTTCCGCGGGATGATCGTCGTCCACGCCGACGGCACGCCGCGGACCCAGCACGTCACCACCAACGTGGTCGTCGAGGTCGACGAGCGCGCGGGGACGGCGGTCGCCCGCTCGTACGTCACCGTGCTGCAGGCACTGCCCGACGTGCCGCTGCGGACCATCGCCGCCGGCCGGTACCACGACCGCTTCGCGCGCGGGGAGGACGGCCGGTGGCGGTTCGCGGAGCGGCGGGTGCGGATCACCCTGGTCGGCGACCTGAGCCGCCACATCCGGCAGTAGGCAGTAGGCGGCGGGTAGTCGGGTGGTCGGCGACAGGGCGCGCCGGCCCGGAGGAGGCCGGCCCGGACGAGGCGGGCGGGCCCGGGAGAGGCGGTCAGTGGTGCGGGAGCTGTTGGCGGGTGCGGCACGGGCCGCGCTGGGCGCCGGGCGGCGACTGGAGTCGGTCGAACGGCTGGCGGGCGGCAGCAAGAAGGGCGTGTACCGCCTCTTCATGGACGACGGGACGACGGCGATCGCCTACCGCTGGGCCGGCGCCGAGAACTACTGGCCGGCGGCCGAGGGGGACGACGACCTCGCCGACCCGTTCTCGCCCGGCCTCGGGCTCGACCTGTTCGAGGCCGCGCACGCACGGCTGGACGCGCTCGGCGTCCGGGTTCCGGCGCTCCGGTTCGTCCGGCGCGCCGGGGACCGGGACGGCGCCCCGTGCACGGGCGACCTCGCGATCGTCGAGGACGTCCCCGGCGAGAGCCTGGAGAAGCTGCTCGCCCGCGACCCGCGCGCCGCCGCCCCGGTGCTGGCCCGGCTCGGCGAGGCGCTGGACGCCATGCGCGGCCACCGGGCGCCCGGCTACGGGAAGGTGGCGGTCGTCGACGGAGGAGGAGCCTCGCACGGGCCGTCCTGCGAGGGCGTCGTGCTGGACCGCGCGCTGCGCGACCTCGCGGAGGCGGCGGCCCGCGACCCCCGGATCGCGGAAGCCCGGGACCGGTTCGCGGAACGGCTGCGGGCCCTGGCGGCGGCGGTGCGGCCCCGCGCCGAGTACAGCGTGGTGCACGGCGAACTCGGGCCCGACCACGTCCTGGTGGATGCCGAAGGCCGTCCGGTGCTGATCGACGTCGAGGGCGCGATGTACTTCGACGCCGAGTGGGAGCACGTCTTCCTGCGGATCCGCCTGCCCGAGGCCGGTTACCTTCCGCTGGCGGTGGACGGCCTGGACGAGGACCGGCTCGCCCTCTACGCGCCGGCGCAGCGCCTCTCGCTGACGGCGGGACCGCTGCGCCTGCTCGACGGGGACTTCCCGGCCCGCGAGGCGATGGCCGGCATCGCCGAGCACAACCTGCGGCAGGCCCTGCACCTGCTGGACGGCTGACCGCCGACCGCTGACGGATCACGGCTGACGGCCGGGCCGGAGTCGCCCCCGGCTCGGCCGTACGCGCCGAGCGGCGTCAGCCGGCGAGCTGGGCCCGGAAGACGGCGCTGTTGAAGTACGCCCTGGCCTCCCGGATGAGCCCAGTGTCGTCCAGCTCGTAGACGTTGATGCCGGACCAGTTGACCGGCCTGCCGTCCAGGGCGACGGCCGCGCCCCGCCAGGAGACCGCGACGTGGTTGCCGACGGTGTGCGCCTCCAGGGGCGTCAGCCCCAGGAAGGGGCGGAAGCCGGGCAGGACGGAGGCGATGAACTCGTGGATCGCGGCGCGCCCGGTGATCGGCGGCGTGCCGACCGGGTCGTGGAAGACGCCGTCCTCGGCGAAGGCGCCCGCCCAGGCGTCGGCGTCGCCTTCCTGGGAGGCCTGGAAGAACCGGAGAACGGCGGGCGGCATGGCCGGGAAAGTCATGGAAGATCCTTCGGGAGATGGTGACTTGACGGTGTGCTGGTGTGACGTCGTGGTGAGGCTCAGCGGCTTCGGCGGCCGCCCCCGGCCCTCAGGGCGGTCAGCGCGGCGGCCGCGGAGACCGCGAGGAGACCGCAGACCCCCGGCCAGCCGAGCCGGTCGTGCAGGCGGATGCCGAGCCAGGATCCGGCGCTGCCGCCGAGGAACGAGCAGGTCATGTAGGCGGTGTTCAGTCGGCTGCGGGCCTCCGGGCGCAGGGCGAAGATGCGGGCCTGGTTGGCGACCTGGCTGCACTGCACCGCCACGTCCAGCAGCAGCAGGCCGGCGGCCAGCGCGACCAGGCCCGGCGCGCCTCCGGCGCTGCCCCCGGCGAGCACCGCGGCGGCGGCGAGGGTGGCGGCGGCGCACCAGCCGTTCACCCGGTCCGGGCCGTACCGGTCGACCCGGCGGCCGGCGGCCGGGGCGCAGAACATGCTCGCCGCCCCGATCAGCGCCAGCAGGCCGACCGCCTGGGCGCCGAGGCGGTAGTGCGGGCCGGCGAGCAGCAGGGCGAGCGCCGTCCAGGCGGCGCTGAAGCCGCCGAAGAGCGCGGCCTGGCAGAGCGCGGAGCGGCGCAGGCCCGGCTCGGTGCGCAGCATCCGCACGGTGTCGGCGAGCAGGGCCGGGTACCGGTCGCGGACGGCCGGCGTGGTGCCGGGCAGGGTCAGCCCGAGGACGAGGGCGAGCAGGCCGGTGAGGGCGGCGGCGGCCAGGTACGGGGCGCGCCAGCCGAGGTGCTCGCCCAGGACGCCGCCGAAGGTGCGGGCCAGCAGGATGCCGCCGATCAGGCCGCCCTGGAGGGTGCCGATCACGGTGCCGCGCCGGTCGGGCGCGACCAGGCCGGCGGCCAGTGGGAGGAGCAGCTGCGGGACGACCGTGGCCAGGCCGACCACCGCGCCCGCCGCGACCAGCGGACCGGCGGCGGGGGCGAGTCCGGCGGCCAGCAGCGCGCAGCCCGTGACGGCCAGCAGCACGGTGATCAGCGGACAGCGGGGGAGCCGGTCGCCGAGCGGCACCAGGAGGAAGATCCCCGCGGCGTAGCCGAGCTGGGTGACCGTGGCGAGGTTCGCCGCGGTGTCCGGGGTGACGCCGAGCCCGTCGGCGACGAGCGGGGTGAGGGCCTGCGGGAAGTAGACGTTGGCCACGCTGACGCCGCAGGCCAGCGCCATCACCAGCGGCAGCCGCCGGCCCGGCGAGGCGGGCGCGGGCTCGGGCTGGGGCGCGGCTGCGGGGGACGGCGGGGCGGACGGATCGGTCCGGGGCATCACCACTCCTGTCGAACGAACTAGTTGGTTCGGTTGCTCGACGTGAGCGTGGCAGACCGGTCGCGGGGACGTCAAACGAACCGGTTCGTTACCATCGCTCCATGGCGTACGACTCGACGGCAACCAAGGAGCGGATCCTCGCGGCGGCGGCCACCGAATTCGCCGCGCACGGCGTCGCCGGCGCCCGCGTGGACCGCATCGCCGCCCAGGCCCAGGCCAACAAGCGGGCGATCTACGACTACTTCGGTGACAAGGACAGGCTCTTCGCCGCCGTCCTCGAACGCCTCATGGCCGACCTCGCCCAGGCCGTCCCGCCCGGCGACGAGGAGCTGTCCGCGTACGCCGAGCGCCTCTTCGACTACCACCTGGCCCATCCCGAGGCCCTGCGACTGCTCCTGTGGGAAGCCCTCGAACTCGGCGACCAGCCCGTCCCCGGCGAAGAGGCCCGCACCCGCCACTACCAGGACAAGCTCCGGGCGGCGCGGTCCGCGGACGACACCGGCGACCCCCGGGCGCGACTGTTCCTCACGCTCGGCATGGTCGGCTGGAGCCTCGCCATGCCCCAGCTCCGCCGCATGATCCTCGGTCCCGACCACACCCTCGACGGGCTGCGCACGGACATCGCCCACGCCGTCCGGGCCCTGCCGGCCGGAGAGGCACACCCCGGGCAGGCATGACCCTCCCGGGGCCGGGTGCTGTCGTCGCTTCGGGGGGCCGGTGTTCTGACATGGACATGGTGACATGGGGATCCATGGCCCGAAGGGCGACGTGTACTCCGCGGCGAACTGCCAGGGGCACTGACGCGCGAGATCGCCGCCGGGACGTCCGTGGCGACGGTCGGGTTCAGCTACTTCGTCAACTGACGCACTTCGTCAACTGACGCCGGGGTGAGCGCGACGAGGAGGTTCGATGGAGATCCCCGGTCCCGAGCCCCGTGCGGACGACGGCGCGGGCGCGATCGCGCGGGCGGGCGGACTGCACACCTGCCGCATGCCGGTGAGCCCGCGGGCCGCCCGCGGCGCGCCCCGCCGAGCGGGCCTGGCGAGAAGCCCTATCGCGATATATCGTGAGTTCTCGTTCGCGCCGCTGCCCAACGCGCGAAGACCATCGTCGAGTTCAGGACGGGAACCATGCCGGGAGAGATCGTGCCCGCCGGGACGCAGGCCGGCCGGGGCCCGCAGTCCGCGATGCGGGCCTCGCACGCCGACCGGGACCGGGTGGCCGAGCTGCTTCGGGTCGCGGCGGGTGACGGCCGGCTGACCCCGGACGAGCTGGACGAGCGACTGGAGGTCGCGCTGTCGGCCCGGACGCTCGGCGAACTGGCCGGGCTCACCGCCGACTTGCCGGCCGTGTCGGTCTCCGCCGACGGGGTGGTGGCGGAGGTCAAGGACGTCCTGCGGATCGACCAGCGGTGGAGCCGGGTCCGGCGGGAGGGCCGCTGGGTGGTGCCGCGCCGGCTGGAGCTCTCCGTGGAGTGGTGCGACGTGACCCTCGACTTCACCCAGGCGGTGATCACCCAGGACACTCTGCGGATCGACCTGGACATGGAGGGCAAGACCCTGACGCTGATCACCCGGCCGGGCATCGTGGTCGATTCCGACGGCCTGGCACTGGAGTTCAGCCGGGTCAGGAACCGCCGGGCGCCGGACCCCGGCGTGCCGACCACCCTGCGCGTGGAACTGGTCGGCACCAAACGCCACGGCCGCGTGGTCGTGCGGCAGCCGCGCAGGACCGCCGGCCGGTGGCTGCCGCGGAGGAACGCGAACGGGTGAACCCGTCGCGTTTCCGCGGCGCCACACGGGAGCGCCGGGTTCGTGTCGTGTGCCGCAACCGTCGAGGTCCGGCGCCGACCTCCCCTACCCTTCCTCCATGCTCTCTGTGGTGGTGGCCCCCTGGGCGGAACGAGCGGAGCCGGTGTTCGTCCACAACCCGGACGAACTTCACGACGCCGCCAGCACGATGAAGGTCGCGGTGCTCGCGGCGCTCTGCCGCGGCGGGGCGAACCTCGACGCCGAGGTGCCGGTGGTGAACCGCTTCGAGTCCGTCGTGGGCGGCGAGTTCGGCAACGACCCGGACTGGGACAGCGATCCGCTGCCCTGGGAACTGCTCGGCACCCACGTGCCGCTGCGCCTGCTCGCCGAGCGGATGATCACCCACTCCTCCAACCTGGCCACCAACATCTGCCTGGCCCGCACCACCCCGCAGGCCGTCGCCGAGGTGTGGCGCCGCGCCGGAGCCACGCACAGCTCCACCCCGCGCGGCATCGAGGACTACGCGGCGCGCGCCCAGGGCGTGCACAACCGGGTGAGCGCCCACGACCTGGTGCGGCTGCTGCGCTCGCTCGCCGGGGAGCCCGAACTCCTCGCGCTCCTCGAGTGCAACGAGTTCCGGGTGGACCTGGCCGCCGGCCTGCCCTCCAACACCCGGATCGCCTTCAAGAACGGCTGGTTCCCCGGCGTCCGGCTCAGCGTCGGCCTGGTCCAGCCGGCCGACTGCCCGCCCTACCTGATCGCCGTCTGCTACACCGGCCGGCTCGCCGACGGCACCGACCGCACCGACCCGGCGGCCCGGCTGCTCGCCCGGATCTCCAAGGCGGTGTGGGACCGCCGGGACCAGATCAGCCGGCCGGCGCCGCCGGTCCGCCCGACGACGCCGGCCCGCCCGGAGCCGTCAGCCCGTCCAGCGCCGCCTCGTTCAGCAGGTTGATCCGTACGAACCCCTCGTGGCCGGTGAGTTCGAAGTGCCGCTCGTCGAGCGCGAGCAGCCGGGCGGCCGGGGCGGCGACCCGGGCGAACAGGAAGTACCCGGTGTCCACCGGCGCGCGGTCCCGCAGCGCGCCGCTGCGGAGGAGCCGCCGGTGGTTGGCCCGGATGTGTTCCACCAGCCGCCGGTTGCCCTCCCCGTCGAGCATCAGGTCGGCGGCGCGGTGGGCGAACAGGCGGTCGGCGACCGTGACGTCCCCGTGCAGGTTGACGTGGAGGTCGGCGAGCGGCTCGCGCAGCCGTTCGGGGACGAGCAGGTGGGCGCAGCGGTAGCCGTGGATGGAAAGGTACTTGGTGGGGCTCACCAGCCGCACCGTGAGGTCGGCCGGCAGGGCGGCGCTCTCCTCGCGGCGGCCGCCGTCCCAGCGCAGGTACTGGAAGGTGCCGTCCACGAACACCAGTGACCCGGTGGCCCGTTGCCACTCGCCGATCCGCCCGATCACCCCGGCCGGGACCGGCTGCCCGGCGTACCAGAGCGGATCGGTGAGCAGGAGTACCGTCCGCTCGTCGGGCAACTCCGGTGCGAAGCCCTCCTGTCGGGCGTGCAGTTCGCTCACCCGGACCGGCTCGATGCCGAACTTCCGGAAGAAGTAGGCGAACTTGTAGTAGACGGGCGGCAGGTAGTGGACGCGCCGCACGCCGCTCAGCTGCAGCCAGGTGCAGAAGGTGCCGAGCAGGCTGCTGGAGCCGCCCGCCGGGATCACCTGCTCCGGCCCGTACTCCACCTCGTCGTACGCGCTGTGCAGCCGGGCGATCTTGGCCCGCAGGGCGCGGTCCTCGTCGATCGCCGAGTAGCGGGTGACGTCGCCGAGCAGGTACGGCGGGGTGTGGGCGAGCGGGCCGAGGTAGTCGGCGACGAACGGGTGCCCGCCGTTGTAATCGGAGACGAACAGCCGCCCGCCCGGGTGCTGCCGTTCGCGCTCCACGGCCTCGTGCAGGTCGAGCATGCGGAACAGGGACGGCACCGGACCTCCAGGGCGTCGACTGGCCGGGTCGGCCGCCAGCCTGTACCGCGACCCGGCGCGGGCACAAGACCGCCCGCCCGGGGCGTGCGCCGGGAAACCGGTACCGGTCGCACACGCATGACGGTCCGCCGGTTGCGGTATCGCATGGAAGGGCCCTGTTCAACGGCTGCTCGAACGGGCTGTTCAACCGGCTGCTCACCGGGTTGCTCGAGGCGCTGCGCGCAGGACCGCTCGAAGGGCTGCGCGCAGGCTAGGGGGTGGATCGACGTGTCGTCCCGGCTCCGCGTGGTCGCCCGGTCGATCACGGCGGTCGCGGTCACCGCGGCCTATGCGGCGCTGCACCTGCTGGTCAACGTGGGCATGGGCGAGCAGGTGCGCGGGAGCAGGGTGGGGGCGTGGTGCTGTGGGGCGGTCGCCCTGGCGCTGCTCGGGCCCGCCCTGTGGCTGCGCCACCGCCGCCGGTCCGGGGTCGCCGAGATCGTCGCGCTGGTCAACCGGTACGGCACGCCGCAGCCGCGCCGGCGGCGCGCCGTCCGGATCGCCCAGGCCGCCGGCTGCGTGCTGTCCGGGGGCGGAGCCCTCGTCGTCGCGGCGTCGGAGCGGAGCGAGGGACTCCCGCCGAGGGTGTCGCTCCTGCTGCTGGTCGGCGGTGCGGCGGCCGCGGGGGCCGGACTCCTGGTCCTGCGCCGCACCCGCCCGTACGCGGCTCGCGGGGCCGCCCAGGCGCTGCTACGGGACGGCCGCAGACCCGTGCTCTACCTGCGCAGCTTCGACGACGAGGCCGCCGCCAGGGAGGACGCCCGGACGGCGGCGGGCCTGCGCACCCGGGAGGTGCAGTTCGCCGCCGCGCTGGGCGCCGTGGGCCCGGTGATCGCGGTGGGACGGCCGGGCGAGACGCTGCCGCTCCTGGGCGCCGCCCGGTTCTACCTGCCGCTCGACGACTGGCAGGGCACCGTGCGGCGGCTGATGGACCTGTCCCAGCTGATCGTCCTGCGCCTCGGGCCGGGGGAGGGGCTGCGCTGGGAGATCGGGGAGGCCAGGGCCACGCAGCCGCCGGCGAAGCTGATCCTGCTGGCCCCGCGCGGCCTGGCGGAGCTGGCCGGGGAGTTGAACGAGAGCCTGCCCACCCCGCTGCTGCCCAGGGAACTGGTCACCGGCGGGCACTGGACCGGAGCCGTCATCACCTTCGACGGCCAGTGGACCCCGCGGGTGTTCCCGGTGAAGGAGCGCCAGGGCCCGGCGGCGTGGCGGTGGATGGCCCGGTCGGGCATCTCCTCCCCGCCGACGCCCACGGTGCACCTGGCGCACACCATCCACACCGCCCTGACGGCCGACGGGAGGCGGCAGCGGGCGATGGCCTGGCGGGCTCAACTCGCCACGAGGAAAGCGGACCTGGTGGTCGCGGGGCTGGCCCTCGCGCTGGTCCCGCCGGGGTGGCTCGGGTACCGGATCCTGCAGTTGGCCGGCCGCTGGTGAGCCCGGCGGAGCGCCGCAGCGCCCCGCCGGGCCGGTGGCCGGCCGTGGCCCGTAGCCCGGAGCCGTCAGCTCGGAGCCGTCAGTCCGGAGCCGTCAGTACGGCTGCACCAGGACGTGCGCCGCGCCGGGGATGCCGACCTTCAGCAGCTCGTCCTCCTCCGGCGTGGTCGGGGTGCCCGTCTCCTGCTTGAGGACGGCCCGCGACAGGGCCTGGACCCACATCGCGCGCGGGCGGCGGCGCTCCTCCCAGGCGGCGAGGGCGGCCGGGACGGAGTCGGCCTCGTCCAGGCTCAGGGCGAGTACGAGGGCGTCCTCGACGGCCATCGCGGCGCCCTGGGCGAGGTGCGGGGTGGAGGCGTGGGCGGCGTCGCCGGCCAGCACGATCCGGCCGACGTGCCAGGGATCCTCGACGGTGACCTGGGAGATCCGCGAGTAGACCACGGCGGCCGGGTCGGTGATCTGCGCCAGCGCCCCGGCGATCGGGCCGCCGAAGCCGGCCAGCCGCTCGCGCAGCTGCTCGTGGGCGCGCTCCGGGTCCGGGCGGAAGTCCTCGGCCTCGGCGAAGACCGAGCCCAGGTACATCCGCTCCGCGCTGATCGGGGTGAGCAGCGCCTTCGCCCTCAGGTTGCCGGAGGACATCACCACGCCCCGCACCTCGGGCGAACGCGGCAGCGTGACCCGCCAGTTGGCGAAGCCGGTGTACTCGGGGAGGTACTTCTCGCCGTACAGCCGGCGGCGCAGCGGCGAGCCGATGCCGTCGAAGCCGACGACCAGGTCGTAGCGGCCGGCGTGCCCGTCGGTGAGGGTGACCTCGACGCCTTCGGCGTCCTCGGCCAGGGTGTCGATGGTGGTGCCGAAGCGGACGGTGACGCCCGCCTTCGCGGTGGCGTCGGCGAGGACGCGGGCCAGCGCGGGGCGCGGTATGCCGTTGTTGGAGGGGGCGTCGCCCATCCGGGGCTGCGGGATCTTCGCGAGGGTGGCGCCGGCCGGGTCGCAGATGGTCAGCATCTCCCACTCGAAGCCGACGGCCAGGCAGTCCTCCAGGACGCCGATCTCGCGCATCACGTGCAGGGCGTTGGACGGCTGGATGATGCCGACGCCGAGGGCCTCCAACTGCTCGCGCAGCTCGGCGACGTCGACCTGGTGGCCGCGCTGGGCGAGGGCGGTGGCGAGGGTGAGGCCGCCGATGCCGCCGCCGTGGACGAGGACGCGCAGGGCTCTGGTCATGAGGGGTGCTCCGTAGGGAAGTTCACGGGAGGTCCGGCCGGGGGAAGGGGACGGATCAGCCGGCGGGCGTGGCGGCGAGGTCCATCAGGTGGTCGACCAGGGCGAGCAGCAGGTCCCGTCCGAAGGCGCGCTCGCGCACGTCCCCGAGCAGCATCGGCACCTGCGGGTCGAGGTCGAGCGCGGCCCGGATCTCGTCGGGGGTACGGGTGTTGGTGTTGTGGAAGCAGTTGATCGCGACCACGAACGGGATGCCCCGGCTCTCGAAGAAGTCGATGGAGGCGAAGCTGGTCTCCAGTCGGCGGGTGTCGGCGATGACGATCCCGCCGAGGGCGCCGTTGACCAGGTCGTTCCACATGAACCAGAAGCGTTCCTGGCCGGGCGTGCCGAACAGGTAGACGACCAGCTCGGGGCTGATCGTGATCCGGCCGAAGTCGAGCGCGACCGTGGTGGTGGTCTTCTGGTCGATGCCGGCCAGGTCGTCGATGCCGACGCTGGCCCGGGTCAGGTACTCCTCGGTGCGCAGCGGGGTGACCTCGCTGACCGAGCCGACCAGGGTGGTCTTGCCCACGCCGAAGCCGCCCGCGATCAGGATCTTGACGGCCGCCGGGGCGACCGGGGCGGCGGGGGAGCCGACGGCGGAGTGCGGTGTTGCCATGTTCAGAGTCTCCGGAGTCCTTCGCGTACGGCCGTGAGCAGGCCGAGGTCCACGCCCCCGGCGGCCCGGGCCACCGAGAGCGGTGCCCGGGCCTTCAGCAGGCCCTGGGCGACCAGGTCGCCCAGCAGGATCTTGGTGACCGAGACCGGGAGGTCCAGGTCCGCCGACACCTCGGCGACGGCGATCGGGTGCCGGCAGAGATCGAGGATCAGCCGGTGCTCGGGCTGCAGGCCGCGAGCGCCGGCGCGGTTGCCCCGCGCCAGGGCCGCTTCGGCCTTCTCCTCGACCGTGGTGAGCACGGTGATGAGGGTGAGGTCGTCCCGCTCGGGTGCGGTCCGGCCGCGGGTGATCGTGTACGGGCGCACCATGCTGCCCGACTCGTCCTCCGCTTCCTCCTCCAGCTCGCTCCAGTGCGGCACCGCGCCGCGCCGCCAGCGGTCGTCCCGGTCCTCCCGGTCGGACTGCGGACCGGGCTGCGGGTCGGAGGCGGGGCCGGACTGCGGACCGGCCTGCCGGCCGTCGTCGCGGCCGTCCCCCCAGGCGTCGTTCCCGTACGGTTCCACCCGGGTCAGCCCCGGTTCCGGGCGGCGAAGGCGTCGAAGGAGGCCGGGGCGCCGGGGGCGTCGTCGTGGCGGACCGGGGTGGTGAGCTTCTGGCCGACCTGCTGCACCAGGGTGTGCATCGCGACGGACATCACCTCGGCGTCCACCTCCTGGGAGGCGACCACGGCCAGGTGGGTGCCCTGGGCCGCGGCGATGACGAACAGCCAGCACTCGGCGAGCTCGACGATCACCTGGTGCACCGGGCCGCCGTCGAACAGCGCCCCGACCCCGCGGGCCAGGCTCTGCTGGCCGGTGGCGACGGCGGCCAGGCGCTCGGCGTCGGCCCGCTCGATGGTGCGGGAGTGGCTGACCACGAGACCGTCGTCGGACAGCAGGACGGCGTTCCTGGTCCCGGGCACCGAGTCGACGAGTCCGTCCAGCAGCCAGTCCAGGTCCTGGTGGGTGGCGATCGTACGGTTCATGACTGCTCATCCGTTCGTGTGGTTCGGGAGTCCGTGGCCGGAGGGGCCCAGGGGGACGGGGTGGGGGAGGGGGCCGGCGGGGCGGTGGGCAGCGGGTGCTCGCCGCTGTCCTGGGCCCGGGCGGCGCGGGACTGGCGCTGGAAGGCGCCGATCGCCGCACCCGAGCGCCGAACCGGGCAGTCGGTGCGCTGGAACGGGCCCGCGGGCGTGGCGTCCTCGGCGGACCGCTTGACCCACTGCGGCGCGGCCGGCGGGGGCACCCGCAGCTCGGCCGCCAGACTGGCCTGCCGGACGCGCTGCGGCAGCGGAGGCTGGCCGCCCTCGGCCGGGCTGAACGGCACCGAGGTCTGGTACTCGCGACGCCGCCGCCGCTCGGCCAGCCGGTAGTGGTCGGCCGGGCGGTACTGCTCGTCGGCGTACGGGGCCTCGGCCTCGGTGACCCGTGCGTAGGCGATGTCGGGGTAGGCCGGGACGTCCTGGACGGGCGCCGGGTCGGCCGGGGAGCTGTGCTCGATCGGCTGCTCCGGCTGGAAGGACGGCTGAGCGGCCGGGACGGGCTGCTCCACCCCGTAGGACGGCCGCGGGGCGTGGGAAGGTTCAGCGCCGTACGAAGGTTCGGACCCGTACGACTGCTCCGGGCCGAAGGACTGCCCGGCCGGGTACGCCTGGTGGGGCTGCTGCGCCTGGTGGGGCTGCTCCGTGGGGAACGGCTGTTCCGCCGGGAACGGCGCCGGCGGCACCGGAACGTCCTGGAGCGTGGTCTGCGGCCCCTCGCCCACCCCGGCGTCCGCCGAGGGCAGCCGCAGCGGCACCCGCACCGGCAGGGGCATCGGGGTCGGCTCCGGCTGAGGCAGTGGCACCGGAGCGGCCTGCGGGGCGAAGTCGCCCTGCGCGAAGGAGTCCACCGGCGCGACCGGCGGACCGGTCGGCACCGGGGCCGGCGCCTCGTCGGAGGCCGAGCGCACGGCCCGGCGCGAGCGGCGCACCAGCGGGATCGGCTCGGCGGCGGTGCCGCCGGCGCCGTCCGGCAGCCCGGTGTCGCCCTCGATGACCAGCTCGTCCGGGACGAGGACGACCGCCCGGGTGCCGCCGAACGCGGACGGGCGGAACTCGATCCTCAGCCCGTGCAGGGAGGCCAGCCGGGCGACCACGTGGAAGCCGAGGCGGATGTCGTCGGCCCGGGCCAGCACGTCGGTGCGCGGCGGGCGGCTCATCAGCTCGTTGGCCGCGTCGTACTGCTCCGGGTCCATGCCGAGGCCCCGGTCCTCGATCTCGATCGCCAGCCCGCGGCCGACCACGGCGGCGCGCACCTCCACCGGCGTGGGCGGCTTGGAGAAGGTGGTGGCGTTCTCCATCAGCTCGGCGAGCACGTGCGCCACCGGGCCGACGGCCCGCTCGGAGAGCCACGGGTGGCCCTCGATGTCGATCGAGATCCGGCGGTAGTCCTGGACCTCGCCCTGCGCGGCGCGCAACACGTCCAGCAGCGGGACGGGCTTGCGCCAGCGCCTCTGCGGCTGGCCGCCGGCCATGATGACGAGGTTCTCCTCGTAGCGGCGCAGGCGGGCGGTGAGGTGGTCGAGGTCGAAGAGGCCCTCCAGGACCTCCGGGTCGTCGTGCTTGCGCTCCAGCTCGTCCAGCTTGCGCAGCTGGCGGCCGATCAGCAGCTGGGTGCGGCGGGCGATGCGCTGGAGCAGCCGCTCGAAGCCGCGGTGCTGCTCGGCCTGGCCGACGGCGGCCTCCAGGGCGGCGGAGCGGGCCAGGTTGAGCGCCTGGCCGAGCCGGGCCAGCTCGTCGGTGCCGCTGCCGTGCGGACCGTCGGTGACGGCGCGGCTCTCGGCCTCGACGTCCACCTGCTCGCCGCGGCCGAGGCGGTCGACCACCTCGGGCAGGGTGCTGCGCATCTCCTCGGCCTGGGTGTGCAGGTCCTTGATGCGGCGGCGCAGCGAGCGGCTGAGCCGCCAGGAGGCGATGACGACCGCGACGACCGTGATCAGGCCGATGACGGTGGTCAGCACGACCCGGGTGAGCATGCCGATGATGGCGCCCTTGGCGACCTCGATGATGCCGTTGGTGCGGTCCTCGATGGCCTTGACCAGCGGCGGGTTGAGCCCGTCGAGGGCCTGGCGCCACTGGTCCTGGGTCGCCGGGAGCTTGACGGTGCCGGCGGCGTCGGCGGCGGTGGGCTTGAGCAGCGCCTGCTCGACGGCGGCCTTGGCCTGCCAGGACGGGCTGTTGACCAGCTCGTGCCAGGCCGGCGCCTCGGTGTCCGGGATGTACGGCAGGACCTGGACGTTGAGCAGGTGGTCCTGGGAGCCGATCAGCTGCTGGACCTGCTGGTAGTCGGTGGCGGACAGCCGCCCGGTGGGCCAGCCGCGGGCCAGGATGGCGTCCTCGCGGGAGAGCATCTCCTTGGCCCAGAAGGAGTTGACCAGGGTCTTGGACAGCCAGGTGACCTCGCCGGTGTCGACCCGGCTGAGCACGGTGAACAGCCGCAGGTCGACGCTGATCAGGTCGGTGTAGTAGGCGTAGACGCTCTGCTGGTCGGTGGTGGCGCGGTCGACGGCGGCACGCTGCTCGGCCAGCTTGCCCATGGCCTGGCGGGCCTCGACGACGGCGGCGCGGATCTCTTCGGGGGCGTTGTCGGCGGTGGCCCCGGAGAGGGTCTGGAACTGCCGCACCGCGTCGTCGGTCAGCTGGCGCTGGTGGCGCAGCTGGTCGGCGTTGGAGCCGGGCCGGGCGAGTGCCTCGGCGCTGAGCCGCCGTTCCTCCTGGAGGTTGTAGTACACGATGTTGGACGGCTGGCCGGCCTTCTGCGCGATGGTGGCCTGGTCGGCCAGCCGCTGGAAGTCGGCGATGGTCTCGCCGCTGGTCACGGCCCAGAGGGCGACCAGGGCGATGCTGGGGACGACGGCCAGGACGAGCAGCGCCGTCCGCAGGGACAGGCGTGGACGCCTGCGGGGGCCCTTCGGCGTCGGGGGCCGCCGATTCGCACGCGCGCGCAGAGCTGACTCCTTGGGGCTGGCGGCCGGCCGGTGAGGGGCGGGCCGTCCGGGGCACGGGTTTTTGACGAAGCGATATTAGTCATACCGTGTGATTAGAGTGAAAGTCCGTTCGCCGCCTGGGTCGGGCTTGCGCACGAGGTGGGCACAATGTCATTCAATCGTTGACCGTATGTATGCGGAGCAGGCGGCTCCTTACTCGCTTGATGCAGTGTCAATGAGACGCGCGGCCGGTGGATGGCCGGGGTGTGAAAACTGTGTGACGCCCCGCCGGGAAGGGTTCGGCCGGGCCCGTCGGCTCGGCGTCGAGCGCGCGGCGAGGTCCTCCTCGATGCCCCGCGGGTGTGCGGGCGGTGCCGAGGGCGCCGTCAGACGCCGCCCGGTGCGGACGGCGTGATGGGCCGATGACCTCCAACCTCCCCGCACGCAGTCAGGCCGTCGCCGAGGCCCTGGCGGCGGCCGGCATCCCGGGCGAGATCCGCCTCCTGCCCGACTCCGCCCGCACCGCCGCCGAGGCCGCCGCCGCGCTCGGCTGCGTGACCTATCGGCAGTTGCTGAACGTGACGGGCGGGGCGCCGGCTCCAGTGGTGGCCGAGTGATCGTCCGATCCGATCGGCTCAGAAGCTGCGCATACGGTCGGTGGGCGGATACTGGAGTAGTGGGACGAACCGGCCGGGCGTCGCCGACAGGCCACCGGAACGGTCCGCCCACCGGCAACGGCCTCCAGTTCTCGCAACCCCGCCGTCGGTGCGGGTCGCGGGTGGTAAGGAGCGCCGACGCGACGAGAGAGAGAAGCCGTTATGAGTTACTTCGGTCGTCGAGGAGACAGGGACGGTGGTTACGGCCGTGGTTACGGCCGTGGTTACGGCGGAGGCCGTGACTTTGACCGTGGTCGAGGTTTTGACCGTCGTGGTTACCGCCGTGGTTTCGGTTTCGACTGGTGGCGACGGTGACTTCGGCCAGGACTGCACCCGGTAGTCCCGACTAGCACCATCACAGGGGTCGGCGGTGCGACCGCCGGCCCCTCGTCCTGGGACGACGCCGCCTCCGCGCGGAGGATGGCGGGTCCCCAGCCCGGAACGACGGGTCCACGCCCCGGAACGTCGTTTCCGGATCCCGGAACGACGTCTCCGAAAGCAACGGGTCGTGTCCATGCGCGATGTGACGCCCCCGGGTGACCGGGTGGCCCCCAAGGTCTTTAAGGGCTCCAAGGCATCGAAGGCCTTCAAGGCCGACGACCACGGACCGGTGGCGGAATCGCCGGTCATCCCGCTGCGGGAGCTGGTCCGCCGGTTCTGGCCGTGGGTGCGTCCCGACGCGCGCTGGCTCCCGGTGAGCGCGGCCCTGCTCGTCCTCGGCGCCTTCGGCGAGATCGTCTCGGTCTGGCTGTTCAAGGACCTCATCGACAACGTCCTCGTCCCACGGAACTTCGCCGCCTTCTGGCCGCTCGCCGCCCTCATGCTCGCGGCGTCCATCGCCGCCGGGCTGCTCACCTTCGCCGGCAGCTACACCAGCACCTGGATCGCCGAGCGCTACATGCTGCGGCTGCGCACCGACACCCTCGCCCACCTGCACACCCTGCCCCCCGACACCCTGGAGACCCGCTGGCGCGGCGACCTGGTGGCGCGACTCACCTTCGACATCGCCGAGATCGAGCGGATGGTGGCCACCGGGCTGGTCGAGGGCGCCGTCGCCCTCGTCAGCCTGCTGCTGTTCACCGGCGCCGCCTTCTACCTGAGCTGGCCGCTCACCGTGGCCGCGCTGCTGGCCGCCCCGCTGTTCGTCCTGTCCAGCACGCTGTTCGGACGCGTCATCCGGCGTCGGGAGCGGCGGGTCCAGCGCCGCGCGGGCGGGGTCACCGCGCTGCTGGAGGAATCCCTGCGCAACGCCACCGTCACCCGGACCTGTGGCCAGGAGAGCCGCGAGGTCGCACGCGTCCGCCGGGAGGGCCGGGCCCTGCTCGACGCAGAACTCGCCGCCGCCCGGGTCTCCGGCCTCTACCAGCCCTTCCTCGGGGTCCTGCAGCTGCTGGCCGGGCTGGCCGTGGTGGGCGTCGGCGCGCTGCAGGTCATCCGCGGGAACCTCAGCCTGGGCGGTCTGCTCGCCTTCGCCGCCTTCATGGCGCAACTGTTCGAGCCCGTCCAGCAGCTCGCCGGCCTCATTCCGATGGCCGGCTTGGCCTGCGCCTCGGGCGAACGCGTCCTGGAGCTGCACGACCTCCGCAGCCCGGTGCAGGAGCGCCCCACGGCCCGGGACACCGGCCCGGTCCAGGGCCGGATCGCCCTCGAGGGCGTCCGCGCCGCCTACCCCGGCGCCACCGGCGTCCCCGGACCGCCGGTCCTCGCCGACCTGGACCTCGACCTGCTCCCCGGGGAGACCCTGGCCGTCGTCGGGCCCAGTGGCAGCGGCAAGTCGACCCTCGCCAAGCTCCTGGTCCGCTTCCTCGACCCGCAGGCCGGCGCCGTCCGCCTCGACGGGCAGGACCTGCGCGACCTCACCCTCGCCTCACTGCGCCAAGCGGTCACGCTGCTTACGCAGGAGGCCCCGCTGTTCCACGCGAGCATCGCCGACAACATCGTTTACGGCCGTCCGGACGCCCCACCCGCCGACATCGAACGCGCCGCCCGCAGCGCCGGGGCCCACGAATTCGTCACAGCGCTCCCGGAGGGCTACCGCACGGTGATCGGCGCCGACGGCTTCCAGCTCTCCGGTGGGCAGAGCCGGCGCGTCGCCATCGCCCGGGCCTTCCTGCGCGACACGCCCGTGGTGATCCTGGACGAACCCACCAGCGGCCTGGACCCGCACACCATCGAGCAGCTCGTCCCCGCGCTGCGCCGCCTGATGGCCGGGCGCACCACCCTCCTGATCACCCACGACCGGGCCCTGCTGACGCTGGCGGACCGCGTGCTCACCCTCGGTGCACAGGAGGCCACCCGCCGGGACGCCGGGCCGGGCGGCGCCACCGCCAGCGGTCGGGACGGCCGGCCGGTCGCTCACCCGAACGGCTCATTCCGGGGGCGTGCGCCGCAGGAGACCTGAGCCCGGGCCGTGGGCCCTGGGCCTGCGCTGCCGTCGGTGCTGTCGGTGCTGTCGGTGACCCCGGTCCGGACGGAGCCGGCGCGGCGGGGGCCTACGCGCCCAGGTAGTGCAGGACGGCCAGGATGCGACGGTTGTAGTCGGTGGTGCGGGGCAGGTCCAGCTTGTCGAAGACGGCGTTGAGGTTCTTCTCCACCGCACTCTGCGAGACGTGCAGCCGCTGGGCGATGGCGGCGTTGGTCCAGCCCTGGGCGAGCGCCTCCAGGACGCTGCGCTCGCGCGGGGTGAGCCGGGCCAGCGGGTCGGTGCGGGTGGTGCGCACCACCAGTTGGCGGACCACCTCCGGGTCGATCACGGCGCCGCCCGCTGCGACCCGCACCAGGGCGTCCAGGAACTCGTCCACCTCGGCCACCCGGTCCTTCAACAGGTAGCCGACCCGCTCCGCGCCGGCGTCCAACAGTCGCGCGGCGTAACCGCGTTCGATGTGCTGGGAGAGCACCAGGACCCCGACCTGCGGCCACCGCTCGCGGATCTCCACCGCCGCCCGCAGCCCCTCGTCGGTGTGGGTCGGCGGCATCCGGATGTCCACCACCACGATGTCCGGCGGCTGCTCCGCCACCGCCGCCGTCAGCGCCGTCGCGTCGCCGACCGCGGTCAGCACCTCGTGCCCCTCCTCGGCGAGCAGTCGGACCAGGCCCTCCCGCAGCAGGGTCGAGTCCTCGGCGAGGGTCACGCGCATGGCAGCTCCGCGGTGATGACGGTCGGCCCCCCGACGGGGCTGTGGACGTGGAGGGTACCGTCCAGCGCGGCGACCCGCCCGCGCAGGCCGGTCAGGCCGCTGCCCGTCGGGTCCGCGCCACCGCCGCCGTCGTCCTCGACCCGTACGGTGAGCAGGGTGGCGGTCCCCTCGACCCGGGCTGAGATCGCCGAGGCGGCCGAATGCTTGGCCGCGTTGGTGACGCACTCGGACACCACGAAGTAGGCGGCGGTCCGCACGGGTTCGGGGAGCGGACCGGCCACCTCGTAGCGCAGCCGCAGCGGGATGGCGCAGCGCTCGGCCACCCCGCCCAGCGCCTCCTCCAGCCCCAGGGTGTCCAGCGCCGACGGGTACGCCCGCCAGGCCACCTCGCGCAGCTCGGTCAGCAACTCCTGCGCCTCCCGGTGCGCCTGGCGCAGCAGCGCCTCCGTCCGCTCCGGGTCCCGGTGGCGGTCCGGACCGCGCCGCGCCCGGCCGAGCAGCATCGCCAGCGCCACCACCCGCTGCTGCACGCCGTCGTGCAGGTCCCGCTCGATCCGCCGCCGCTCGGTGTCCACCGCCCGCACCACCGCGGCCCGGCTGTCCGCGAGTTCGGCGATCCGGCGGCGCAGCAGCTCGGCCTCGGACGGCCCGAAGCACTCCCGCGCACTCCTGGCATCCAGCGCGGCCAGCGACAACAGGCCCTGCACGGCCAGGAAGAGCAGCACCCCGCCGAGCAGCACCTGGGTCGCCAACTCCTCCCAGCCCAGCGAGCCGCGCAGCACCCCGCCGACCAGCAGCACGGCCAGGGCCAGCCCGAAGACCAGCAGCCCCAGCACCACCCCGGCGACCAGCCCGCCGCCGCTGCGCACCACCAGGTAGCGCAGCAGCCTGCCCTCGTCCGCCCGGTAGTGGCGCGGAAAGCGGTCGCCGAAGAACGCGCTGCGCCGGGCCCGCTCCAGGGCGGCCAGCCGGCGCACCCCCGACAGCAGGCCCGGTGCCGCGTACGGGCGGGTGCGCGGCCAGAGCAGGAACGGGCCGAGGACGGCGCCGGCCAGCAGCAGGTACAGCGCGGCGAGGACGGCGCTCGGGCAGCCGAGCATGAAACCGGTGGCGCGACGCGGCCATGACGTGGTGTCTGTTCCATCCCCCTGCACGGGCTCCGAGCTTACGGGGGCGCCGGGGCCGGCGGGATCGGCCGGGTGGCTCGGGCCGTTGCGGCCGGTCGGCTCGCTCACCGGGCGCGCCGGTGCTGGGCGGCGCTGTTGCGCCCGCGCCAGCGCATCACGACGTACCCGGCCACGGCCACCACGACCACCACCAGGACCGCCTTGGAGAGCAGGCCCACGTACGTCTCCACCACGTCCCAGCGGTCCCCGAGCAGGAACCCGGCCATCACCAGCACGCTGTTCCACACCAGGCTGCCGATCGTGGTCAGCATGACGAACGCGGGCAGCGGCATCCGCTCGACCCCGGCCGGGACGGAGATCAGGCTGCGGAAGATCGGCACCATCCGGCCCAGCAGCACCGCCTTCGTCCCGTGCCGGGCGAACCAGGCCTCGGTGCGCTCCAGGTCGGAGGCCTTGACCAGCGGCAGCCGGGCCCAGATCGCGTGCATCCGCTCCCGGCCGAACAACGCGCCCAGCCAGTAAAGGACGACGGCCCCGACGACCGACCCGAGGGTGGTCCAGGTCAGCGCGGAAGCGAGGCTGATCACGCCCTGCCCGGCGGCGAAGCCCGTCAGCGGCAGGATCACCTCGCTGGGCAGCGGCGGGAACAGGTTCTCCAGCGCGATCGCCAGGCCGGCGCCGGGGCCGCCCATGGTGTCCACCAGGTCGGCCGCCCAGCCGGCGAACCCGTCGGCGGGCTGCTGGGCGATGGCGAGGACGGTGTGCTGCATGCGGCTCTCCAGGGGGCAGGGGTGCCGGCGCCGGTGCGCTCGGCTCTGCCCTTCACGCTAGAAATCGCAGGTCAGCGGCGGTATGCGGGTTTCCGGCGAACCTCCTGCGGAAAACCGCAGTTCCCCGCCCTGAGGTTTCCCGCAGCGCGGGGAACCCACTGGCCGGGGCCCGGGCCGTCGGGTGGGGATGGTGCCCGGTTCAGCGGCCCAACACGGCCACCGTCTCCCGGGTCAGCTCCCGGGCCCGGGTGACGGTGGCCGTCAGTTCCGCCGCCGACCCGCCGGGTGCGGCGAGCAGGCCGCGCGCGACCTCGCCGAAGTCCCTTGGTGTGTCGGGCAGTTGGTCCGCCACCGCCAGGGCCCCCTTCTCGTTGAGGCACCAGCGGCGGTGGTGGGCGTACAGGGCCTGGACCAGGATGCCGACGGCGCGGGACAGGCAGAGCGAGACGTGCAGGGCGTCGGCGCGGACGGCGCTCTTCGCGGCGGTGTCCAGCAGGAAGCCGGCCTCCCAGGTGGCCGCGGTGAGGGCCTCGCGCAGCGGCTCCGGGTAGTCGGCGGTCTGCCGCTTGAGCCGCGTCAACTCCCCGGTGGGGTCGGCCAGTGGCTGCCCGAGGGCGACCTCGCCCGGGTAGCAGGGGGACCAGAAGCCGAGCGGATGGCCGGCCTGCGTCCCCACCTCGTAACGGCCCTCGCGGCAGTCCGCCCACACCCGTCCGACCCGGTCGAGGTCCCGAAGGATCCAGTCCACGGCGACCGCGTCGACCCGCAGCCACGCCCCGCCGTTCACCCACGGTCCCCAGCCGCCCGGGCCGGCCACCTCGACCCCCGGCCCGGCGAGTTCACGCAGCGCGTCGAGGTCGAGGCTGCCCCGGTAGTACACCCCGAGGTCCCAGTCCGACTCCGGCCGCTCCTCGCCGCGGGCCCGGCTCCCGCCGAGCATCACTCCCACCACGCCTGGCACACGGGTGAGTTGACCGGCCATGGATTCGATGATCGCGCGCATGGGGTGATTCTGGCAGGAGGCCCGTTCCTCAGGAGGCCGGCCCGGAGGGGGGCGGCCCGGAGGGGGGCGGCCCGGAGGGGGGCGGCCCGGAGGGGGGCGGCCCCACTCCTCGCCACTCTCAAGCTATAGCGCACGGGGGGCCTTGCCACAAGGCCCCGGTGGTGCCGCAGAATCACCGGCTCAAGGACACGAAGCCGGGGAAGGAACGGGGGAGTTCGACGTGCGAGTGGTGTTGTCGACGTACGGGTCGCGTGGGGACGTCGAGCCGATGGCCGCGCTGGCGCTGCGGCTGGAGGAGCTGGGCGCCTCGGTGCGGGTGTGCGCGCCGCCGGACGAGGAGTTCGCGGCTCGGCTGGCCGAGGCCGGGGTGGACGTGGTGCCGGTCGGGCAGTCGGTGCGCGCGCTGGTCAGCGGGCCGCCGGCGCCCTCGGGCATCTCCGAGCGCGCCGCCCGACTGGTCGAGCAGTTCCACGCGGCGGTGCTCGGGGCGGCCGAGCCGGGCGGTGCGGTGGTGGCCACCGGCCTGTTCCCGGCGGCGGCCGGCGCGCAGGCGGCGGCCGAGCGGCTGGGCGCCCGCTTCGTGTACGTCGCCCTCCAGCCGACCGTGCTGCCCTCCCCGCGCCACCGGCCCTTCGAGTACCCGATGGCGCCGTACCCGCCGGAGGTGACCGACCGCCGGGAGCTGTGGGAGCTCAACATCGGGACGATGAACGCGCTGTTCGGGGAGGCGGTCAACACCCACCGGGCGGCGGTCGGACTGCCCGAGGTCGACAACGTCCGGGACCACGTCCTCACCGGCCGGCCGTGGCTGGCCACCGACCCGCTGCTCGACCCCTGGCCGAGGCCGTTCGGGGCGGGGTGGCCCGAGGCGGTGCAGACCGGCGCGTGGATCCTGCCGGACGAACGACCGCTGCCCTCCGACCTGTCGGCCTTCCTGGCGGCCGGTGAGGCGCCGGTGTACGTCGGCTTCGGCAGCATGCCGCTGCGGGACCCGGCGGGCGCCGCCCGGGCGGCCGTCGAGGCCGTCCGCGCCCAGGGCCGGCGGGTGCTGCTCGGCCGCGGCTGGGCCCGGCTCGCCGAGGTGGACGGGGCCGGGGACTGCTTCGCGGTCGGCGAGGTCAACCACCAGGCGCTGTTCCCGAAGGTCGCCGCCGTCGTCCACCACGGCGGCGCCGGCACCACCACCACGGCCGCCCGGGCGGGGGTGCCCCAGGTACTGGTCCCGCAGATGGTGGACCAGCCGTACTGGGCCTCGCGGGTGGCGGCGCTGGGCATCGGCGCCGCCCACGACGGCCCGACCCCGACCACCGAGTCCCTCACCGCCGCCCTGCGCCACGCCCTCGCCCCCGCCGCCCGCGAGCGCGCCGCCGCCCTCGCCGCCGGCATCCGCACGGACGGCGCGGCGGCGGCCGCGAAGCTGCTGCTCGGCTGAGGGGGCGTCGGGCGGGCGTCCTCAGGAGCCTGACTCGGTCAGGTACTTGGCGTCGGCGTTCGGAAGCACCTTGCCGTCCCTGTCGAAGAACTGCCAGGAGCTCGCCCGCTTCGCCCCCGGGCGGGGCACCACCACCGCGCGGACGGGGGAGTCGGCCACGGTGACGAGCGGCGGCTCGGTGGAGGTGCCGTCGGTCCAGGTCACCACCACCCGGCCGACGTCCGGGCCGAGCGAGAGCAGCACCACGTCGAGCGGGGCCACGGTGTCCCCCTTGCCCCGGTGGCCGACCAGACCGCCGCCGACGGTGGTCCGGCTGCGCGGGTCGACCTTGCCCGGGGCCGGCTGGACGCCCTCGGAGTCATGGCTCTGCCGCACCCCGTCCACGGTGAAGTAGACGTCGACGACATCGAAGTCGGGCTGCCAGTACCGCCGGACGTACTCCTCCGTCGGTTCGGCCGCCGCCGAGTCGTAGCGGCTGCGCTCCTTCCATACCGCCGTCGCCTGCTCGAACGCCCGCTCCCGTGGGGCCTCCGGCCACAGCGCCTCCCACAGCTGCCACTGCTTGCCGTCCGGGGCCACGCCCTGGCCCAGCAGCACCCGGACCGGGGTGAGCGGGTCACGCACCGCGGCGGTCGCCGAGGGCGCGGCGGTCGTCGAGGGTGCGGCGGTCGCCGGTCCGAGCACGGCGCCGACGCCCGCCGGGCCGACCCCGTGGGCGGACGCCGGGCCCGGGCGCAGCTGCGCCAGCGCCCCGCCGGTCAGCGCCACCACCGCGGCCAGCGCCACCGCGCCGACCACCGTACGGCGGCGGTGCCGCAGCCGGCGGCCGCCCGCCACGATGTCCGCCACCGGCGCCGGACCGATCCGCGCGCCGGCCGCCGCCTCGGCCAGGCCGAGGCCGACCCACACGTCCCTGCCGTCGTCCACGCCCGTCCCGCCCGGCTCCTGGTCCGTTCCGCGCCTCATGCCGTTCCTCCGATGTGCGTCGTGTCCTTGAGTTCCACCAGCGCCGTGACCTGCCGCAGCCGCGCGATGCCCTTCGCGGCGTGGCTGCGCACCGCGCCCACCGAGCAGCCCATCGCCGCAGCCGTCTGGCTGTCGCTCAGGTCCTCCCAGTGCCGCAGCACCACCGCCTCGCGCTGGCGCGGCGGCAGGGTGGCCAGCGCGGCCAGCAGGGCACCGCGCTGGTCGGAGCGGGCGAACCCGTCCTCGCTCCCCGCCGCGTCCGGCACCGCGTCCACCAGCAGCTCCGGCGCCCGGCGGCGCCAGCGGCGGGCGTGCTGGTTGACCAGGATCCTCCGCACGTAGGCGTACGGATCGTCGGCCCGGCGCACCCTCGACCAGGCCGCGCAGGCCTTCTCGGCGGCGGACTGCACCAGGTCCTCGGCTGCGTACTGCTCGCCGGCCAGCAGGTACGCCGTCCGCACCAGGCGGGGCCAGGCCGCGACGATGAACGCCTGGAACCCGTCGTCCCGCTCGCTCTTCGCATCTCCCATGAGCACCTCCGAGCACCTCCTTCACCCGTCCAGAGCCCGGGGACCGCCGCAAGCGCTTACCGGCGGGCGCGGCGACTTCAAATCGCTTGGGGAGCGGGGGCGAGGGCACTAACATCCGCCGGATGATCATTTCTCATGACGTAGCAGGCAGTGGGCCCGCCGTGGTGCTGCTGCACTCCTCGGTGTGCGACCGGCGGATGTGGGACGCGCAGTGGCAGCCGCTGATCGACGCCGGGTACCGGGTGGTCCGCTGCGACTTCCGCGGCTTCGGCGACACACCGCTCGCGGAGAGCCCCTACAGCGACACCGGGGACGTCCTGGCCCTGCTCGACCACCTGGGCATCGAGACCGCCACCCTGGTCGGCGCCTCCCACGGCGGCCGGATCGCCCTGACGGCGGCCGCGCTGCGCCCCGAGGCGGTCACCAGGCTGGCCCTGCTCTGCTCGGCCATGCCCGGACACCAGCCCAGCGACGCCCTGCGCGCCTTCGGCGACCGCGAGGACGAACTGATCGAGGCCGGGGACCTCGACGCGGCCGTCGAGCTGAACGTCGACGGCTGGCTCGGCCCGGACGCCGACGAGCAGGCCCGCGCGAAGGTCAGGCTGATGCAGCGCCACGCCTTCGACATCCAGCTGGAGGCGACGATCGGCCCCGACCGCGAGGACGTCGACCTCGGCCGGATCACCGCCCCCACCCTGGCCGTGGCCGGCGCCCACGACTTCCAGGACTTCCGCGACATCGCCGCCGCCCTCCCTACCCTCCTCCCCGATGCCCGCCACCGGGAACTCCCCTGGGCCGGCCACCTCCCCAGCCTGGAGCGCCCCGCCGAGATCACCGCCCTCCTCCTGTCCTTCCTCGGCGAGCCCGCCCCGGGCGCGTAGCCGCTCCGCCAGCGGCGGCGGTTCCGGTTGCGGAGGCTCCGCGGCAGCGGCTCCGGTGGCAGTGACTCCGGTGGCGGCGGCTCCCGGTGGCAGCGGTGAAAAGCCGGGACTCGAACGTGTGTCGGGAGCCATGATGGCCGGGTGCACTTCACCTCGGAATCCAGCGCGGACGGCGTGACGCAGCGCCGGTTCACCCTCGACGGCGTGCCCGGTGTGCTGTGGCAGCCGGACGGGCCGCCCCTCGGTGGGCGGCCGCTGGTGCTGCTGGGGCACGGCGGCGGCCAGCACAAGCTGGGGCCGGGGCTGGTGGACCGGGCGCACCGGTGTGTACGGCGGCACGGGTTCGCGGCGGTGGCGCTGGACGCGCCGGGGCACGGGGAGCGGACGCGCAGCGCGCAGGACGAGCGGTTCGCCACCGAGATCGGAGAGTTGATCGCGGCGGGCCGGCCGGTCAGCGCGTGGGTGGCGCGGCACACGGCGGAACTCGCGGAGCGGGCGGTCCCGGAGTGGGTGGCGGTGCTGGACGCGCTGGCCGCCCTGGCGGCGCCGGGCGGTTCGGGCGGGCTGGGTGAGCTGGACGGGCAGGCGGAGGGCCTCGGGCCGGTCGGGTACTGGGGGTTGTCATTGGGGAGCGTGATCGGCATCCCGCTGGCGGCGGCCGAGCCGCGCATCGCCGCCGCGGTGTTCGGGCTGACGGGGCACGCGTCGCAGACGGAGGCGGCGGGTCGGGTCGGCGTGCCGGTGGAGTTCCTGCTCCAGTGGGACGACCGGCTGGTCCCGCGCGAGGGGGCGCTCGCACTGTTCGGCGCGCTGGGGTCCTCGGAGAAGACGCTGCACGCCAACCCCGGGGGCCACCTGGACGTGCCGGAGCCCCAACTGGAGTCGTCCGAGCGGTTCCTGGCCCGGCAGCTCGGTGCCGCGGAGGCCGACCGGGATGCCAACCGTCAGTGAAACTTTGCAAAGGACTTCTCCCTGCAACGAACCCGACGGGCATCGACTTCAACATATTGTTGCAGTTCAGTGGCCCGAGGGTCACCCTTCGTGGATTTCGGGATTGTTCCCCACCCCGCCTAGGCTGGCCGCTCCACGAACTCGCGCTGCTCCGGCGTTTCGACGGCGTGCGGGTCGTAGTGCTCCCGCACGTACGCCACCGCTTCCGCCGGCGGGACGCCGTCCAGGACGGCGATGCAGGCGAGGCTGGTCCCCGTGCGGCCCCAGCCGCCGGCGCAGGCGAGTTCGACGCGTTCGTTGGCGGAGCGCTCCCACGCCTCGCGGAAGGCTTCGGCGGCGTCCGCGCGGTCGGCGGGGAGGCCGAAGTCGGGCCAGCGGACCCAGCGGCTCGGCCAGTCGACGTGGGGCGGACGGTCGTCCAACAGGTAGAGGCCGAAGGTCGGTTGGGGCCCGGGAGGCATGGTTCGACTGAGGCCGCGGCCGCGCAGGAGGCGGCCGGAGGGCAGGCGCAGGATGCCGGGAGTGCTCGGGTCCCAGGTGGTGGGGTCGGTCATGGCGTCTCTTCCGAGGAGGGGCGGGGTGCTCAGGATGCCGCGTGCAGCCCGACGGGCGCGCGTGGCAGTCCGGCGCTGTGGGCCAGGGCGGCGGCCTCGCCGCGCGAGGAGACGTCGAGTTTGGCGAGGATGTTGGCGACGTGGAACTTCACCGTCGACTCGCTGATGTGCAGGGCCGCCGCGATGTCCCGGTTGCGGCGGCCCCGCGCGAGCTGGTCGAGGACCTCCCGTTCGCGCGGCTGGAGGCCGTCCAACGGGTCGGTGGCGAGGACGGGTTCGGGCAGGGCGAGCGGGAGGTCGACGGTCACCGTGGTGCCCCAGCCGGGGACGGCCTCGACGCCGTGGCGTCCGCCGAGGGCGGCGATGCGGTCGGCGGTGCGGTGGACGGTGAGGGCGCCGGCGGACAGGACGCCGAGGCCGTCGCCGCGCACCACGGCACGCAGCAGGCCGTCCGCCGTGAGCTGCCAGCTCACGTGCAGCCGAGTCGGCTTCTCCTGCTCCAGCATCAGCAGCACGGCCACCCGGACGGCGTCCCGGGCGGTGTGCGCGGCATCGGCGGGGACGGACCGGTCGGCCTCGGCCGGGGGCGCGACGTCGAGCTGGACCGGGGTGTGCCGCAGCAGCGGGCGCAACTCGCGCACCAGCCGGGCGAAGGCGGCGTCGGCGGGCTGCTCGCTGAGGGTGCGGTCCAGTTCGGCGCCCTGGCGCAGGTCGAGCAGGGCGGTGACGGCCAGCTCGATGGCGGTGCGGCGGGCCGTGGCGTCGTCCAGGTCGGCCGAGCGCAGCGGCGCCAGGATCGCGGTGAGCGCGGCGCTGTGGGTGCCGGTGAACTCGGCGATGGCGCGGGCGCGGGCGTTGGCGGAGGCGCGGGAGGCGGTGGCCTGGGTGGGGGCGGCGTCGGTGGCGCGGTGGTCGGAGTGGGCGACCACCAGGTCCCACAGCTGCTGCAGGACGGCGAGCGCCCCCGCCGCGAGCGGTTCGGCGTCCTGCCGGACGAGGACCAGGACGGCGCCGTCGCCGTTGCCTGGCGTGGTCGCCGTGACCACCACTGGTCGGGACTGCCCGGCGAGTTCGGCCTCGCCCTGCCAGGGGCGGCCGGCCGCGGTCGTCCCGGCCGCGCGTTCGGCCAGCCGGGACAGGTCGAGTGAGCCGATGGCCCCGGTCAGCTCGGGCGGGCCGTAGTTGTGCGTGGGGCTGAACGTGCAGACGCCGCTGAGCTGGGCGAGCGCCGTGTGGGGGACGAGGGTTTCCAGGACCGCTGACAGTTGCCGCAGGAGGTCCGGCCGGGGCGTGCGCAGCACTTCGAGGGCGCGGGCCAGCGCGTCCTCGGGGCGGCCCCAGTGCTGCTGCCAGGCCTCGCTCTTGCCACCGGCCCGGGTCTTGCCGGCACTCCGGCCTTCGCCGGGGAGTTGGCCCTTGCCGTCGATGCCGTCGATGCCGTCGATGCCGCTGGAACCACTCATGCCGTCCATGCGCTCCAGCCTAGTTCGGGGCGGCGACGGTCCCGCCTGGCCGTTCGGACAGGTCGAACCGTCCGAAGGACCGGCCGGGCGCCCACCGCTCCGGTCACAGGATGGAAGGCGTCGGAAGACAGACCAACTCTCCTGGAACCGAGGGACTTTCCATGACCAAGGCGATCGCCTTCTCCGAGTTCGGTGGCGTGGACGTGCTGCGCCCGATCGACATCGAACTGCCCGCCCCGGGCCCCGGCCAGGTGCGGGTCGCGGTCCGAGCGGTGGGCGTCAACCCGGTGGACCGCAGGCTTCGCACCGGTGAGCTGGCCGGGCTGTTCCCGGTGGTCTTCCCCTACGTGCCGGGCGTGGAGGTGTCCGGCACGGTGGAGGCCGTCGGCGCCGAGGTGAGCGGCTTCGAGCCCGGCGACGAGGTGTTCGGCAGCACGATGGGCGGCGCCTACGCGGAACACGCGCTGCTCGACGCGGCGGCGCTGGCCCACAAGCCCGCCGGGCTGAGCTGGGAGGAGGCTGCCGCGCTCCCGGCGGCGGCCGAGACCTCGGAGCGGGTCCTGGACGTCCTCGGCGTACGGCCGGGCGAGACGCTGCTGGTGCACGGCGCGGCCGGCGGGGTGGGCACCGTGCTGCTCCAGTTCGCCCGGGCGCGCGGGATCACCGTCATCGGTACCGCGAGCGAGGCCAACCACGACCACCTGCGGGAACTCGGCGCGATCCCGGTGGCGTACGGCGAGGGCCTCGCCGAGCGGGTGCGGGCCGTCGCCCCGGGCGGGGTGGACCGGGCGCTGGACGCGGCCGGGCGGGGCGGGGTGCTGCCGCTGTCGGTCGAGCTGACGGGCAGCGCCGACCAGGTGCTGACGATCGCCGACATGGAGGGCGGGCAGGAGCACGGCGTCCGTTTCAACGGCGGTGTCGAGGGCGTGGAGTCGCACCACCAGCGCGCTTTCGCGGCCGCCGTCGCCCTGCACGAGGCGGGCACCCTGCGGCTGCCGCTGCACCGGGTGTTCCCGCTGGCGGAAGCGGCGCAGGCGCATCGGGTCAGTGCGGCCGGGCACCTGCGCGGGAAGATCGTGCTGACGGTCTGAAGGCCGGTCCGGCCGGCCTGCCGACCGTTCTGCCGCCCGGCCGTCGACCGTCTGTCGACCGTTCCGAGGGCTGTTCGCCGCCCGTCCTGTCCGCCTCTGCCCGTTTTACCTCCGTTTTGCATTGGGCTCGCCATTTTCGTACGGTTTCATCCGTTCGGAGTAATTCGGCAGGCGGACGCGCCGTGAACACGGTGGTGGGCCGTTCGGCCGACATGCGATCCCTCGAACGGTCGACCAGGGTTGGCCGGACGTGGGCGGTACCGGTCCGCCTGCCCTGACGGTCAGGAGGACCAGGCGCATGGGTGGAACGGACAAGCGGGCGGTGATCGGCGAGTTCCTCGGGACCCTGCTGCTGGTGCTGCTGGCGGTGGGCGCCGCGGTGCTCGCGGGGGAGGCGATCGGTGCGGTGGGCATCGCGCTCGCGTTCGGCTTCGTGCTGCTCGCGCTCGCGTACGCGCTGGGCCCGATCTCCGGCTGCCACGTCAACCCGGCGGTGACGCTCGGCTTCCTGCTGGCCCGCCGGATAGACGGGCGCACGGCGGTGTCGTACTGGGTGGCACAGGTGCTCGGCGGCATCGCGGGCGCGGCGCTCGTCCTGCTGCTCGCGAAGCAGGTGCCGGGTCTGGAGACCCACGGCAAGCTCGGCACCAACGGCTGGGGCGAGCGCTCCCAGGTGCACATCAACGCCGGCGGCGCGTTCCTGACCGAGGTCGTCCTCACCTTCCTGCTGGTGTACGTGGTCCTGGCGGTCACCCACCGGCTGGCCGCGGTCGGCTTCGACGGTCTGCCGATCGGCGTCGCACTGGTGGTCGTCCACCTGGCCGGCATCCCGCTCACCGGCACCTCGGTCAACCCGGCGCGCAGCCTCGGCCCGGCGCTGTTCGCGGGCGGCGAGGCGCTGTCGCAGCTGTGGCTGTTCCTGCTCGCCCCGCTGGTCGGCGGCGCGCTGGCGGCGGGCGTGCACCTGCTGACCCACCCGCAGCCCAACCTCCCGGTGGCCGAGGCCCTGGCCACGGACGCGCGGGTGTAGCTCCCGCGGCCTTCACCGCGCACCGGCTGCACGCCGGTCGAACGGCGGCCGGGACCGTACCGACGGTCCCGGCCGCCGTTGTCGTTCCCACCGCCGCCGCAAGTGCTCCCTGCGGCCGTCGCCCTGCGTGGTGCCGCCGCCGAGTGTTCCGGGCCGCATTTGAGCCGCCGACCGGCCGGATCCGGCGCATCGGGCGGAGGGCCCCGACTCCCGCCCCTGCACTGGATAGAGTCGCGCCATGGTGACTGTGAACGCGGGGAGCCCCGCGGCCGGGCGGCTGGCCGGCCGCTCCTGTGTGGTGACGGGTGCGGCCAGCGGCATCGGACGGGCCGTCGCCGAACGCTTCGTCCGGGAGGGTGCGTCGGTGGTCGCCACCGACGTGGACCCGGCCGGACTGGACCGGCTGGCCGAGCAACTCCCGGGCGCCGTCAGCCCGGTGGTCGGCGACGTGGCCCGGGACGAGGACGCCCGCCGGATGGTGGCGGCCGCAGTCGAGCGGCACGGGCGGCTGGACGTCCTGGTCGCCAACGCCGGGATCATCCCGCTGATGGAGATCACCGAGGCCACCGCCGAGGACTGGGACCACGTCATGGCGGTGGACGGCCGCGGCATGTTCCTCACCTGCAAGTACGCGATCGAGGCGATGACGGCGCAGGAACGGCCCGGCGGCTCGATCGTCTGCCTGTCCTCCATCTCCGGCGAGGCCGGCCAGCGCGGCCAGGCGGTGTACGGGCCCGCCAAGTTCGTCGCCTCCGGCCTCACCAAGCACCTCGCCGTCGAGTGGGCCGACCGCGGAATCCGGGTCAACGCCGTCGCCCCCGGCACCATCACCACCGAGCGGGTCGCCCGGCTGTACGACGAGCCCGGCGGACCCGAGTACCTCGGGGCGATCGAGAAGCTGCACCCGATGGGCCGGCTCGGCGTCCCGGCCGAGGTCGCCGCGGCCGTCCTCTTCCTCGCCTCGGACGACGCCTCCTTCGTCACCGGGGTCGTGCTGCCGGTGGACGGCGGGTACCTGGCGCAGTGACCCCGGGCGCCGCGCTGCGGCCACAACAAGCGCGCCTGCGGGCCGTCCCGGTGCGGATTCCTGATCCCTCCCTCCGGCCGGACTCGGCTGCGCCGTGATCGCCGGGGTCCTCCCCGCCCGCCGCGCCCCGGGCAGCGCCCGCCCGGCTCGCCTGCCTGGTCCGCCCGCCGGCCCGCCGCTCGCGGCCGGTGGCGCGGAAACTCGATGGCGCGCGCTCCCGCGCCGTGCTGGAGTGAGCGGATGGATCATGACGAAGTGCTCGCCCTGTTCGACGACCGACTCCGACGCAACGCGCCGCCCGACCCGGACTGCCGTGTCGAGCGCGACGGCGCGGTGGTCCGGCAGGTGGGGCCGGAGCACAGCTGGAACGGCGTGGTCTGGTCAGGCCTGGACGAGGCCGGGGCGGACGCGGCCATCGCCGCACAGGTGCGCCACTTCGCCGGACTGGGGCTGGAGTTCGAGTGGAAGGCCTACTCCCACGACCGCCCCGCGGACCTCGGCGCCCGACTGCTGGCGGCCGGTTTCACCCCGGAGCCGGACGAGGCGCTGATGATCGCCCGGATCGCGGACCTGCCCACCGAGACCGCCCTGCCCGAGGGCGTTCGGCTGCTCCCGGTGACCGACCCGGCCGGGGTGGACCTGCTGATGGAGGCCCACGTACAGGCCTTTGGCACCGAGCACCCCAACCTGCGCGAGCGGCTGCTCGACCACCTGCGGCACGGCAACGAGACGGTCAGCATGGTCGTCGCGATGGCCGGTGACCGCCCGGTCAGCGGCGCCCGGATGGAGCTGATCCCGGGCACCGGGTTCGCCGGCCTCTGGGGCGGCGGCACCGCGCCCGACTGGCGCGGCCGGGGCATCTACCGCGCCCTCGTCGCCCACCGCGCCCGCCTCGCGGCCGAGCTCGGCTACCAGTACCTCCAGGTCGACGCGAGCGACCAGAGCCGGCCCATCCTGCAGCGCCTCGGCTTCGCCTGGCTGAGCACGACGACGCCGTACGTCCACCAGCCGTAGGACCTGCCGGGGGCGGTCGGTCCTGGCGGGGACGACGGAAGCCGACGGAAGTCGGGTTGGTCCCGAGCCATCGGCACCCACCCGGGGCCAGGAGAGCCGTGACCACCCTGGGCCAGTCGGCCGACCGGCCGACCTGATCGGCGCGGGACTCTCGGCGTACGTCGGCCTGGCCGTGCCGTCCCCGTTCGTCGGCCTGGGCGCCGGCTCGGGCTCGGGCATCCGCCCGGTACTCGCACGGTGGCGATCAGGCCGGGAGCCGTGCCTGACGCGCCGCGGCCGCACCGACCACACCCGCGGCGGCCACGCCCGGAGCCGCCGCACCTGGTGCCGCCGTGTCCGGAGCCGTCCTGCCCGCAGCGACAGCGTCCGTGAGCCGGCCCTGTCCGAAGCAGGCGCTCCGCTGCGTGCCGGTGTCGTGCGCGGCGGTCTGCGCGAGGGCGTACTGGAACGGCACCCCGATCGCCGCCACCGGCAGCAGGACGCACAGCAGAGCGTGCCCCAGGCCGATCCGGAACGTCCTGCGCCGAACGGCGGTGACGAGCTGCCAACCACCCCAGCACACCGTGCCGATGCCGAGCACCAGCCCCGCCCAGGCGAGCGGCAGCACGTGGGCCGGGGCGCCGGGGCTGTCCTGGCAGCGGCTCACCAGTGCGTGGATGTCGCCGTCCGCGAGGAGCGTCGGCACGCCGAACGCCCACCCGAGGCAGCCGAGCAGCAGCGGGCCGCCCGCCCGCAGCCACCGGGGAGAGCGCTGTTCCTCATTCATAGGCCTAGTACCAGTCCGGATTCACGCGGACGAAGTGCAGCTTCTGGTACCCGCGCTGCTCCTGGAAGCTGTCGATCCGGCCGCCCAGGCTCGCGTTCTGCTGGCCGCCGCTGTGCTGGGTGTAGCGGATGTCCCCGTCCGGGGTCACCGCCGTCACCACCGCGGTGTGGTGGACGACGCCCTTCTTGTCCTGGGAGTCCTGGTCGGAGTCCTCCTCGTAGTAGACGATGTCCCCGGGCCTCACCTCGTCCGGAGGGAGCTCCTGGCCGCCGTGGCGCATCATGAAGTCGTGCATGTTCTGCGCCCCGGCCCAGCTCTTCGAGTAGTCGAGTCGCTGGTCGAACCAGTCGCCGCCGGCGTCGTCGCTGCGCCCCCAGGTGTCGTCCCCGCGCCAGCCCCACCACTGGTCCCACTTGGCGTGCACGCCGCCCTGGCGCAGCGCCTCCGAGGCGAAGTTGGTGCAGTTGTCGTCGAAGACGTCGATGGTGGTGTCGTTCCAGTGCTCCAGCGCCCACTGCACGGTCTTCACCCGGTCGTACTTGGCGTTGGGCCCGCCGCGCAGCCTCACCTTCACGTCGTCGGGGATGCCGGGGAGGTTGGCGAGGGTCACGGGATCGGAGAGCGTCAACTGCTTGCGCTGGTTGTCGGTCAGCGCGTTCCACCAGTCGCTGACCAGCCGGGGGTCCTGCCCGCTGGGGATGTCCCCGGTGTACATGGACAGTTCGGTCTGTGAGGCTCCGCGCTGGAGTTGGTCCAGCGCCTTGCGCGGATCGGTCTCGCAGGTCGCCCCGGCGAGTTTGCGCAGCTCGGCGGAGGCCAGCCTGTCGGCCTGGGCGGCCTCGCGCAGCGCCTCCTGGAGCAGCGCGTCGATCTCCTGGACGACGTTGTCGTTGGAGGCCGCCGCGCCGCCGCTGCCGTGGACGGTGGCCGTGGACTCGTCGACGGTGAGGCCGTACTGCCTGGCCATGTCCAGGGCGGAGTTCAGGGTGAGCTTGGCCCGGGTGATGCTGGCGCTCAGCCCGTCGAGGACCATGACGACGCCGCGCATGATGTCCGCGCCGGCCTCCAGGATCTCGGCCTGCTCCTGGAGTTTGCGGCCGGCGGCCTCGCCGACCTTGTCCTTCCAGTTCTCCTTGAGCGGGTCGACACCGTTGGCGTGGATGTCGTTGACGGCCTGCCACGCCTGCCTGGACAGGGCGAGCCAGGAGCCGGCGGCGGCGTCGACGTCGATGCTGTTGGCGGCCTTGAGCGCCGCGATGGTCATCGTCACGGCTGCTGCTCCGTCGCCGCGCCGCCGAGGTCGTTGAGCGCGGACTCGAGTCGGCGGGCGTACTCCTGGTCGGCCTGGTCGTAGGAGTGGGCCGAATCGTGCAACTGCTGTGAGTAGACGTGAAGTTGATCGACGACGGACTTCACATGGGCCTGCCAGGCGTCAGCGCAGTCCTTCAGCGCCGGTCCGGAGCCCCAGGCCGACATGCTGTCGGCGGCCGTGTGGCTGTCGTCGAGCCAGTGCCCGACGGGCCCGAAGGTCTTGGCGGCCTCGGTGAGGCCGTTCGCCGACTGGCGCAGGGCATGCGTCTGGACGTGGATGTGATTCACCGTCAGTTCCCCCTACCCGGCTATGTCGACTCTGATCGACATGGGTGCGGCCATCGTAGCCATCGGATCGGAAGGGAGGGGTCATCTGGAAGTCATGAACAGGTAATCCAGCAGGGCCGGTTGCCTTCGATCCTGCCGGTCCCCGGAGCATTCGGCCACTGGTTCGGCGGAGCGGGCGGCGACCGCAGGGCACCCCGACAGCCCCGGGCGCGATCAGCGCCGCGCCGCGGATGACGGCCGAGGACGGGCGGGGGGCCTGTGCTCGACGAAGCGTTCACCGGAGGTCCCGTACCGGCCGAGCGTGCGCGGCACGGCACGGCGCCGGCCGCGGCGAGCAGCCGGCTCGCCCGCTCCCGCCCGCTCCCGGCCGGTCCGGAAGAACCGACCCCGGTGGAACCCGAGTTCGGTGGAACCAGTCCCGGACGGGCGAACGCCCGGGGCGTTACGGGTGATTTCTCCGTCGAATTGCGATTCAGCCGTGGATCCGCCTCAAGGTGTCACGTGAGACGTGTCCAGGATCGGCCTGGAACGGCGTCCGGGGCGCCGAGAGTGGGGCCCGGGCGGCGCAGTCGAGAGGGAAGACGACCATGCATGTGATGCGAAGCGGCACCCCCGATACCGGCGGCCGGGCTCTGCGGACGGCGGGCGCGCTGCTCGCCCTGCTGCTCGTGGGTGCGGCGGCGGGGTGCGGCGGTGGCGGCGGCTCCGGCTCCGCAGCCACGTCCCCGGCGGCCACGGGCGCCACTGCCACTGCCACCGCCACTGCCACTGCCACCGCCACCGCCACCGAGTCCGCCCCGGCGACGGAGACCGCCGCCGAAACCGCCCCCGCCGACCCTGCCGCGGCCAAGGAGGAGGTCACCAGCAACTGGGAACGGTTCTTCGACCCCAGCACGTCGGTCGCCGACAAGGCCAGGCTGCTCCAGGACGGCGACATGCTGCTTCCGGTGCTCCAGGGCTTCGCCCAGGACCCGCAGGTCGGCCAGGGGCAGGTGGAGGTCGAGGACGTCGCGCTCACGGACGCGAGCCACGCGACCGTCACGTACTCGCTTTCGCTCCAGGGCAACGCGGTGGAGCCGAGCGCGACCGGCCAGTCCGTCCTCGACAACGGCATCTGGAAGGTGTCCCGCTCGACCCTGTGCGGTCTGCTCACCCAGGCGGGCAGCGCCACCGCCAACCCGATCCCCGGCTGCAGCTGACCGGATGCCGTCGACACGCGCCGCCGACGAAACCTCCGTGGCAGAGCCTCGTCGGCCGGCTGGTGGAGGTGGTGCAGGGGGCGAGGGCCTGGGCCGTACAGGTTTCAGATGACAGATTTCAGATGACAGCTTTCGAAATCTGTCATCTGGAATCTGTCATCTGTCAGCCGCCCGCCCCTCTCGGCAGTCGCTCGACCACGACCATGGCCGCGTCGTCGTCCAGTCGGCCGCCGACATGGGCGAGCAGGTCGCGGCGCAGGCGGTGGAGCAGGGCAGTGGGGCACTCGGATCGCCAGGCGGTGACGCGTTCGGTGAGTGGGTAGAAGCGGCGCTGGGCGTCGCGGGCCTCGATCACGCCGTCGGTGTAGATCAGCAGCCGGTCGCCGGGCTGGAACGGGAAGGTCTCCGTCTCGTACCGCACCGGTGCGAGCTCGCCGAGGCCCAGCGGTGGGGCGGGGTGGCGGGCGGCGAGGGTGGTGATGCCGTCGGGACGCAGCAGCAGCGGGGGAGGGTGACCGCAGTCGATCAGGCGGACCGGGGAGCCGTCGTCGGGAATGTCGAGCAGGACGGCGGTGATGAAGGACTCTCCGGCCTCGCCGCTCTCCTTGGGAGGCTCCTCGGGCGCGGCGAGCGGCAGTGCGGACAGCGCCTGCAGGCCCTGCCGCTCGCCCCGGTCGCCTCGCCCGCTCCGCTCCCGTCGCTCCCGTCGCTCCTGCCGGTCCCGCTGGGACTGTTCGGCGAGCTGGGCGAGGTCCCAGCTCACGCTGCCGTCCAGGTAGGCGGCCAGGTCGGGCAGCTCGGCGTGCAGGTGGGCGGCGGCGCGGAAGGCGCCGAGCAGCAGGGCCGCGTCGCCGAGCGAGGACAGGCCCTTGCCGCGCACGTCGCCGACCAGCAGCCGGGTGCCGGTGGTGGTGCGGGCAGCCGCGTAAAGGTCGCCGCCGACCTGGGCCTCGGCTTCGGCGGCCAGGTAGACGGAGGCCAGGTGCAGCGGTCCGATCCGGTCGGGCAGTGGGCGCAGCAGTACCCGCTGGGCGGCCTCGGACACCGAGCGCACCCGGGCCAGTTCGCGCTCGTGCCGTTCGCGCAGCACCCGCAGGCCGATGATCAGCACCGAGACGATCAGCTGCGCACTGAGTTGGGTCTCGATGTTCGTGCTGGTCAGGCTTTCGCGGACGGAGCCGATGACGGTCAGCGCGGCGAAGGCGATCGCGGCGACCGTGGCGGTGGCCCGGGGGCTGGCGAAGGAAGCGGTGATGGCGGGGGCGACGATCAGCAGCGGGCCGAGGTGGATGTCCGGCGGGGAGAGGAGGTCGACCACGGTGATCAGCACGATCAGCGCGAGCGTCAGCGCCGTCAGCACCCGGCGGTCGGGCCGCCAGGCGCGGCGGCGGTCGGGGGGACGCGGCGCGGGCGGCGGGTGCGGCGCATCGGGACGCTGCCGGAGGGGCACTCCTCCTCTGTACACCGTGGAGGTGGCCCTGCGCACCCCGGAGGGGCCGGGCCCGCCGGCCGAGGGGTCGGTCAGCCCTCCTGGCCGTAGCGGGCCAGGTAGTCGGCGAAGCGGGCGACGTCGTCGTCGGACCAGTCGGTGAAGCGCGCCGTGAAGGAGAGCCGGCGCTGTTCGTTGGCGTCCCGCAGCAGGGTGAGCCCGGCCTCGGTGGCGCGCAGGATCTGGCCGCGCTGGTCGTCCGGGTCGGTCTCGCGGGCCAGCAGGCCGAGCTTCTCCAGGGCGGTGACCTGACGGCTGACGGTGGACTTGTCGAGCATGAAGTACGCGGCCACGTCGGCTGCCCGGCAGCCGCCGCGCTCGGTGATCAGGTCGAGGATGCTGTAGGTGACCAGGGAGAGGTCGGGGTGCAGTTGGGAGGCCTTGTGCCGGGCGCGGCGGGCGAAGGCGGTCAGCTCGCGCTGGATGGTCTCGATGGACGACTGGCGGCCGGGCACGGCGTTCCTACCTCCTCGATATTTGTTGCACTATACAACAGATTCGCCCGGCGTGACGCGTCGCTCCGGCGCCCGCTGCTCCGGTGCGGCCTGCCAGGCGCGGGCGGCGGCGATCCGGCTGGTCGCACTCGGGTGAGTGGCGAACAGTAGCTCAAGCACCCTCGGCGGGTCGACATCGGAGACGTTCGCCACCGCCAGTCTGCGCTGCATCGCCACGAACTGCTCCACGTCCCCGGTCAGTTCGAGCGCGTGCCGGTCCGCCCTGGCCTCGATCCGGCGGCTCACCGTGCACTGTAGCGGCCCCGACAGCGTGCCCAGCAGCGCCGCGAGCGCCGCCAGCAGCGGCAGCGCCCGGGGGTCCGCCGTGTCCGTCGCCCCGGCGGCGTCCAGCAGCGGCCGCCAAGCGGCGAGCAGACCGAGGACGACCACCGCGACGGCCGCGCCGACCGCGCCCAGCGCGGTGCCCACCGGCACGTCCCGGTGCTTGACGTGCCCCAGCTCGTGCGCGACCACCAGTTCCACCTCGCGCGGCTCGGCGGTGGTCAGCAGCGTGTCGTACGCGACGATCCGACGGGTCGCCCCGAACCCGGAGACGTACGCGTTGAGTGCGGTGGTGCGGCGGGAGGCGTCCGCCACCAGGACGTCCCGCACCCGGACGCCGTCCCGCTCGGCCAGCGCCAGCAGCGCGGCGCGCAGTTCCCCCGGAGGCATCGGGGAGAAGCGGTTGAACACCGGCTCGATCAGCAGCGGGTGGAGGAAGGAGAGCGCGGCCGTCAGCAGCGCCGCCGCACCTGCCGCCGGCAGCCACCAGCGCTGCGGTGACCAGGCGGTCAGCGCGGACAGCCCGAGCGCGAGCGGGAGGACGAGGACGAGGGTGAGCGCGAGGCCGCGCACGGCGTCGAGGGCCCAGCCGGCCCAGCCCTGGGTCACCAGCCCGTACCGGGCCCGGACGGTCCTCGCCCCGGCCCCGAACGGCAGGTGCAGCGCCTGGCCGAGCAGCACCAGGGCCGCCGCTCCGGCCAGCACGCCGGCCGTCCGGGAGCCGCCGAACCAGCCGCCGGTGGTGGTCACCAGGGCCGCGCCGGCCGGGGTGAGGCCGAGCAGCAGGGTCAGCGCCAGGCCCGCCAGCCGCCCGCCCAGCGCCCACGGCAACTGGGCTCGGCGCAGCGCACGGCCCCGGGCGCGCTCGCCGGCGGTGAAGTCCGGGGCCCGGGTCTCCGTGGGCGGGGCCTCGGTGGGTGGGGTGCCGACGGGTGGGGTATTGGCGGCCGGGGTGGTGTCCATGGCGGGGTGTGGCTCTTCCGGTCGGATCGAGGGAGGAACGGTTCGGCGGTACGGCGGTGGTGCGGTGCGGTTCAGCGGTTCAGTGGTTCAGCGCCGTGATGGTACGGCGGTTCGATGCTGCTCCGGCGGTGCCAGCATGGCGCACCCGACCGGTCGGCGCGCACTCCACCGCCCGGCACCCGTCCGAGGACGGGTGCTCACTCCTCGGTGGGCCCGGTGGCGCTGTGAACGCCTGCGCGCAGCAGCTGGTGGCCGAGGTCCACCAGGGCGCGGCCGACCGCGAACTCGTCGCCGACCTCCGGGGCCGGGGCGTCGCGCGGGTTGCGGCGGGAGCGGGCGTCGCTGTGCAGCACGTTGCCGTCGGCGTCCAGTACGGCGTGCACCCGGGTGGTGTCCTCGTCCTCGACCACGTGCAGGCTGAGCTGCCAGTCCTTGGTGCGCACGCGGCCGGGCGCCCCCTGTTCGGCACCGCCGGCCACCGCCGTGCCCTGCGGTGGGGCGACGGCCGTCCCGTCGGCACGGACGATCACCACCGGGCAGGTGCCGTGCACCGCGCAGCGGGTGGACACCGAGCCGAGCAGCGTCCGGGCGAAGGTGCCCCGGCCGCGGCTGCCCAGCACCAGCAGATCGGCCCCGTCGGCCGCCTCCAGCAGCACGTCGGTGGCGTGGCCCAGCACCAGGCTCTCCCGGACCTCCACCGGCCGGTCGGGCCCGAGGATCTCGTCGATCTCGGCACTCAGCGTGCGGCTGGCGGTCTGTTCGAACCCGTCGTCCACCATCGGTGCGAACCACCCGTACAGCGAGGGGTACTCCCAGGCCGCCACGGCGTGCACCGTCGCCCCGGTCAGCACGGCCTGGCCGACCGCCCAGCGCAGGGCCGCCTTCGACGGCGCGGAGCCGTCGATCCCGACCACGATCCGGCGCTCCCGGGCGGGGGAGGGCCGGCCGCCGCCCTCGGCGGAGGGCCGACCGCCGCCCGCGGGGGAGAGTTGGTTGCTGTCCATCACGTCACACCTCCCGGCCTTAGGCGCGGGACCCGCTTCCGCACACCGCGCCGGTCCCCGTGCACCACACTGCCCCCCGTATACCAACACTGCCCCCGCACACCACGCTGCGCGCCCCGCCCGCCCGCGCGCCAGGGACGCGGTGGCCGGGTCGGACGGGGCGATTGGGACGAGAGGGACGGATGGGCCGACGGCGCGGTCCAGTGGCGCCCGTCAGTGTCCGGCCGGGGGTCGGCGGAATACTTTGTGGCCGGAATGTTGCGGGCTCGGGCCCGAGTGATGGTGATTCGGTGGCGTAGGCTGACCGCTCTTGCATCATCCTCGGGGGGATTCACTCATGCGCCGTGCCGCGGCCGCCGTCGCGCTGTTCGTCGGAATGACCGCCGTCGCCGCCTGTGGGCCGGACGACCCCGACCCGGCCCCGGCCTCCGCCGCCCCCGCCCCGCCCACCGCGTCCGCACCGGACGGCTCGCCCTCCGGCACGGCCCCGGGCAAGAGCGCCCCGCCCCGACCCGATGGCACCATCACCGTCGCCTTCGCCGGGGACGTCCACTTCGAGGGCCGCACCGAGGCCCGGCTGGCCGTCCAGGCGCCCGAGCAGGCACTCGGCCCGATCTCCCGCACCCTCGCCGACGCCGACCTGTCCGTCCTCAACCTGGAGACCGCGATCACCGGGCGCGGCGCCCCGGAGCCGAAGACGTACACCTTCCGCACCTCGCCCAAGGCCCTGTCGGTGCTCAAGGACTCGGGCGTCGACGTCGTCTCGATGGCCAACAACCACGCCGTGGACTTCGGCGCCGACGGCCTCACCGACACCCTCGCCGCCAAGGACTCCTCGCCGATCCCCGTGGTCGGCGTCGGGCGCAACGCCAAGGAGGCGTACGCCCCGTACGTCACCACCGTGCGCGGGGTGAAGGTCGCCGTGGTCGCCGCCAGCCAGGTCGAGGACCTCACCAACCAGAAGTGGCGGGCCGGCGCCAACAAGCCGGGCATCGCCTCGGCGCTGGACGTCCCGGCCCTGGTCAAGGCGGTGGAGACGGCCAAGCAGCAGGCCCCGGTGGTGCTCGTCTACCTGCACTGGGGCGACGAGGGCAAGGCCTGCCCGACCGGACCGCAGACCACCATCGCCAAGAAGCTCGCCGCCGCCGGCGCCACCGCCGTGGTCGGCACCCACGCGCACACCATGGTCGGCTCGGGCATGCTCGGCAACACCTACATCGGGTACGGCTTCGGCAACTTCCTGTGGTACGGCACCTCCAACTACGCCAACTCCAACGAGACCGGCGTCACCACCCTCACCCTCACCGCCGACGGCAAGGTGACGGGCGAGGCCTTCACTCCGGCCACCATCGACGACAAGGGCATCCCGGAGCCGGTCACCGGCGCCACCGCCGAGGCCGCCCTCAAGCGCCGCGACGGCCTGCGTGGCTGCACCGGCCTCTCCCCGGCACCCGCTGCCGCTGCCGCTGCCGCGGGCTCGACGGCTCCGCCTGCCACGCCTCCCGGCTCCCCGCCTCCCGCCTCCCCGCCTCCCGGCTCCACGCCTCAAGCAAAGGCTCCTTCGGGTACCGCGAAGGCTTCGACGACCCCCGCCGTCCCGCGCTAGGGTGCCCGCCACGGGGCGGGCACGAAGAGCTGACGATCCGTCATTTCTTCCCGCTGAGCCCCGCTGAGACAGGCGTCGACGCCGCCCTGGCCCTCCGTCGCGACCCGGCCGCCTGCGTCCACAAGCCCTCGGATGCGCTCGCCACCCGGGCCGAGGCCGAGGTCGAAGAACCGTGCAACCGCTGGAGCGCCGTCCGGCAGCGCCACGGCTACCGCCAGCGGACCGTCCGCGCGCCCAACTTCCCGTCTGCGCTTGGCTTCCGCGGCACCAAGCCGATGGAGTCGGCGGGCCTGCCGATCCCCAACCCCTTCCACCGCTTCGCCCTCGCCTCCTGGGGCCGGGCCTCGCCGAGGCCGTCACCGGCGTCGCCCGATGGGCGGCCGCCCACGTCCCCGACCGCCCGCTGACCGCCCACGTCCGCCCGGAAAACCCCTCCTTCCGACGCGCCGCACTGCGCGCGAGCCTGCGCCGTGCGGAGCGCCTGGACGGCGGAGGGGGCGACGGCTGCGCCCTGATCTTCGCGAGCCGCCTGCCGTAGCGGCCCGCGTCGCCGCGCCATCGCCACAGGGCGCCGAGCCCGCTCGACCCGTCCAGGGCTGGGCGGCCTCGGCGTGTCCGGGTGCAGGTTCGGGTGCGGCTCCGAGTGCGGCTCTGGTGTGGGACGTCCGCCGTGGGGGCCTCCGGGGCGAGTTGACGTTCGCACAGGCGCTCGGCGCGGGCGAACTGCTGTGTTAGGTTAGGCTTGCCTAATCTTGCTGGTCGGAGGGATGTCCTGTGCAGCAACAGTCCGAATTCGCCGGTGCCGTCGCGATGGTCACCGGGGCCGGGCAGGGCATCGGCGCGGCCGTGGTGCGGGCGCTGGTGGCCGAGGGGGCCGTCGTCGCGGCGGTGGACCGCAACCCCGAAGGGCTAGAGGCCCTGGTGGCCGAGGTGCCGTCCGCACGCCCGTACGTGCTGGACGTCTCCGACGCCCGGGCGGTGGACGGGACCGTGGAGTCGATCGAGGGCCAACTCGGGCCGATCGGCACGCTGGTGAACGTCGCGGGCATCCTGCGTACCGCCCCGGTCGTCGAACTCGCCGACGGGGACTGGGCGGACACCTTCGCCGTCAACACCACCGGGGTCTTCCACGCGAGCCGCGCGGTCGGCCGGCGGATGGCGGCCCGCGGGCGCGGGGCGATCGTGACCGTCGGGTCCAACGCCGCCGGGGTGCCGCGGGCCGGGATGGCCGCCTACGCGGCGTCCAAGGCGGCGGCCACCATGTTCACCCGCTGCCTGGGGCTGGAACTCGCCCGCTCCGGGGTTCGGTGCAACGTGGTGTCGCCGGGCTCGACCGACACCGAGATGCAGCGCGCGCTGTGGGGCGAGGACGCCGAGGCGGCCGAACGCCGGGTCATCGACGGCGACTTGGGAGCCTGGCGGGTCGGCATTCCGCTCGGGCGGATCGCCGCGCCCGCCGACATCGCCGACGCGGTGGTGTTCCTCGCCTCCGACCGGGCGCGGCACATCACCATGCACGACCTGTACGTCGACGGCGGCGCGACCCTGCGCGCCTGAGCCCGCGCGACTGACGCTGCGTGCCTGACGCTGCGTGCCTGACCCCGCGTGTCTGACCCCGCGTGCCTGACCCCCTGCTTCTGACCCTGCGCGCCTGAGCGGCGCGCCGCCGGCCCTCCTCCTACCTTCCGAAGAACCGTCCCAGACTGGAGAATCCGCCGTGACCACGGTGCACCACGCCCCTGCCGGGCCGATATCCGTCGGGCCCGACGCCCCGGCGACCGCCCTCGCCGCGGTCCCGGATCACGCCGTCATCGGAGCGGCCAGCGGACTGCTCGGCCAGTACCGGGCCGGCTCCGACGAGGCGTTCTTCGCCTCGCCGACCCGAACCCTGCTCGGCTCCGGCGTGCATGCCCGGGTTCCGCAGGACGGGCGGCCGCTGCCGGTGAGGGTCGCCGAGACGCTCGCCGAGGCGGCTCGGGCCGGGGTCGAATGGCCGCTGGTGGTCGGCGCGGTGGCGTTCGACCGGGACAGTCGGGTCGAACTCGCCGTCCCCGCCCGGGTCCGCACCGCCGGCGCGCTGCGCGACGACCCGCTGATCGCCCTGCCCGCTCCGCCGGCCGAGCGGATCGACTGGCGGATCCACCCGGTGCCCGCGCCGGAGGCGTACGGCGCGGGCGTCGCGGCGGCCGTCGAGCGGCTGCGCGGCGGGGAGTTGAGCAAGGTGGTGCTGGCCCGCACGCTGGAGCTGAGCGCCGCCGAGCCGCTCGACCTGCCCGCCGTCCTGCAACGGCTGGCCCGGCGCGACCCCGGCGGTCACACCTTCGCCGTCCCCTCCGGCGGCGGCCGCACCCTGATCGGCGCCAGCCCCGAACTCCTGCTCTCCCGGCGGGGAACGGCCGTGCTGGCCAACCCGCTGGCCGGCTCGGTGCCGCGCGGCGAGGACCTCGGCGAGGACGTCCGGCGCGCCGCCGCGCTGCTGGAGTCGCCCAAGGACCTGCACGAGCACGCCGTCGTGGTGGACGCCATCCGCGAGGCGCTGGCTCCGTACTGCCGCACCCTGGAGGTGCCCGAACGGCCCACCCTGGTACGGACGGCGGCGATGTGGCACCTGGCCACCACCATCCGAGGCGAGCTGGCCGACCCCGCGGTCTCCGCCCTGGAGCTGGCCTGCGCGCTGCACCCCACCCCGGCGGTCTGCGGCACGCCGACGGACGTGGCACGCCGGGTGATCGGCGAGGTCGAGCCCTTCGACCGCGGCCTCTACACCGGCATGGTCGGCTGGGAGGACGCGACCGGTGACGGCGAGTGGGTGGTCACCATCCGCTGCGCCGAGGCGGAGGAGCGGACGCTGCGGGTGTACGCCGGCGCCGGCGTGGTCGAGCAGTCCCGGCCGGAGGCCGAACTCGCCGAGACCAGCGCCAAGTTCCGCACCTTCCTGGATGCCGCGGGGGTGGCCCGGTGACGCCGCTGGACGGGTTCACCCCGTATCCCGCCGAGTTCGCCGAGCGCTACCGGGCCGCCGGGTACTGGCGCGGCGAGACCTTCGGCCGGATGCTGCGCGAGCGCGCCGCCACGCACGGCGAGCGGACCGCCGTCGTCGACCCGGGTGGCCACGCGGTGGCGGCGACGGAGCGGCGCTGGACGTACGCCGAACTCGACCGCCGGGCCGACCGGATGGCCGCCGGACTGCGCGCCCGGGGCATCCATTCCGGGGACCGCGTGGTGGTCCAACTGCCCAACGTCGCCGAGTTCTTCGAGGTCGTCTTCGCACTCTTCCGGATCGGCGCGCTGCCGGTCTTCGCGCTGCCCGCCCACCGGTACGCCGAGATCGGGTACTTCTGCTCCTTCACCGAGGCGGCCGCGTACGTGGTGCCGACCGTCGAGGGCGGCTTCGACTACCGCGAACTCGCCGGCCGGGTACGGGCGGAGAACCCTGCGCTTCGGCTGGTGCTGGTGGCCGGCGATGACCCGGGGGAGCACGTTCGGCTCGCGGACGTGCCCTGCGACCTGCCCGACCCGGAGGCCCGCGACGGGGAGGCCTGTGACCCGACGGCCTGTGACCAGACGATCTCCGGCGGGGAGCCCGAACCCGGGGACGTCGCGTTCCTCCAGCTCTCCGGCGGCAGTACCGGCGTGCCGAAGCTGATCCCGCGCACCCACGACGACTACATCTACTCGCTGCGCGGCTCGGTCGAGCTGTGCGGGCAGGACCAGGACAGCGTGTACCTGTGCGTGCTGCCCGCCGCCCACAACTTCCCGCTCAGCTCGCCGGGTTCGCTCGGAACGCTGTACGCCGGCGGCCGGGTGGTGCTCTGCCCGCAGCCCGGCCCGGAGACGGCCTTCCCGCTGATCCAGCGCGAGGGCGTGACCATCACCGGGCTGGTGCCGCCGCTCGCGCTGCTCTGGTTGGACGCCGCCGAGCGCGGCGCCACCGGGTACGAGAGCCTGGAGGTGCTGCTGGTCGGTGGCGCCAAGTTCAGCGAGGAGGCGGCCCGGCGGGTGCGGCCGGTGCTGGGTTGCACGCTCCAGCAGGTGTTCGGGATGGCCGAGGGACTGGTCAACTACACCCGGCTGGACGACCCGGAGGAGCTGATCACCACCACCCAGGGCCGGCCGATCTCGCCCGACGACGAGGTCAGGGTGGTCGACGACCAGGACCGCGACCTGCCCGACGGCGTCACCGGCCACCTGCTCACGCGCGGCCCGTACACCATCCGCGGCTACTGGAACGCGCCCGAGCACAATGCCGCCTCCTTCACCTCGGACGGCTTCTACCGCACCGGGGACCTGGTCCGCCGCACCCCGACCGGCCACCTGGTGGTCGAGGGGCGGGCCAAGGACCAGATCAACCGGGGCGGCGAGAAGGTCGCCGCCGAGGAGATCGAGAACCACCTGCTCGCCCACCCCGCGGTGCACGACGCCGCGGTGGTGTCGATGCCCGACCCGTACTTGGGCGAGCGCACCTGCGCGTACCTGGTGCTGCACGCCGAGCACCGTGAACAGCCGCCGAGGAGCTTCGAGTTGAAGCGGTTCGTGCGCGAGCGCGGGCTCGCCGAGTTCAAGGTGCCGGACCGGGTCGAGTTCGTCGAGGCCTTCCCGGCCACCGGGATCGGGAAGGTCAGCAAGAAGGACCTGCGCGCCGCGATCGCGGCCTCGGTGACCGGCCGCTGACCGACCGCCGACCGCCGGCTGTCTCCCTCCCCGCACGTCATCTCGCCTTCCGTCCAGTTAAGGAACACCACCGTGGGCCTGCCACGCATTCCCTCCTATCCCATGCCCGCCGCCGAGGAGCTGCCCGCCAACCGGGTCGCCTGGGCAGTGGACCCGGCGCGCGCCGTCCTGCTGGTGCACGACCTGCAGAACCACTTCCTGGACGCCTTCGACGCCGAGGCCGCTCCGGTGCCTGAACTCCTCGGCAATGTCGCGGCGTTGGCCGAGGCGGCGCGCGCCGCCGGCGTCCCCGTCGTGTACTCGGCGCAGCTCGGCGGGCAGAGCCCGGCCGAGCGCGGGCTGCAGCAGGACTTCTGGGGGCCGGGCGTCCCGGACGACCCGCGGGCCACCGCGATCGCCGAGGCCGTCGCCGCGGCACCCGGCGACACCGTGCTCACCAAGTGGAAGTACAGCGCCTTCGTGCGCACCGAGTTGGAGCAGCTGCTGTGCGAGCAGGGGCGGGACCAGCTGGTGATCACCGGCGTGTACGCGCACATCGGGGTGCAGGCCACCGCCTGCGACGCCTGGATGCGGGACGTCCAGGCCTTCGTGGTGGCCGACGCCGTCGCCGACTTCGGCCCGGCGGAGCACCGCGGCGCGCTGACCTGGGTGGCCGGGCGTTGCGGGATGGTCACCACGGCGGAGGCGGTGCTCGGGACGCTGGGGTCGGCCGCGGGGTCGGTTGTGGGGTCGGTTGTGGAGCCGGCCGCCTCGAACCTCGAGGGCGAGTACGGGACTTCGGAGCTCGAAGGGGTGGGTGGAAAGTGACGGGCATGGGCTTCACGGTGGAGCGGATCCGGGCCGAGGTCGCCGACCTGCTCGGCGAGGAGCCGGCGGAGATCCCGTTGGACGAGAACCTGGTCGACTGGGGGCTGGACTCCATCCGGCTGATGACGCTCGCCGCGCGCTGGCAGCAGGAAGGCGCCGACGTGGCGTTCGTCCGGCTCGCGGAACGCCCGGCGATCGAGGCCTGGGCCGAGCTGCTGGGCGCGGCGTGATGGCGGCGGGGGTGGACGAGGCGGTCCGGGACGTGGCCGGTGGGGCCGTGGTCTGTGGGGCCGTGGCTCGTGGAGCCGTGCCGCCCACGGCGCCCGGGCTGCCTCCGCTGCCCCGCCGTACGGTGAGGTACCCGGCGACGACGGTGGTGGGGCCGGTCGAGGCGCAGGCGGCCCGGACGCCGGATGCGCCGGCGCTGGTGCTCGCGGACGGGGAGACCGTCAGCTACCGGGAGTTGAACGCCTCGGCCAACCGGCTGGCGCGCGCCCTGGCCGCCCGCGGGGCCCGCCCGGGCGCGGTGGTCGGCCTGGCGGGGTTCCGCCGCCCGGCGGAGCTGCTCACGGCGCTGCTGGCGGTGGCGAAGTCGGGCGCGGCGTACCTGCCGCTGGACCCGACGGACGCGCCCGGGCGGCGGGAACGGCTGCTCGCGGAGAACGTGCCGGTCTGTGTGCTGGGGGAGGGGGTCGCGAGGGCGGTGACCGGGCTGGAGACGGACCACGAGCTGCCCACCGACCCGCCCCGGGCGCTGACCCCGCAGCACCTGCTCTGCGTCGGCTACGGTCCGGGCGGGCGCCCGACCGCCGTCCGGCTGACCCATGCCGAGGCGGACCGCCGGGTCCGGGACCTCCAGGCGGCCCACCCACTCGGGCCGGGCGACCGGGTGCTGCAGCTGGGCCTGCCGCTCTGGGAGTACCTGTGGCCGCTGCGGACGGGCGCCGCCGTGGTGCTCGTCGACCCGGGGCAGGAGGGCGAGGTCGGGGCGCTGGTGCGGGCGCTGGGGGTCACGGCGGTGCGGGTGGCGCCGGGAGCGCTGCTGGGCGGGTGAGGACGGGTGACGACTTTCAGCGAACAGAAGTCAGCGAACAGAAGTCGGCGAACAGATTTCAGCGAACAGATTTCGTCATCTGTTCGCTGAAAGTCGTCGGCTGTCACCCGTCGGTCAGCGCGGCTCGACCGCCGCCGCCCGCACCGCCAGGTCCGCCGCCGTCCACGCCATCCCCACCGCGCCGTCCAGCACCGCCCGCTCCGCCTCCGCGCCCAGCGCCGCCTCGGCGAACGCCGCCTCGTGCGGGGCGCAGGTGCGGCCGGTGATGTCCAGCACCGGGTGGATCGACGGCACCGCGTGCGACACGTTCCCCATGTCCGTGCGGGCGAACGGCCCGCTCTCGACCGGCTCCGGCCGACCGAGAGCCGCCGCGTTGGCCCGCCACAGCGCCAGCAGCCGGGGGTCGGAGCGCATGTCCAGGTAGTCCGGCTCGGGCCGGGTCAACTCCACCTCGCAGCCGGCGGCGAGCGCCCCGGCCCGGAAGCAGTCCTCGACCCGGGAGCGAAGCTCGGCGAGGTCCTCGGCCGCCGAGGCGCGGATCTCGTACTCGGCGCTCGCGCTGTCCGGAATCAGGTTCGGCGCCGTCCCGGCCGCCGTGGTGATGCCGTGCACCCGCCACTGCGGCGGGAGTTGCTGGCGCAGCAGCCCGATCGCGACCTGGGCGACGGTGAGCGCGTCGGCGGCGTTGCGTCCCCGGTGGGGGTCGAGGCTCGGGTGGGCGGCGCGCCCGGTGTAGCGGACGGACAGCGTGCCGAGCGCGAAGGACCGGAAGTCGGCGACCTCGACGGGGCACGGGTGGACCATCATCGCCGCGTCCACCCCGTCGAACGCCCCGGCCTCCAGCAGCAGCGCCTTTCCGGCCCCGCGTTCCTCGGCCGGTGCGCCGATCACCCGTACCGTGAGCCCGAGTCGGTCCGCGAACGGTGCGAGCCCGAGTGCCGCGCCCAGGCCGGCGGCGGCGATCAGGTTGTGGCCGCAGGCGTGGCCGAGGTCGGGCAGCGCGTCGTACTCGCAGACCAGCGCGACGGTGACCGGCCCGCTGCCGAGGCGCGCGTCGAACGCGGTGGCCAGGCCGTGGGCGGGCGCGGTGACCGAGTAGCCGTGCGCGCGCAGTAGTTCGGAGCACCATGCGGCCGCCAGGTGCTCCTCGAAGGCGGTCTCGGGGTGGGAGTGGATGCGGCGGCTGAGCGCGAGCAGTTCGGCCCTGTGGCCGTGGACGCGGTCGCGCACGGCCTGCTTGGCCTCGGCGAGAAGGCCGGTCGAGAGATCAGCCGAGGGTGCGGTCGGCGGCTCGGTCGGGGGCATGGGTGGCGTCTCCGGGTTGTCAGGGGCCCGGCCCTGTGGGGCCGTTGACCAGATCATGTGAAGTTAGATTAGGCTAACCTAAGTAAGGCGTTCCGGATCCCCGAGGAGCTCTCCACCCCATGCCTGCCGTCGAAACCCAGATCGCCGACCGCCAGACCGCCGACATCCCGCTGCTCGCCGCCCAGTCGGCCATCTGGTACGCCCAGGCCCTCGACCCCGCGAGCCCGGTCTACAACACCGGCGACGCCGTCGAGATCACCGGCCCGCTCGACGAGGACCGGTTCGAACAGGCGCTGCGGCAGGCGGTGGAGGAGGCGCAGGCGCTGAGCGCCGTCGTCGTGACCGGTCCGGACGGCACGCCCCGCCAGCGGCTGCGTCCCGGCCGACGCTGGCCGCTGCACCGCCTCGACCTGCGGGCCGCCGCCGACCCGGCCGCCGAGGCCGAGACCTGGATGCGCGCCGACCTCGCCCGCCCGGCCGACCTCGCCGAGGGCCCGCTGTTCGCCCACGCGCTCATCCGGCTCGCCGAGGGCCGTCGGCTCTGGTACCGCCGGATCCACCACCTCGCCGTCGACGCCTACGCGTTGACCCTCCTCGGCGAGCGGGTCTCCGCCCTCTACACCGCCTGCACGACCGGAGTCGAACCCGCTCCGAACCCCTTCGCCGGACTCGCCGCGACCGCCGCCGAGGAGGCCGCCTACCGGGAGAGCGCGGAGTACGAGGCCGACCGTGCCCACTGGTCCGCCCGGATGGCCGACGCCGACACCCCGGCCACCCTCCCCAGCGCCCCCGAACCCGCCACCCCCGAACCCGCCACCGACAACGCCGCCACCGCCACCCTCGAACCCGCCACCGACAACACCAGCGCCGGCAACGCCCCCGCCGAAACGATCCGCCTCACCGCCGACCTGCCCCCCGGCACCCGCGACCGCCTGCAGCGTGCCGCCGACGCCGTCCGCGCCACCTGGGCCGAACTGGTCCTCGCCGCCACCGCCGGCTACCTGCACCGCCTGACCGGCACCCGGGACGTCGTCCTCGGCCTGCCACTCGCCAACCGCCGCGGCCCGGCCGCCCTGCGCACCCCCGTCGCCACCGCCAACGTGCTCCCGCTGCGCCTCGCCGTCCACCCCGCCGACAGCGCCGAGGCCCTGCTGCGCGCCGTGGTCCGCGAGCTGCGCGCCGTCCGCCGCCACCAGCGCTACCCGCTGGAGGAACTGCGCCGCGACCTCGGCCGCACCGGCGACCGTCGCGCCCTGTTCGGCCCGATGGTCAACATCAAGGCCTTCGAGAGCGACCTCGACCTGGCGGGCCTGCCCGGCACCGTCCGCAATCTCGCCGCGGGCCCGGTCGACGATCTCGCCGTGAACGTCTCACCCGGCCCGGACGGCGCGCTGCGCCTGGTCATCGACGCCGACCCGGTCCGCTACGGCCTCGCCTCCCTCGCCGCTCACCGCGACGGCCTGCTGCGCTACCTCGACGCCCTCGCCGACCTCCTGCTCATCGACCCGCGGACGCCGATCGCCCGGATCGACCTGCTCGACCCCGACGGCCTGCGCCGCGCCACCGAAGGCCGCACCGAGCCCCCCGTCGAGCGGACCGTGCCCGAGCTGTTCGCCGCCCAGGCCGCCCGCACCCCGGACGCCGTCGCCGTCCGCTGCGGCTCAGCGGCCCTGACGTACAAGCAACTCGACCGCGCCGCCGACCGTCTCGCGCACCGCCTGACGGCCCTCGGAGTCCGGGCCGGCGCACCGGTCGCGATCGCCCTGCCGCGTGGTACCGACACCCTGGTCGCGATGCTCGCCGTCCTCAAGGCGGGCGGCGCCTGCGTCTCCCTCGACCTCGCCCACCCGGCGCAACGCCTGGCCGCCGTACTGGCCGACGCCCGCCCGGTCTGCGCCATCGGCACCGCCGAGGCCCTCGCCGGGCTCGACCTGCCCGCCGACCTGCCCACCGTCCAGCCGGGGGAGGCGGACCCCGAGCCCGCCGAGGCCCCGCCCGCACCCCGACTCCACGACCCCGCCTACGTGTTGCACACCTCGGGATCCACCGGCCGCCCCAAGGGCGTGGTGGTCACCCACGCCTCGTTGGCCAACCTGCACGCCGGCCTCGGTGAGGACCACATCGCCCCCGCCGTGCGCCGCGCCGGCCGCGACCGGCTGCGCGTCGCCCACAGCGCCTCGTTCGCCTTCGACGCGTCATGGGACCCGGTGCTCTGGATGGTCCACGGCCACGAGCTCCACCTGCTGGACGACGCCACCTACCGCGACCCGGCCGCGCTCGCCGCCCAGCTCGACCGCGAGCGCATCGACTACCTCGACCTCACCCCCTCCTACCTCGAAGTCCTGCTCGCCGAAGGCATCCTGGACGAGGGCCGGCACCGCCCGTCCGTCCTCGTGGTCGGCGGCGAGGCCACCCCGCCCGCCCTCTGGCAGCGCCTGGCCGCCGTCCCAGGCCTGCACCCGGTCGACCTCTACGGCCCGACCGAGACCACCGTCGACGCCTACGCCTGGACCCCGGGCCCGGACGGCGCCCCGCGCGGCCGGGTGGTGCGCGGCTCCCGCGCCTACGTCCTGGACGGTTCGCTGCGCCCCGCGCCCGACGGCGTCACCGGCGAGCTGTACGTGGCAGGCGCCTGCCTGGCCCGCGGCTACCTCGGCCGCCCCGACCTCACCGCCGAACGCTTCGTCGCCGACCCGTTCGGCCCGCCCGGCGGCCGGATGTACCGCACCGGCGACCTCGCCCGCCGCCGCCCCGACGGCACCCTGGAGTTCCTCGGCCGGGCCGACGACCAGGTGAAGATCCGCGGCTTCCGGATCGAGCCCGGCGAGATCGCCGCCGTCCTCGCCGAACTGCCCGGCGTCGCCCAGGCCGTGGTGATCGCCCGCCCCGGTCCGCAGGGCAAGCGCCTGCTCGGCTACGCCGTCCCGGAGAGTGGCAGCACGCCCGACCCGGACGGGCTGCGCGCCGCACTCGCCGCCCGGCTGCCCGCGCACTTGGTCCCGGCGGCCGTGCTGCTGCTGGACGAACTTCCGCGCACCTCCCACGACAAGCTCGACCACCGCGCCCTGCCCGAGCCGACCGCCGTCGCCGAGGGCGCCGCTGCGGCCACGCCCCGGGAGGAGCTGGTCTGCGGGCTGTTCGCCGACGTCCTCGGCCTGCCGCAGGCGCCGGGCCGGGACGCCTCCTTCTTCGACCTCGGCGGCCACTCGCTGCTCGCCGGGCGCCTGGCCGCCCGACTGCGCGACACCTTCGCCACCCCGGTCGGGTTCGCCGACGTGTTCCGGCAGCCGACCCCGGCCGGCCTCGCCGCGCTGCTCGCGGAGGCGTCCGGCAGGGGCGCGGAGACCGAGCGCGGACCCGGCCCCGTTCCGGTGCCGCGCACCGACCGGATGCCGCTCTCGCCCGCCCAGCGCGGCCTCTGGTTCCTGCACCGCCTCGAAGGCCCCAGCCCGACCTACAACATCCCGCTGGCGCTCACCCTCACCGGCCCGCTCGACCGGCACGCCCTCACCCTCGCCCTCGGCGACCTCGTCGCCCGGCACGAAGTCCTGCGCACCGTCTACGGGGAGGAGCCGGACGGCACGCCGTACCAGCGCATCCTTCCCTCCTGCCCGGTCGAACTGCACGAGGGGACAGGCGAGTTGGCCGCGGCCGTCCGGTACGCCTTCGATCTGTCCGCCGAACCTCCGCTGCGCGCCACGCTGTTCGCCGGGGTCGCCGCACCGGTCGGACCCTCCCCGTCCGCCGGGGTCGCCGCACCGGTCGGACCCTCCCCGTCCGCCGGCGGCCCGGAGCGGCACACCCTGCTCCTGCTGCTGCACCACATCGCCGGCGACGGCGCCTCCACCACCCCGCTGCTGCGCGACCTGGCCGCCGCCTACACCGCCAGGACCGCCGGGCGCGAACCCGAACTCCCGTCGCTCACAGTCCAGTTCGCCGACCATGCGGTCTGGCAGCGCGAGCGGCTCGGCACCGCCGACGCGCCCAGCCCGCTCGCCGTCCGGCAGGCGGAGCACTGGCGCGCCGCGCTCGCCGGGCTGCCCGACCAGCTGCAGCTGCCCCTCGACCGCCCCCGCCCGGCCGTCGCGGGCCACCAGGGCGCCACCGTGCCCTTCGCGCTCGGCGCCGAGGCGCACGCCGCCCTGGCCGGGCTCGCCAGGGCCGCCGACAGCACCGTCTTCATGGCCGTCCAGGCCGGGCTCGCGGCCCTGCTCACCCGGCACGGCGCCGGCACCGACATCCCGGTCGGCACCCCGGTGGCCGGCCGCGAGGACGAGGAGACCGCCGCGCTGGTCGGCTACTTCGTCAACTCGGTGGTGCTGCGCACCGACACGTCCGGCGACCCCACCTTCCGCGAGCTGCTGGCCCGGGTCCGCGCCGCCGTGCTCGCCGCGCACGAGCACGCCGACCTGCCCTTCGGCCGACTGGTCGAGGAGCTCAACCCGGCCCGCTCGCTCGCCCGCCACCCGCTGTTCCAGGTGATGCTCGCCTGGCAGAGCCGCCCGGACGAGCGGATCGACCTGGGCGGCGGCCTCACCGCCGAGGTCGCCGCCATCCCCAGCGGCACCGCCAAGTTCGACCTCACCCTCAATGCCGGCGAACTGCCCGGTGGCGGCATCGGCGGCTTCCTGGAGTACCGCACCGACCTCTTCGACGCCGCCACCGTGGCCGCCCTCGGCGAGCGCCTGGCCAGACTGCTCACCGCCGCCGCGAGCGCCCCCGACACCCCGATCGGCCGGCTGCCGCTGATCAGCGAGCAGGAGCGGCAGCGCGCCCTGGTCGATTGGAACGGCACCCCCGTCGCCTCGACGAGGCGGAGTGTGACCCTGCCCGAACTGTTCGAGGCGGCAGCGGCGGCCAACCCGCGGGCCATCGCGGTCAGTTACCAGGACGAGCAACTCGACTACACCGAACTCGGCGCCCGCGCCGACCGGCTGGCCCGGCTGCTGGCCGCCGAGGGCATCGGCCCCGGCACCATCGTCGCGCTCGCCCTGCCACGCTCGCTCGAACTCGTCGTCGCCCTGCTGGCGGTGGCCAAGTCCGGCGCCGCGTACCTGCCGCTCGACCCCGACTACCCGGCCGACCGGCTCGCCTACATGCTGGCCGACGCCGCCCCCGCCGCGCTGCTCACCGACCGTGCCACGGCGCCCCGGCTGCCCGCCCACGAGGCGCGCCGACTCCTGGTCGACGGGCCGGAGCCCGACCGCCAACCGGCCGTCCCGCTGGCCCAGCACGAGCGCACCCGCCCGCTGCGCGCCGAGGACACCGCGTACGTCATCTACACCTCCGGCTCCACCGGCCGCCCCAAGGGCGTGCCCGTCACCCACCACAACGTGGTCCGGCTGTTCGACGCCACCGATCACTGGTTCGGCTTCGGCGCCGAGGACGTGTGGACGCTGTTCCACTCCTACGCCTTCGACTTCTCGGTCTGGGAGCTGTGGGGCGCCCTGTTGCACGGCGGCCGGCTGGTCGTCGTCCCGCACCTGGTCAGCCGCGACCCGGCGGCCTTCCTGGAGCTGCTCGCCCGCGAGCGGGTCACCGTGCTCAACCAGACGCCGTCCGCCTTCTACCAGCTCAGCGCCGCCGACCGGGACCGCCCCGGCAGCGAACTCGCCCTGCGCTACGTGGTGTTCGGCGGCGAGGCGCTCGAACTCGCCCGGCTGGACGACTGGTACGACCGGCACGCCGAGGACGCGCCCACGCTGGTCAACATGTACGGCATCACCGAGACCACCGTGCACGTCTCGTACGTCGCCCTCGACCGGGCGAGCGCCGCCGCCGGAAGCAGCAGCACCATCGGCGTCAACATCCCCGACCTGCGGGTCTACGTCCTCGACCAGCACCTCCAGCCCGTCCCGCCCGGCGTCACCGGCGAGATGTACGTGGCCGGGGCGGGCCTGGCCCGCGGCTACCTGGGCCGCCCCGAGCTGACCGCCACCCGCTTCGTCGCCGACCCGTACGCCGGGCTGTTCGGCGAGCACGGCACCCGGATGTACCGCTCCGGGGACCTCGCCCGCCGCCGCGCCGACGGCGTGCTGGAGTACTTCGGCCGCGCCGACCAGCAGGTCAAGCTGCGCGGCTTCCGGATCGAACTCGGCGAGATCGAGGCCGTGTTGGCCGCTCACCCCACCGTCGCCGACGCCGCGGTGGTGGTCCGGGAGGACGTGCCGGGGGACAAGCGACTGGTCGGCTACGCGGTGGCCGCCGGTGCCAACCCGGACGGGCCGTCACACACCGCGGTGCCGGAGGAGCTGCGCGCCCACACCGCCGCCGAACTGCCCGCCCACATGGTGCCCTCCGCCGTCGTCCTGCTCGACCGCCTCCCGCTCACCGCCAACGGCAAGCTCGACCGCCGCGCCCTGCCCGCCCCCGAGGCCCCCGCCGCGGGCGCCGGCCGCCCGCCGCGCACCCCGCGCGAGCAGCAGCTGTGCGAACTGTTCGCCGAGGTCCTGGGACTGGCCTCGGTCGGCGTCGAGGACGACTTCTTCGCGCTCGGCGGGCACTCGCTGCTGGTCGTCCGGCTCGCCGGGCGGATCCGCGAGGTGCTCGGGCTGGAGGTCGGCATCGGCGCCCTGTTCCAGGCGTCCACCGTGGCCGCCCTGGACGCCGCCCTCGCGGCGGGCGCGCCGGACGCCGACGCCCTGGACGTGCTGCTCCCGCTGCGGCCCGCCGCCCCCGGCCGGCAGCGCCCGCTGTTCGCCGTCCACCCGGCCGGCGGCCTCAGCTGGTGCTACACCGGCCTGATCCGCAACCTGCCCGGCGAGGTGCCGATCTACGGCCTCCAGGCCCAGGGCGTCGGCGCGGCCACCGCCACCCGGCCGCTGCCCGGCACCCTGGAGGAGTTGGCCGCGCACTACGCCGAGCGGCTGCGCGAGGTCCAGCCCTCAGGGCCGTACCGGCTGCTCGGCTGGTCCACCGGCGGGATCATCGCGCACGCACTGGCCGTACGGCTGCAAGAGCTCGGCCAGGACGTCGAGTTGCTGGCGATCCTGGACGCCTACCCCGCCGAGGGCTTCCGCGAACTGCCCGTCCCCGACCAGGCCGAGGCGCTGGAGGCGCTGCTCACCATGGGCGGCTTCGGACCGGAGGACCTGGACGGCCGCCCGCTCGAACTCGGTGCCGTCACCGAGCTGTTGCGTCGCGAGGGCAGCCCGCTCGCCGGGCTGGACGAGGCCACCGTGGCGGCGCTGAACGGGATCTACCTCAACACCGACCACCTGGTGCGCGGCTACGACCACCGCCGCTTCGACGGCGACGTGCTGTTCTTCCGCGCCACCGTCGACACCATTGACGACACCCTGGTGCCCGAACTCTGGGAGCCGTACGTGTCCGGCCGGATCGCCAACACCGACGTGGCCTGCTCCCACAAGGACATGACCCTGCCCGCCCCGATCGCGCACATCGCGAGTGTGATCGCCCACCACCTCGCCCACCTCCCGAAGGCGACCGACGATGGAGAAGACCACCGATGAGTGACGCCCCCGCCAACCCCTTCGACGCCGACGGCGAGTTCCTCGCGCTCGTCAACTCCGAGGGACAGCAATCCCTGTGGCCCGCCTTCGCCGCCGTCCCGGCCGGCTGGGACATCGCCCACGGCCCGTGCGAGCGAGCGGCCGCCCTGGAGTGGATCACCGCCAACTGGACCTCCCTGTGACCCCTCCGGCAGTCCAGGCCCCGGCGCGCCCCCTGCTCGCGGGGCGTGCCGCGGTCGTGGTCGTCTACACGGCCGCGATGTGCATGAACGGCCTGGACTCGACCATCGTCAACCCGGCGCTGTTCAGCATCGCCGAGGACTTCGGACGGCCGGTCTCGGCGGCCAACGCCGTGGAGACGGCCTTCCTGGTCGGCCTCGCCCTCGGCCTGCCGGCGGCCGGCTGGCTGGGCGACCGGTACGGCGTCAAGCGGGTCTTCCTCGGCTCCCTCGCCGCCTTCACCCTCGCCTGCGCGCTCTGCGCGGCGGCCCCCGGCCTGGGCGCGCTCTCGGCCGCGCGGGCCGTCCAGGGCGTGGCCGGCGGGCTGCTCACACCGGTCGGGATGACCCTGCTGTTCCGGGCCTTCGCCCCGCACGAGCGGGCCGGCCTGGGTCGCATCCTGATCGTCCCGACCGCGCTGATGCCCGCCCTCGGGCCACCGCTCGGCGGCTTCCTCACCGAACACCTGTCCTGGCACTCGCTGTTCCTGGTCAATGTGCCGATCGGGGCGGCGGCCGTGGTCATCGGCCTGACCGGCCTGCGCGGCGCGGAGGAGGAGCCCCCGGCCGGCCGCTTCGACACCACCGGCTTCCTGCTCGCCACCCCCGGCCTCGGCCTGCTCACCTACGCCCTCGGCTTCGGCCCGGCGCACGGCTGGACCTCCCCGGGCGTGGCCCTCGGCGGGCTGCTCGGACTGGCCCTGCTCGGCGCCGCCGTACGGCACCAACTGCGCACCGCCGAAGCGCTGGTGGACATTCGGCTGCTGGCCGACCGCACCTTCGGCGCGGCGAGCTGGCTCGCCCTGCTGACCTCGGCCGGGCTGATGGGCGCACTGTTCGTGCTGCCGCTGCTCTACCAGGCGGCGCGCGGCGCCTCGGCCCTGGACGCCGGGCTGAGCGTCTTCCCGGAGGCGATCGGCCTGATGGCCGCCTCGCAGGTGGTGGACCGCCTGCTGCCCCGCCTCGGCCCCCGCCGACTCGCCCTGCCCGGGCTGCTGCTGGCGGCGCTCGTCCTCGCCGCGCTCGGCTTCGCCGAGAACCCCTGGGCCGTAAGGGCGTTGATGTTCGGCGTCGGCCTGATCCTGGGCACAGCGGTGCTCACCGTCCAGATCGCCGGCTTCGCCGACGTCCCGCCGCCCGCGATGGGTCGCGCGATGAGCCTGTTCACCATCCTGCGCACCCTCGGCGGCGCGCTCGGCATCGCGGCCACCGCCGCGCTGCTCGGCGCGCTCGGCGACGCCACGGGCGCCGGCCCCTACCGCCTCGCCCTCCTGCTCACCGCCGCCCTGGTCGCCGCCGGCGCCCTCCTGGCCCTCCGCCTCCCGGCCGGAGCTCCGGGCCCGCCGCCGGAGGACTGAGCCCTCAGCCGGTGGTCCGCCCGGACGCGCGCTGCGGCCGGGCGGACAGCCACCACACCGCGCCCAGCAGCAGCGCGCCCGGGGCGATCCCGGCGACCGCGCCGACGACGGCCGTCGGGGCGCCGCGGAGGGCCAGCACCAGTCCGCCGACCCAGCACAGTGCCATCGCGGCGCCGAGGACGCGCAGCGCGGGCCGCCGCAGGAGGGCGGCGAGGTCGAAGGTGCGGCCCGCCGGCTCCTCCCGGCCGCCCCAGCGCTTCCCGACCCCGATGACTCCGAGGAACGCGGCCACCGAGAGCACCCGCACCGGCACCTCGAAGGCCAGCGGCAGGGCTCCCGCGCCGGCTTGGAGGAATACCAGCCCGATACCGGCTCCGACGGACCGGGTGGTTCGTTCAGTCGACATGGGGGCAAGTCTGGTGGCTGGTCTGATCGTTCGACAAGCCGTGTCCCTCGGCCTCGGCCAGCACCTCGGCCACCCCGTGCCACGGCCGGTACCCCAGCACGGCCGAGGCCCGCTCGGACACGTAGACGCGGTCGACGGAGGAGGGCAGGTCCCATCCGAGCCGCCCGAACCCGGTCGCCGCCGCGGGCAGCCGCTCCGCGACCAGGGCCGCCGGATCCCGGTGCACCTCGCGGCCCGACCCCCGCAGCAGCCGAACCACCACGGACCCCACCAACCCGGCCGACCCCGTCACCACCACGTGCCCCACGCGCCCCACCCCTCCGTACGCCTAGATCCGCCGAGCCTACGGCGCGACCCGCGGGACCGCGCCGTAGGCTCGGAGCCGTACCGTGCCCGGGGCTTCTCCCCTATCGGGACCGACCGGCCCCGGGCGTGGCGAGGCGGGCGAAGCAGACGAAGTCGGCCCAGGATTCCGTGGTGAAGGTGAGTTGGGGGCCGGTCTTGTCCTTGGAGTCGCGGACGTGGATGATGCCCGGGGTGCGGGCGACCTCCACGCAAGCGTCACCCTCACTCCCGCTGTGACTGGACCTGAACCAGACCAACTCGCGATTCACTGATCCTCCACCAGCTTGTTGATGAACCCGGCCGCCTGCTCCGGCGTGAGAGCCTGTCGGAGGATCCTTTAATGGCGTTGGCTCAGGAGCTGTACCTTGTCGACGTCCGAGTACAGCCGCCCGCCAGCTTGGCCCTCTTCATAGGCGATCCGCTTGTGTTCGGGCAAGTCGAGGAGAATGAGCTGTCCTTCCAGGCCAGGGTGGAAACCCTCCGACGGAACGACCTGGATGACGACGTTGCGTTGCGTGGCGACCGTCAGTCCGAAATCATCCCTCCGGGTGACCCCAGCAGGTGCGCCAGCCCGTCCGCCAACCCGCCGCGCCAGCAGGCGTAGTCGTGGCCGCCGTTGAACTCGCGGTAGGCGAGGTCGTAGCCGCGGGCCGTGAGGACGTCGCGCAGGTGGCGGTTCTGGGCGAGGAGCATCCACTCCTGGAGGCCGACCTCGACCCAGAAGCGGGCCGGGCGCCGCTCCTCGGCGGCGAAGCGGCGGGTCAACCACTCGCTGCCGGCGTCGAACTCGGTCTCGTCCGGCCACCAGAAGGACCCGGACTGGCAGAGCGCGTTGCCGAAGTGCTCCGGGCGGCGGTAGGCCGCGTAGGCGGCGGTGAGGCCGCCCGCGCTCTGGCCGGCGATCACGGTGGCCGAGGGATCGGTGGTCGCGCCGAACTCCGCCCCGGCCCAGGGCAACAGGCGGTCGGCGAGGAGGTCGACGAAGGCCGGGTTGCAGCTCAGGTCGTCCGGCCGCTTCGGGCCCATGGTGTGGACGAGCAGGGCGACGGTCGGCGGGATGGCGCCGTCCGCCGTCAGGTTGTCGAGGGTGTCGCCGACGGACAGCACCTCGCCCCACATCTCGCCGTCCAGCAGCACCGCGATCGGGTACGGGCCGCCGTCCGCGCGGTGCCCCGCTGGCAGGTGGACGTCCACCCGCCGCCCGGCCTGCGTGCGGGCGAGCGTGCGCCCGCGCGGCACGCCCTCACGCCGGCGCACGTACGGCTGCGCGGGCGCGGCGGGCAGGCTGAGCACCGAGGACGGGTGGCGGCCGTCGCGGGCGGGCAGCCGGGGCTCGGTGTCGTGCGGGTCGGGGCGGGCGTGGTCGAGGACGCGCAACCAGTCGGGGCGGGTGGTGCCGGGGGCCTCGCCCCGGAACGGGTACAGCTGGTAGGAGGCGCGGTGGTCCGCGCGCAGCCGGTAGGTGATCGACCACGCCCCGTCCCTCTGGCGTTCCATCAGGTGTGGTGTCAGGTCGCCGGCGTGGCGGTCCTTGTCGGTGACGGTGTGCAGCAGGGCGAGCACGCCGTCGCAGTCCCCGCCCCGGTGGGTGAAGGTGACCAGGCGGTAGGCCGGGTCGGCGGGGTCGGGCGCGATCAGCGGGGAGCGGGTTTCCACGGTGGGGCCTCCAGGAGTGGTCACGCGGGGCTGCCCTTGCGGCCGAGCAGCACCCAGAGCAGGACGGGGCCGCCGAGGACGGTGGTGACGATGCCGACGGGGATCTCCACCCCTGCGAACAGCACCCGCCCCAGCGTGTCCGCGAGCACGACGAGCAGGGCGCCGGTCAGAGCGGAGCCGAGCACCGGCACCCGCGCGGGCCCGGCCAGCCGCCCGGCGATCACCGGCGCGGCCAGCGCCACGAAGCCGACCGGCCCGCAGACGCCGACCGCAAGCCCGGCCAGCGCGACGGACAGCAGCAGGCAGGCGAGCCGGACCCGGCCCGGGTCGACGCCGAGTGCGGAGGCGACGCTGTCGTCGAACCGCAGCACCGCCAGCCGACGGGCCGCCACCAGCGCGATCGGCACCAGCGCCGCCAGCCCGATCAGCGCGGGCGTGGCGACGGCGAGGTCCCGCCCGTTGAGGCTGCCGTTGGTCCAGATGTACAGTGAGCTCGCCGAGTTGAGCGAGCGCCGGGCCATCGCGACCTGGATGACGGCCGAGGCCAGCGCGGACATGGCGAGCCCGACCGCCAGGACCCGGTAGCCGCGCGCGCCGAGCCCGCCGGAGGCCAGGGTGACGACCAGGACGGCGACCAGTGCGCCGAGCGGTCCGGCCCACCAGGCGCCGAAGGTGCCCGCGGTGCCGGCGGAGATCAGCACGGCGGCCGTCGCGCCGTCGTTGACGCCGAGGAGTTCGGGGGTGGCCAGGCGGTTGCGGGCGAGGGTCTGGGTGAGGCAGCCGGCCAGGCCGAGGGCGGCCCCGGCGGCGAGCCCGGCGACGATCCGGCCGAGCCGGAACTTCTGCACCAGCAGCACGTCCAGCCGGTCGCCGTGGCCGAACACGGCCCGGAAGGTACGGGCGAGGTCGAGTTCGCTCTGCCCGGCGTGCGCCGAGACCACCACGGCGGCCAGCAGCGCGGCGGCCAAGCCGAGCGAGGCCAGCAGGGCCCGGTGCGGCAGCAGCAGTGACCAGGTGCCGTACCGCAGCGCCAAGTCCGGCTTGGGCGCGGCAGCTTCGCCCCGGCGAGCGGCGGCCGGCGCGGACTCGGCGGGGTCGGCCATGGACAGCGCGGCGGAGCGCCGCGAGCGGACGATCGCGATCAGGGTCGGGGCGCCGATCAGTGCGACGATCACCGACACCGGCGCCTCGAAGGGCCGGGCCACCACCCGGGCGAGCACGTCCGCGCCGGTCAGCACGGCGGCGCCGAACAGCGCGGCGAGCAGGGTGAGCCGCCCGACCCGGGGGCCGGCGACGGCGCGGGCGAGGAAGCCGGAGAGCAGTCCGAGGAAGGCGACCGGCCCGGCCAGTGCGACCGCGGAGGCGGTCAGCAGGGTGACGGCGACGGCGACGGCGGCCCGGATGGCGCCGGGCCGGTGGCCGAGGCCGCGGGCGAGGTCGTCGCCGAGGGCGAGTGCGGTCAGCGGCCGGGTGGTGAGGGCGGCGAGCAGGAACCCGGCGCCGAGCACCGGGGCGAGCTGGCGCAGCGTCGTCCAGCCCTCCACCCCGGCCAGCGAGCCGAGCACCCATACCCGGTACCGCTCGTACGCCTCAGGGGAGTTGACGATCAGCACGTCGGTGAGCCCGCGGAAGACCGCCGCGACGGCGGAGCCGGCGAGCACCAGCCGCATCGGCGAGCCGCCGCCCCGGGTGCTGGCGACCAGCAGCACCACGGTGCTGGCGAGCACCGCGCCGCCGAAGGCGAAGGCGAGGTAGCCGAAGGAGGTCTGCACGCCGAGCACGGCGATGCCGAGCACGACGCCCAGCGAGGCGCCGGCGTTGACGCCGAGCAGCCCGGTCTCGGCCAGCGGGTTGCGGGTGACGGACTGCAGCTGCGCCCCGGCGACGCCGAGCGCGGCGCCGACCAGTAGGGCGGTGAGGGTGCGCGGCAGTCGAAGGTCGCCGACGACCAGGGCGAGCCGGCCGTCGGCGCGGGCGCCGTCGCGGTTCAGCAGGTAGTCCAGCACCCGGCCGGGGCCGACCCCGCCGGCGCCGACCGACAGCGAGAGCGCGGCCAGGGCGAGCAGCAGCACCACCACCGCTGTGACGGCCGGCCAGGTGGGGCGGGGGCCCTCCGTGCGCTGCCCGGACTGCCCGGACTGTCGGGGCCGCCCGGGCCGTCGGGGCTTCGGCGCGGTGGCGGGGGGCGCCGGGGGCGCCGGGGGCGCCGGGTGGACGCCGACTTGCGACAATGTCATAAGGTAAGGCTAACCTAACGATCGAGCCCGTCCGTGGGGCACCCCCGCTCCGTCGAGCTGCCCGGACCTCGCTCAACTCCCGTACCAGCATTGCCCCGGAGGCCCCCATGTCGTTCGCCCGTCGCCCGCTCAGCCCCGTCCGCCGCCGCGCGGCCCAGGCGCTGGCCGTCACCGGGGCGGCCGCGCTCCTGCTCGCCGGCTGCGGCTCCTCCGGGTCCTCCTCCTCGGGCTCGTCCACGGCCGCCTCCCCGGCGGCGGACGCGGCCGGCGGCAAGGGCGGCAGCGGTGACAAGCGGACCGTCAAGGACGCCACCGGCAAGGCGGTCGAGGTCCCCGCCGAGCCCAAGCGGATCGTCACCCTCACTCAGGAGGATCTGGACGCGGTGCTCGCCCTGGGCGTCAAGCCGGTCGGCATCACCAACGGCCAGGGCCTGGCCGAGCCGCCCGCGTACCTCAAGGACAAGGTGCAGGGCGTCCCGGTGGTCGGCAACCTCCTCCAGCCCGTGATGGACAAGGTGATCGCCGCCAAGCCGGACCTGATCCTGGCCGGCGACATGCAGGACGAGCAGGTGCTCAAGCAGCTGCGCGAGATCACCCCCGCCACGCTGGTCACCATGGCGCCCACCGACGACTGGAAGCTCGCCTTCCGCGGCATCGGCAACGCCGTCAACAAGCTGGACCAGGCCAACAAGGTGATCGGCGACTACGAGGCCAAGGCCGCCAGGGCGGGCGGTGAGCTCACCAGGAACAAGGGCGCCGCCGTGTCCATCGTGCGCTGGAACCCCACCGGCCCGAGCTGGATGGAGAAGAAGCAGTTCGCCAGTGGCGTCGCCCTCGACATGGGCCTGACCCGCCCGGCCGCCCAGGACAAGGACGGCAACGCGCACAGCCCGGCGCTCAGCCTGGAGAAGCTGGGCGAGATCGACGGCGACTGGCTGTTCCTCTCCACCCTCACCGACGACGGCAAGGCCGCGCTCAAGGACGTCCAGTCCAAGCCCGCCTACCAGGAACTGGGCGCGGTGAAGAACAACCACACCGTCACCGTGGACGGTTCGGTCTGGTCCACCCGGGGCGGCCCGCTCGCCGCCGACGTCGTCATCGGCGACTTCTCCAAGGCGCTGGGCGGCAACTGAGCGCGCGCCGGGCGAGGGGGAGACTGCCATGGAGTTGACGATCGAGGGTCTCAGCGCCGGCTACGGGCCGGGGCGCCCGGTGCTCGGCGGCGTCGACCTCACCGTACCGGCCGGGCAGGTGGTGGCGGTGGTCGGCCCGAACGGCTGCGGGAAGTCCACCCTGCTGCGGTCCGTCGCGAGGCTGCACCGGCCGGACGGCGGACGGGTCCTGGTCGGCGGCGAGGACGTGTGGCGGCTGCGCCCGCGCCAGGCCGCCCACCGGGTCGCGCTGCTGCCGCAGAGCCCGCAGGCCCCGGAGGCGGTCACCGTGGCCGGGCTCGTCCGCTACGGCCGCCACCCGCACCAGGGACTGTTCCGCCAGTGGTCGGAGCAGGACGAGCGGCTGACCGCCGAGGCCCTGCGCGCCACCGGCGTCGAGGACCTCGCCGACCGCCGCCTCGACCGGCTCTCCGGCGGCCAGCGCCAGCGCTGCTGGCTCGCCATGGTGCTCGCCCAGGACACCCCGGTGGTGCTGCTCGACGAGCCGACCAGCGCGCTCGACCTCGGCCACGCGGTGGAGGTGCTGGAACTGGTCCGCCGGGTCGCGGCGGGCGGGCGGACGGTGGTCATGGTGCTGCACGACCTCGCGGCGGCCGCCCGCTACGCGGACCTGTTGGTCGCGCTGCGGGACGGCGCGGTGGTGGCCTGCGGGCCGCCGCGCGAGGTGGTGGACGCGCCGCTGGTGCGGGCGCTGTACGACCTCGACAGCCATGTGCTCGCGGCGCCGGGCGACGGTGCGCCGGTGATCGTGCCCCGGGCGCCGCTGGGTTGAGGGACCGGGGGGCCGGGGGAGCGGGGGCCGAGGGGCCGGGGCCGGGGGCTGAAGGACGGGCGGGGCGGCTGCGTGGGGGCAGCAGCCCCGCCTTTCTCCGCTTCTTCGATCACTCGTTCGAGTGGTTTGAATTCACCATGTCAGGGCCCGGGTCACCCCGCCCGTCGCGTTGTCAGTACCCCTCGCTACGTTCCTCGCATCGCTGGTCAGCAAGGCGATCGACAGGTGTTTCCCGGTGGGAGGAGTACGGCCGTGGCATGGGTGGAGACGGGCGCGGGAGGGTACCGCGTCGCGCTCGACGGGGACGGCAGGGTGGTGTGCCGCAACGCGGCGGGCCGCGACCTCAAGTCGCTACCGTCGAAGCTCGGTGACGACCCGGTGGTCACCCAGCTCAAGCAGCTCGCGGAGTGGCTGGCCGCGCACGAGCGCGGCTGCCTGGAGGCCGTCGAGCGCTGGATGGTCCGCTCGCTGCCGGTGCCCGCCGCCGTGCTCACCGCCGTGTGGCCGGACGACGCCTGGCAGGGCGTCCTGAAGGACCTCGTGGTCACCGCCACGGACGGCTCCGTCGCCGGCTTCCTGCGCGGCGCCGACGCCGAGCGCGGCCTCGGCCTGGTCGACCTGGACGGCGACACCGTGCGCCTCACCGACGGCGAGATCCTGATACCGCACCCCGTCCTGCTCCAGGACCTCGACGAGCTGCGCGAGTTCGCCGTCGAACTCGGCGTCTCCCAGCGCGTCCAGCAGCTCTACCGCGAGGTCTGGCACCGGCCCGCGCAGGTGCCGGCCGGCACCGAGGTCGCCACCTACGCCGGCGGGCGATACCGGGAACTGCGCGAGCTGGTCGGGCGCAGCAACCGGCTCGGCTGCCGAATCCGCGGCGGCTGCGCCGTCCAGCCGGTCACCGAGGGCGGCCGCACCGTCGAGGCCCGGGTCTGGGTCGGCGACTACTACGAGTACGACGAGTGCGAGACCGGCGCGCTCAGCTGGGCCGGCCCCGACGGCCGCGCCCTGCCGCTCACCGAGGTCGGACCGGTCGCCTGGTCCGAGGGCATGCGGATGGCCGCGGCCCTGTACGCCGGCCGCACGATCCAGGGGGACGAGACCGCATGACCACCACCGTGAACCCGACCGCCGCCACGCCCGAGGAGCTGCTCGACGCCGGGGCCGTGCTCCCGCCCGGCACGCTGCCCGACGCCGGCCGCCCCGACAGCGCCGCCGACGTGCTCACCGCCCGCACCTACACCCACCCGGCGCTCGACGGGCGCCGGATCGTCCGGCTCGTCCCCGGCTCCCTCGGGCAGGCCGAGGACCTCGCCCTCGACTTCCTCGGCCTGGCCCCCGAGGCCGCGCCCGCCGAGGTCGGCCAGGTCCGCCAGGAGGCGCTCGGCTTCCCCGCCTGGGCCCTGGTCCACGACCCGGCCAACGGCCACCACGCGCTCGCCCTGGTCAAGGAGATGGAGCGGCTCGCCCGCCAGGCCGCCGCCAAGCCCGGCGCCGCCAAGGACGGCTTCGACGAACTGGCAGTGCGCCTCGGCCGGGCCGTCCCGCACTTCCTGCCCACCTTCTGCGAGGAGGTCGGCCGGATCTTCCTCCGCCACGAGAACCGGACCTACGCCGCCGCCTGGTTCGGCAAGGCCCGCGAGGCCGAGCGCACCCACGGCCTCACCGTGGACGAGGAGCGGCTGCGCGCCGTCTTCCTGGAGTTCGCCCTCGCCGGTGCGCTCACCGTCAAGTCCCTGCGCCAGTACGTCAAGGAACTCGCCCAGCGGCTCGACCCGCTGACCGCCTGGCAGCGCTTCCGCCAGCTGTGCACCGAGCGCTCCGCGGCCGGCATGGCCCCGTACGCCGGGGTCGCCGAGGACGCCCGCGCCCTGATCAAGGCCGCCGGACTGGACCGTGCCGAGCACGAACGCGCGCTGCTCGCCGAGCTGCTGGACTCCCCGGCGGTCAACCGGGCGCCCGGCGCGTTCTGGAAGTCCTGGCACGGCGCGCTGGTCGAACTCGGCCGCGGCGACGCGGCGGTCCGCACCCGCCTGCTGGAACTGCTGCCCGACCCGGCCTCCACCGACCCGGCCCCGCACGACACCGCCTGGCTGGAGCTGCTCGCCGAGACCGGCGCCGAGGAACTGCTCACCGGCCCCCGCCCCGAGGGCGCCGAACCCGCCGCCGCCTGGCTCCAGCGCTGGTGCAACCACCACGGCCGCGGCTGGCGCAGCCGGCCCAGCTGCCCGGCCACGCTCGCGCTGGCCGGCCGGATGGCCGAGCGGCTGAAGGCCGACGCCGTCCCGGTCGACCTCCACACCGGCATCCGCGGCAGCCACACCCGGATCGACCTGCTGGACCAGCTGCTGGCCGCGGGCGTCCCGGTCGCCGACCCGCCGTCCGGCTTCGGCCTCGACCTGCGCGAGTGGGTCGCGCAGTGCGGCCCCGACAGTCCCGCCCTCACCGCCGTCGCCGCCGACGAGCGGTACCGGCCGCTGCTGCGCACCGCCACCCCGGGCGCCTGGGAGACGGCCGTCAAGCGGCGGGCACCCGCCCTGCCGGTGCTCAACGAGCTGTTCGCCGAATGGGCCGAGCAGCGCGCCGACGAACTGTCCGCCGCCCGCGGCCTGGCCGGCGCCGCCGACCTGGTCCGCTCGATCGACCAGTACCGCACGGCCGTCCGGACGGTCGCCCCGGCCGTCGCCGAGCGGATCGCCGCCCTCGACGTCACCACGCTGCTCACCGACGCCCTCCGGGCCGGCATCCTGGACGAACTCGGCTGGCCCGCCCTGGAGGAGGCGCTCGCCAAGCTCGCCGACCCGCCCGCCGCCGACGCCCCGCAGCACCCCGTCCCCAGCCTGGGCGTCGCCGGCCTGGACGAGCTGGTCATCGAGGACGCCTGGCCGCAGCTGATCCTCTCCCGCCGCGACCAGGCCGTCGTGGTCGGCCCGGAGGGCATCCTGCTGGAGCACACCCTGCGCACGCCCGGCCCGGCCGCCCGCACCAGGCTGCGCCTGGTCGACGGCGAGCTGCTGGTCGCCTGGCGGCACGAGGGCAAGCAGCTCGCCTACTGGTCCAGCCGCCCGGACGAGCAGTTCGAGCTCGAGGGCCAGACCATCACCGGCTACTACTACGGCAACCGGGATCCCCAGGCGCCGTCCCTCCAACTGCCCGGCGGCGGCCGCACCACCGGCGAGCGCCCGCTGCACGCCGGCGACACCCGGATGCCCCAGGAACACCGCGTCCTCGGCGACGGCACCGGCTACTGGACGCAGCGCCGCACCTCCGAGGGCGACGCCGTCCTGCGCGAACTCGACCCGGCCACCGGCACCCTGGGGCGCACCGCCGAACCACCGGTGATCGCCGCCACCGCCCCGGCCGGCCGACTGGTCCACCGCAGCACCTGGCTGCTGCCGCTCCAGCCCGGCCTGGAGCGGACCCCGCTCGGCACCGACGGCACCGTGCTCGGCAGCTGGGCCCGGGTCGAGCCCGGCAAGGCCGTCACCACCTTCACCGCCGACGGGCAGCACATCGTGGTGCCGCTGGGCGGCCAGCGCACGGACACCGTCCCGGTCGGCCGGCTCAGCCTGCCCGGCGGGGCCGCGCCGGTGGTCAGCCACGTCTCCGGCGACCACTTCGCGCTCAACCTGCCCGACCTCACCGGCCGCGCCGACCGCACCACCGACCTGCGCCCCTGCCGCTCCGGAGAGCTCTCCGCCGCCGGCACCCCGCTGATCCCGCCCTACCCGCACTGGCACGCCCTGCGCCCGCGCGACGAGGCGGGCTCCGAGGTGCTGCGCGCCGTCACCGCCGAACAGGCCGCCCGGCTGATCGACGCCGCCTGGCCGGTCGATGCCGAGCCGGGCCCGGAGGACGAGCGGCGCTGGCTCACCGTCCAGGGCGTGCGCCGCCCGCTCGCCCGCAACGGCGAGGCCCTGCGCTCCCTGCCCGTCCAGGCGGTCGGCGCCGCCCTGCCCGGCATCGCCCACCCGCGGCTGCTGGCCGGCGTCGCCGGGCTCGCCCGCACCGCGGCCAACCTCCTCGACCAGGTCGCCCGGTTCCTCCCGCAGCCGGAGGCCGAGCGCCCGAGCACGGCGAAGGACACCGAGTGGCGGCCCGACCACGGCCGCGACCACGAACTGCGCGACGCCGTGCGGGCCGTGCTGCCCGGGATCGACGGCCTCGGCAGCAACTGGGGCGAGTCCGAGCAGTGGGCGGTGCTCAACAACCTGCGCACCGTCAGCGCCGTGCTGGCCGCCCCGCCCGCCGCGGCCGGGGAGGGCTGGACCACCCCCGCCACCGTCACTCTGCGCAGCGCCGACGCCCACCACGGCTGGCTGGACCTGCTCGGCCGGCTGCACGCCCTCGCCTACGCGGTGGCCGCGCCGTTCACCCGGCCCGCCCACCGCTCCTCGCTGGTCCTGCTGCTCGGCGAACTGACCAGGGGCCCGCTGGCCGACCGCGGCGCCACCCTGCGCGAGATCGTCCTCGCCGAGCCGGTCCCGGCGGCCGCGAACGGTACCGGCAACCGCCAGGTCACCCGCCGCCAGGGCGAGGTGCTGCGGCACGGAGAGCGCACCGTCGTCATCCTCGGCCACCGGCGGCAGTACAACGACGGCACGGTCCACTGGCTCGCCGTCGACCACGACCCGAGCGGGGAGTTCGGCCCCGTCGCGCACTTCACCACCGTCGCGGAGCGCGGCACCGAGGAACTGGTCTCCGCCGCCTGGGTCGCCAAGTTCTGGCGGGTCGCCGCGCTGCGCCGCACCATCCCGGTGGACCCCGCCCGGGCCGAGGCCTTCAGCGCGCTCACCGGCATCGGCGCCGCCCGCGCCGCCCTGCTGCTCAGCCCGCCGTCCGGCCTGCTGCACTGGGGTTCCGTCGCAGTGCCCGCCGAACTCGGCCTCAAGACCGGCGAGTTCAAGGCCGCCAGGGCCTGGCTGTGCGGCCACGACCACGCCGGCCTGGCCGCGGTCTGGGGCGCTCTGCTGCCCGCCGACCCGAAGACCCTGTGGACGGACGGCCCCAACCTCGCCGCCGGAGCCGAGGAGTGGATCCGGCGCTTCGGGCGGCTCGTCACCCTCCCGGAGGAGGCGCTGGCCACCGTCCAGGGCGTGTCCATCGACACCGTCGAGGCGGTGCTCAACCCCTCCCGCACCCCGTGGCTCACCCGACGCACCGGCTACCGGATCACCGAGGAAGGCGGGTCCGGCCCCCGGCTGGTCCCCGAGGACGCCTCCGCCCTCCCCGACAACGGCGCGCTGCGCGACACCGTCGAGGCGCTGCGCTGGCTCGCCTACCACCTGCCCGCCGACAGCCCGCTGCGCCCGCTGCTGCCCACCGCCGCCACCGCGCTGCGCGACCGGCTGGCCGACCCGGAGCTGCTGCTCGACCTCCACCTGATCAGCACCGTCAAGGGCGCCCCGCTGTCCGCCGTCCTGCGCACCCACTTCGGGCTGCCCGCCGAGGGCGGCGCCGACCAGGACGGCCTGGTCCGCTGCGGTCCTGCGCTCGTCCTGGCGCCGCACCACGAGAAGTACGAGCGGGTCTGGCTGCGCCCGGCCGCCCTCACCGGCCCGGACGACCCGCTGCTCGAACTGCTCGACGGGCTCACCGACAGCTACTGGTACTCCGTCGAGCGGCGTGCCATCGAGTCCCTGCTGCGCGGCGAGCCGGAGCAACTGGCCTCCGCCGCCACCGTGCCGGCCGACGGCGAGGGCCCGGCCTGGCTGCAGAACCCCCAGCTGTCCGTCCCCGGGCTGGTCACCGAGGTGTCCCGCACCCACGGCCTGGGCGAGGACGCGGCCACGCTCTACCTCCAGCTGCTCGCCCTGCCCGACCCGACCGACCGCAACGCCGCCCGCTGGACGGGCTGGAAGCCCGCCAGGCTGAAAAAGGCCCGCGCCGAACTCGCCGCCACCGGCCTGGTGCTGGAGGCCAAGCGCGCCCGGGCCGGCCGCAGCCTCTTCCTGCCCGGCGGCTGGCAGGAGGCCAAGGCGCCCGCGCTGCCGGCCGAGACCTGGAAGGCCGCCCTGTACGACCTGCCCACCCACCGGCCCGCGCTGGTCACCCTGCCCGTCCCCGAGCTGTTCGCCCGGGCCTGGCAGCGGACCGTCGACGGCGACACCCCCGGTTACGAAGAGCTCCAGACCAGCAAGCGCAGGAAGGCCCGCCGATGAGCACGACCACCACCACCGCCCCCGCCGCCGCGGACCGGCAGACCGTTCCGCCCGAGGAGAAGTACGCCGCCGAACTGGAGTTCCTGGCCGCCCACGACAGCGGCCCGCGCCCGCCCGGCTGGCGCCTGACCCCGCGCGCCGTGGTCACCTTCGTGATGGGCAGCGGCGGCGAGAAGCTCAAGGCCGGGCGCAAGGGCCTCGTCATCGAGCCGAAGTTCGTCGGCGAGCGCGCCCTGGTCGAGCGCTGCGTCGTCACCCTCGCCGGGGAACGCGGCCTGCTCCTCGTCGGCGAGCCCGGTACCGCCAAGTCCATGCTCTCCGAACTGCTCGCCGCCGCCGTCTGCGGCACCAGCGCGCTCACCGTCCAGGGCACCGCCGGCACCACCGAGGACCAGCTCAAGTACGGCTGGAACTACGCCCTGCTGCTGGCCAAGGGGCCCAGCCGCGAGGCCCTCGTCCCCTCGCCGGTGCTCACCGCGATGACCACCGGCGCGGTCGCCCGGGTCGAGGAGGTCACCCGCTGCCTGCCCGAGGTGCAGGACGCCCTGGTCTCGCTGCTCTCGGAACGGCGCATCGCCGTCCCCGAGCTGGCCGGCACCCCGGACGGGCAGCTGCACGCCGCAGCCGGCTTCACCCTGATCGCCACCGCCAACCTGCGGGACACGGGCGTCAGCGAGATGTCCGCGGCGCTCAAGCGGCGGTTCAACTTCGAGACGGTCGGCCCGATCGGCAGCCTCGCCGCCGAGGTCGACCTGGTCCGCCGCCAGTCCACCGCCGCCGTGGCCCGGGCCGGCGCCGCCTACGCGGTGGACGACGCCGTCCTGGAGGCCCTGGTCACCGCCTTCCGCGACCTGCGCACCGGCCGCTCCACCGAGGGCTGGGACGTCGAACGCCCGTCCACCGTGATGAGCACCGCCGAGGCGGTCTCCGTCGCCACCTCGCTCGGCGTCAGCGCCGCCTACCTGCCCGACGGAGGGGACCTGCTCGGCCGGCTGCCCGGCCAGCTCCTCGGCGTCGTCCGCAAGGACGAACCGTCCGACGCGGGCCGGCTGCTCGGCTACTGGGACGGCCCGGTCCGCCGCCGCGCCGAACAGGGCGCCGCCACCTGGCGCACCCTGTGGGACCTCCGCTCGGTGTTGGAGGCCTGATCCGATGAGCAGCGCGGAGATCCACCGCCCGGAGGACACGGACCGCGAGGTCCGGGCCGAGGCCGACCGGCTGGCCGCCTCCGGCACCGGCCGCCCCGGGCCCTACCTGATCGGCGTGCGCCACCACGCGCCGTCCCTCAGCGCGGTCGTCCCCGCGCTGCTCGACGCCGCACGGCCGCAGGCCGTCCTGGTCGAGCTGCCCGCCGAGTTCCAGCCGTGGCTCGACTGGCTCGCCGACGAGGCCACCCAGGCCCCGGTCGCCCTCGCCGCGGCCCCGGCCGGGGCCGAGTCCGGGCTCGGGGAGGTGGCCGGGCCCGCCTTCTACCCGTTCGCCGACTTCTCCCCGGAACTCGCCGCCCTGCGCTGGGCCCGGCGCAACGGAGTGGAGGCCATCGCTTGCGACCTCCCGCTCGCCCACCGCGCCGCCCGCACGGCCGAACGGCGACCCGCCGGCCCCACCCCCGACGCGCCCGGAGTCGCCGACGCGCTGCGTCACCGCCTCACCGGACGGGACTCCGACGGGGACCTGTGGGACCGCCTGGTCGAGACGGCCGCCCCGGGCTCCACCCCGGAGGCCGTCCGGCGCGCCGCCCTGCTGGTCGGCTGGGCGCTGCGCCGCGACGCCGAGACCGGCCCCGGCGTCGACCCGTACGACCTGCGCCGCGAGGCCTGGATGCGAGCCCGCATCCAGGCCGCCTCGGCCGACGGGCGTCGGATCGCCGCCGTGATCGGCGCCTTCCACGCCCCCGCCCTGCTCGACGGCCCGCTCGCCACCGAGGAGCCGCCGCACCCGGACGACCCCGGGCACGTCCTGTCCCTGATCCCGTACACCTACCCGCTGCTCGACGCCCGCTCCGGCTACCCGGCGGGCATCCGCGACCCGGAGTGGCAGCACACCGTCCTGGACGCCGGCGGCGACCCGGAACGCCTCGCCCAGGCAATCACCACCACCGCCGTCCGGATCTGCGCCGCCCTGCGCACCCAGGACCACCCCAGCGGCCCGGCGGACGCCCGCGAGATCGTCCGCCTGGCCGGGGACCTCGCCCGACTGCGCGGCCACGCCGCCCCCAGCCGCGGCGAACTCGTCGAAGCGGTGCAGACCGTCCTCGCCCAGGGCGAACCCCTCGGCCGCGGCCGGGCCGTCGCCCGCGCCCTCGAGCAGGTCCTGGTCGGCACCCGCACCGGCCGTCCCACCCCCGCCGCCCCGCGCAGCGGACTCGGTCCGGCCGTCGAGACCCTCCTCGGCGACCTCGGCCTCCCGGGCCCCGCCGACCCAGGTCCGCGCGAACTGCGCCTCGACCCGCTGCGCAGCGCCCTCGACCGCCGCCGAGAGGTCCTCCTGCACCGCCTCACCGCCTGCGAGGTCCCCTACGCCGAGGCCGTCGCCACCACCGGCGCCGGCGGCACCGAGACCCTCGGCACCCGCTGGCGCCTGCACTGGACGCCCGCCACCGCCGCCATGCTCACCGTGGCCGGCACCCGCGGCGTCACCCCCGCCCAGGCCGCCGAAGGCGCCCTGCGCGCCCGGCTCAGCGACCAGCCGACCCCGCGCGAGATCATCGACGGCCTCACCGCCGCCGCCTCCTGCGCTCTCCCCACCCTCGCCGAGACCCGCCTCACCCAGCTCACCACCGTCCTCCCCACCTCCGCCACCCTCCCCGACCTCCTCGACGCCCTGGCACTCGTCGACCGCCTGACGGCGGGCCACTTCCCGGGTTGCACCCCGCGGGGAGGGGAGGTGGTGGCCGCCGCCAACGGCGGCGCCGTCGCGGCCGCAGACGGCGGGACGGCTTCGGCGCCCGCCGCCCCTGCCCGCCCCGCCCTCCGGGAGCAGCCCGGCCGCGCCCCGGTCGACGGGGGCGCCACGGACGGGAACGGCACGGTGGTTGGTGCACCCGGCCCCGGTGGCACCGAACCGGCGGGCAGTGCTGGGAAGGCCGCCGGAGGTGGTGGCGACACCGCTCTTCGCGGCTCCGCCCCGGCCCCTGCCGGAACGGGCGCGACCACTGCCGGCGGCCGTCACGCCCCTGCGGGAGACGCTCACCCGGGCACCGGGCCCGGCGCGCCGTCCGCACCGACGGGCCGGCCCGTGCTCGCCGCGGCCGGAGAGGTGCTCACCGTCGCCGCCATCCGGCAGTTGGAGGGGCTGGGCGGGTCGGACGACCCACTGGACGCTCGGGCGCTGGTGGAACTGGTGCGGCGGGCGGACCGACTCGGTGGGGTGCGGCTGGCGTACGTGCTGGCCGAACTCGCCGAGCGGGGGAGCCCGTTGGTGCGGGCTGCGGCCGGTGCGGTGCGGGTGCTGCTCGGGCAGGAGCCGGCCGAGGCCCTGGGCGGCCGGGCCGCCTCCTGGGTGGACGGTGCGACCGGTCCGGAGGCACGCCACGCGCTCGGGCGGTCACTGGTCGGTCTGCTGACGGCTGCGGAGGGCCTGTTCGACTCCGCGCCGCAGGCGCTGGAACCGGTGCTGGAGCGGGTCACCTCGCTGCCCGACGAGGCCTTCCTGGACCGGCTGCCCGCACTGCGCGGCGGGTTCGACACCCTCAGCCCGGCCGCCCGAGACCGGCTGCTGGCCCTGGTCGAGGAGCGCCTGGGCACCCGGCTCGCCGCTCTCCCCGAGGAGGCCGGCCCCGCCGTGCTCGCCGGCTGGGTACGCGCGGACCTCGCGGCGCGTGCGGCACTCGCCCGTCGCGGCCTCCTGCCCCCGACACCCGTGGAGCCCCCGACGTCCGCGGAGCCTCCGGTCGCTGCGCCGCCGCCCCCGGCCACGCCGCCCCCGGCCACGGAGCTGCCGGCCACCCGGCCTCCTGCCGTGACCACCCCGCCGCGCACCCTCGCCCCCGCCGAGCGCTGGCGGCTGCTCCTCGGCCGCCCGGGCAGCGGCGGCCTGACCGGCCGTGGCGCCCGACTCGCCACCGCCCTGGACGAGTTGTACGGCAGCGGCCACGGCGAGGGTTCCGGCCCGGGCGTGGACAGCCGGGGCGGCAAGGGCGGCCGCGAGGCCCCGTACCCCGGTGTGCGGGAGTGGGCCGAGGAGTTGGAGTCCCTGTTCGGCCCCGGCGTGCGGGAGGAGGTGCTGGCGGCCGCCGTCGCGCAGGGTCGTACCGACGTCCTGGAGGCGATCGACCCGTCCGCCGTCCGCCCGTCCGTCGACCTGCTGCGCACCGTGCTGGACCACGCGGGCGGTCTGCCCGAGGCCCGGGTGGCCCGGCTGCGCCCGCTGGTGCGGCGCCTGGTGGACGAGTTGAGCCGGGAGCTGGCCACCAGGCTGCGCCCGGCCCTGACCGGGATCGCCGTGCCGCGCCCGTCCCGCCGCCCGGGCGGCGGGCTGGACCTGGACCGGACCATCCGGGCCAACCTCGCCACCGCCCGTCCCGCGCCGGACGGCGGCACCCTGATCGTGCCCGAGCGCCCGGTCTTCCGGACCAGGGCGCGGCAGGCCAACGACTGGCGGCTGATCCTGGTCGTGGACGTCTCCGGGTCGATGGAGGCCTCCACGGTGTGGGCCGCGCTGACGGCCTCGATCCTGGCCGGGGTGCCCTCGCTGAGCACCCACTTCGTGGCGTTCTCCACCGAGGTCCTGGACCTCACGGAGCGGGTGGACGATCCGCTGAGCCTGCTGCTGGAGGTGAGGGTCGGCGGCGGCACCAGCATCGCGAAGGGGCTGCGCTACGCGCGGGAGCTGGTGACGGTGCCGTCCCGCACGCTGATCGCGGTGGTCAGCGACTTCGAGGAGGGCGGCCCGGTCGGCGGGCTGCTGGCCCAGACCCGGGCGCTGGTGGACTCCGGCGTGCACCTTCTCGGCTGCGCGGCGCTGGACGACACCGGGACGGCCCGTTACTCGAAGGCGGTCGCGGGCCAACTGGTCGCGGCCGGAATGCCCGTGGCGGCGTTGAGCCCGCTGGAACTGGCCCGCTGGGTGGGGGAGAAGGTGCGATGAGTGTGACGGCACGGACGAGCGACTGGCCGGGCGTGCGGCCCGAGGTGGTCGCCGAGGTGGTGGCCGGGCTGAGCGCCCGGCTGCAGAAGCGGCTGGACGGCGCGGCGGCGAAGCTGGCGGAGCGGCCGGTGGTCCGAGAGGGCGACGAGTGGCGGGTGGAGGTGGACGAGGAGACGGTGCTCGTGCTGCACGCCCCGGGCGGGGTGGTCACCGGGGAAGCCGGCGTCCGCTGCGGCTGCCTGCTCGCCCCGGCCTGCGTGCACCGGGCCGCCGCGGTCACCCTCTGCCCGCTTGCCGAGGCCGAGCCCGAGCCGGCGCCCGGGCCCGCCTCCGAGTCCGGGGCCGAAACCGGGTCCGAGCCCGGGCCGGCGCCCGAGCCCGGGGGCGGCACTGCGACGGCACCCACGGCGGCGGCCGCCGAGTCGGCCGACCGGCCGGCCCCCACCCCGCTCACCGCCGTCGAGCTCGAAGCCGTCCACCACCTCCACCGGGCCGCGGCCGCCGTGCTGGCCGCCGGGGTCAGCGGGGCGGGCGCTGTCGCCCAGGCCGAACTGCTGCGCGCGGCCCACCGGGTGCGGCTGGTGGGCCTGCACCGCCCGGCAGCGGCCGCCGTCACCGTCGTGACCCGGGTCCGGGCGGCGCGTTCCGGCGCGCCCGACCACCGGCTGGTCGACCTGGTGGCAGGTCTGCGCGAACTGCTCGGCCTCACCACCGCCCTGGCCGCCGGTGCCGCCCCGGTCGTCGAGCTGCGCGGCACCGCGCGCCAGGCCTACCGGGAGGAGGGCGGGCTGCGGCTCTACGGCCTGTTCGCCGAGCCGGTGCTGACGGCCACCCATGCGGGCGCGGTCAGCTGGGCGGTGGACGCCAACGGGCGTCTCAGCACGATCGCCGAGGTGATGCCGCATGACGACGCGGCGGCCGCCGCCCCGCAGGCGGTCGGGGCCGGCAACCGGACGGTCCGGCTGGGCGACGCCGCGCTGAGCCACCGCGAGTTCAGCCGCGCCGGGCTGGCCGTCCAGGGCGCGACCAGGTCCACCGGCGGACGGCTGGGCGCCGGCGCCTCGGTCCGGGCGGTCCGGGCGGCGGGCACGGCGTGGACGGCGGAGCCGGCCGCCCGGCTCTGGGCCGAACCGGTGCCCGCTCAGGTGGCCCGGGCGCTCGCGGCGCAGGAGCTGCCGTACGAGAGCCGCCCGGCCGGGAGCGACCTGCTCTTCCTGGACGTCACCCTGCTGGGCACCGCCCCCACCGGTCCGGGCGGGACGTCGCAGCTGCTGGCGCGCTGCACGACGGGGGCGCCGGCGGGCGGGCCGGCGGACGGGCCGCTGGGTGGCCCGGTGGTCGTCCTGCGCCCGGCGCACGAGCACCCCGACCTCCCCTTCCGGGCGAACCTCGCGCTGCTCGCCACCACGCCCGGCCTGCGGCTGCGGGTGATCGGCCGTCTGGAGCGCGCGGACCGTCCCGAGCTGCGCCTGCTCGCGATCGGCACGCCCCCGGACGACCCCGGCCCGCTCTCCCGGCCCGTGGAGCGGGCGGGCCGGGTCAACCTCGGCCTCGAACGCCTCCAGACCGCCGACCTCGCCGCGCCCGCGAAGGCCTCCGCCACTCAGGCCGACCCGACAGCCGACGACCGGGTGGACGCATCGACGGCTCAGCGGACGGCCCAGCCGACGGCCCCGGCAGCGGGCCCGGCGCCGTACGGCCCGCCCGTGCATGTGCTCGCCCGACGGGTCGAGCAGACGGTCACCACGGGGCGGCACGCCCTCGCGCCGAGCGGGGCCTCGGCAGCGGCCGACCGCGCACTGCTGCGCGCCGCCGGGCTGGCCACCGCCGCCGAACTCCTCGACGGCCTCCGGGCCGGCGCGGCCCACCGGCAGCGCGACGTCTTCGGCCGGATCGTCACGGACGACCACGGGGCCTTCGCCATCGCCTGGTTGACGGCGGCTTCCTACACCGAGGAACTGGCCGCGGCGCTGTGTGCGGCGGCCTGGTCCGGGGAGGAGGCGGCCGGGGTATAAGCCGAACTATTTGCACAGAACGGTATTCCGCGCCAACTGGCATACTTGTCAGCGGAAGACGAGGAGACGCGGAACGAGACCTCGTACGACACCGCGCACGGGGCCTCGTCGGGCACAGGGTACGAGCAGCGCGACGGAAGGGTAGGCGAGTCATGGGAATCCGCGACGATGCGGCCGAGATCCGGGCCCGCGGCTGGCGGACGCTCGCCGCGCTGCACGGCATGATCGACACCGCGCTGGAGAAGGCGCTCCAGGCCGAGTTCAAGCTCTCGGTGGTCGAGTACACGGTGCTGGAGGCGCTCTCCCGCCAGGACGGCTGGCACATGCGGATGCAGCAGCTGGCCCGCGCGGCGGCGCTCAGCAGCAGCGCGACCACCCGACTCGTCAGCCGCCTGGAGGACCGGGGCCTGCTCGGCCGCTACCTCTGCGCGGACGACCGGCGCGGCATCTACACCGAGTTGACGCCCGAGGGGCGCGACCTGCTGACGGCCGCCCGCCCGGTGCACGACGCCGCGCTGGAGGCGACGCTGGCCGAGGCCACCGAGGTCCCCGAACTGGCGCCGCTGGTCGAGTCGCTCGCCGACCTGCACCCGCTCCACGCCGACGCCTGAGCCCGGCGCGGGCCGCCCGTAGAGACGGCCCGTCCCGCCCAGACCGGCCCGCCCGGCGGTACCCGGACCGCGCTCATCGGCAGGGCCGGGGCGGCCACGGTCCGCCGGGGCGTCACCGCGGGCCCTCGGACTCCCGGACGGCGGGGGCTTCCCCGAAGGCTTCCCCGGGGGCTCGCGGCGGGGTCGAAGGTGCGGGGAGCGCCCCGTGCACCGGCGCGGTGGCGCCGTGGCCCACGGTGGGGCCGCCCGACAGGTCGTACATGCGGGGCGGCACGGGCCGGGGAACGACCACGGCGCCGGGCAGTCCGGGGATCTCGGCGCCGACCGGCAGGCCCCCGTTGTCGGGTGCATCGGCCCGCACGACGTCGACAGCGCCGGTCCCGCCGCCGTCCGTGGCGTACGGGACGGCGGGAGCCCCCGGGGCGCCGAAGGGCCCCGGAGCTGCCTGGCCCCCGTCCCGCCTTCCGCCCGTTCCCACGGCCGTCGCGCCCGACGGATCCCGCCCGAGGCCGTCGTGCCCCGAACCCGACCCCGCCTCCGAACCAGACCCCGTACCCGACCCCGCCCCCGAACTCGAACCGGAAGCCGACCCCCAACCGGAACCCGAACCGACACCAGCCCCGGCTCCAGGACCGGCCCCGGACCCGACTCCAGGCCGGAAGCCGCCTCCCGCACTGCCGCCTCCCGCACTGGCGTCCCCCGCACTGCCGCCTCCCGCACTGGCGTCCCCCGCACTGCCACCCCCAGCACTGCCACCCCCCGCCCCCGGACGCGCGTCGGACGCCGGGACCCGGGTGATCCGGGCCCCCGACGGCAGCCCCGGCACCGCGGCCGACTGCGGCGGCTGCCCGGCCCGCTCCAGCAGCGCCGAGGGCACCAGCACCACGGCCCGGGTGCCGCCGTACGGGGACGGCCGCAGGGAGACCCGGACGTCGTGCCGGGCGGCCAGGCGCGCGACGACGAACAGGCCGAGCCGCAGGTCGTCGCCGAGCGCGGAGACGTCCAGCTCGGGAGGGGCGGCCAGGTAATCGTTGATCCGCCGGTGCTCCTCCTCGGTCATGCCGAGCCCGCGGTCCTCGACCTCGACGGCCAGGCCCGTGGGAACCTCCTGCGCGGAGACCTGCACCTGGGTGTACGGCGGGGAGAAGGTGGTGCCGTTCTCGATCAGCTCGGCGACCAGGTGGATGACGTCGGCGACGGCCTGCCCGTCGAGCGAGACGCGCGGCACGCCCTGGACGACGACCCGGGAGTAGCTCTCGGTCTCCGAGACGGCGCTGCGCAGCACGTTGACCACGGGCACGGCGGTCCGCCAGCGTCGGGCGGGCAGGGCGCCGCCGAGGATGACCAGGTTCTCGGCGTTGCGCCGCATCCTGGTGGCCAGGTGGTCGACGGCGAACAGTTCGCGCAGCAGTTCCGGGTCCTCGTGCTCGCGTTCCAGCGCGTCCAGCATGCTGATCTGCCGGTGGATCAGGATCTGGGTGCGCCGGGCGATGTTGAGGAAGACCTTCTTCGTCCCCTCGCGGCCCTGGGCCTGGTGGATGATGGCGGCGACCGCGGCCTGCCGGGCGGTGGCCAGGCCCTCCGAGGCCTGCTGGAGGTCGTCGCCGCCGCGCCGGGAGGGTGCCCAGGCGGTCGGGGCGGCCACCTGCTCTCCGGCGCGCAGCCGTTCGACGACCTCGGGGATCTCCTGCCGGGCGAGCGCGACGGTGTCGGCCCGTAGGTCGGACAGCCGCGCCGACAGCGTCCAGGCGGTTCGGATGCCGCGGAACAGGCTGATCAGCACCACCGCGGCGACGGCCGCGCTGCCGGCCAGCAGCGCGGTGCGCTGTCCGGAGTCGCGCAGCAGGTGGACGGCGTAGCCCCAGGCGGCCGCGAGGCCCAGGCTGGGGACCAGCGCGAGGGAGAGGAGCCGGCCGCGGAGCGAGCCGGACCGGCCGGCGCGGTGGCCCGTGCGGCGGGCCGGTATGCCTGGCATCTGATTCCTTGCTGCAGGGCCGCGTCGCGGGAACCGGGACGCCGGTCCGGACCGGTGGGTCCGGGCGGCGGTTCGACCCCGTACGGAGCGGCCGGGCTTCGGGGCGTCGAGGCCTGGGCTGCCGGAGCCGGTGACGTGCTGTCACTGGCCCGGCGGGGTGCAGCGCGGCCGCCGACGGCACGGAACGCTATCAGCCCGAGTGTCGTCGATGAACATCAACTGGCCGGGTACGAGGGCCTGATGGCGCTGTGGCGGCGCTCGTGCCGCACGCTCCGCCGACGTGACGCCGCAGCTCACGGCCCTCGGCCGGGTCGAAGCGGCGGTCCCCGGAGGTCGGGTGAGGCCCCGGGGAGAGGCCGCCAGGAACAGGTCAAGTACCGCTCGTGGCGGGGCGGGCGGACGGGTCTCAGCCCGCGAGTGGCATCGGCAGCACCCGTCCGCCCCGTCCCGGCGGCTTCTCCGCCGGGGCGTCCCGCTGGGCGGCGAGTTCGCTCCAGGCCCAGCTGGTCAGGTCGGACAGCTCCGCCGACCACTGCTTGCCGTACGTGCCCGAGGCGAACTGCCCGAGCCGCAGCCGCTGGACGTCGGAGGTGCCGGCCGGCGGGTAGACGTGGGTGGCGTCCCTCAGGTAGCGCTCGATGCCGAACTCGGGCTGGAGTCCGCGGGCGGCGTGGATCTCCATGGCGTTGCGTGCGGAGTCCAGCGCGTACTCGGTGTTGATGAGCTTGGCGTTCATCAGCTCGGCGTCGCAGGCGCGGCCGTGGTCGAGCAGGTGGGAGGCGTGGTAGGCGGCGAGTCTGGCGGTCATCAGCCGGGACTGCATCTCGCCCAACTTGAGCATGATGTTGGGAAGTTGGTTGATCGGCCGACCGTACAGGACGCGCCCCTCGGCGAACCGGACGGTGTCCTCGACGACCGCGGTGTGGATGCCGAGCGCGACGGCGGCGAGGTTGATCCGGCCGTAGAGGGTGGAGGAGGAGTAGGCGACGTCCAGGCCCTGCCCCTCCCGGCCGAGCCGGTTGGCGGCCGGAACGCGGCAGTCCTCCAGGAGGATCTCGCCGAAGCTGAAGCCGTGCAGCCCGCTCTGCGACCCGGGGGAGCCGGTGCGGAACCCCACGCGGTCGCTCTCGACCAGGAAGGCGGACAGGCCCCGGCTGCCCCGGCCGGTGCGCAGGACCACGCCGTGCACGTCCCCGATGTGGGAGTTGCCGACGAAGCACTTGCGGCCGTTGAGCACGTACTCGTCGCCGTCGCGGACCGCGGTGCCGGTCATCCCGAGCACGTGCCCGCCGGACTCCGGCTCGGTGACGGCGATGGTCGGCAGGCACTCTCCGGAGGCGAACTTCGGCAGCCACTTGCGGCGTTGGGCCTGGGAGCCGTAGTGGAGGACCTTGGCCACGCCCAGCTGGGAGGCCTGCGCGATCGAGCCCGCGGCCCCGCTGACCCGGGCCAGCTCCTCGATGATCACGGTCTTGGCGACGTGCCCCAGGCCGAGGCCGCCGAACTCCCGCGGGATCGTCACGCCGATCCAGCCCTGGCGGGCGATCTCCCGGGCCAGCTCGAACTCGATCTTCCGTTCGGACTCCATCCCGGCCACCCTCGGCCGCACCTCCTTCTCCGCGAAGTCACGGACCTCGGCGCGAAGGTCCTCGTGACGGTCGTCGGTGAAGTAGTCCATCGCCATTGCTCCGGTCCTCTCGATGCGTGTGGTGCCGTGCCTCCGTCCGTGCCGTCGATGCCGCTCCGGCGACGCCCTCGGGGGGCGGTGGGGGTGCGGGAGTTCCGGCCGGTCGCCCCGGTGCGATCGGCGCATGCGTCACGGGGCGGTGTCCCGGTGACGGGCGCCGTCCGTGTCTTCGGCAGGGCTCATTGTTGTATGGGGCACCGGGGCATCCCAGAGTCGATCTTGGATTGGCGCGATTCGGTCCATCCCCGCCGGGAGGGGTTTCGCCCGGGCCTCGGACGGGAATCGAACTTCGCTTCCGTGACGGTCCGTCGACCTGTCGTTCACATGCGGTTTTGACAAGCCATCGGCAATGCCGAGGAACGCCCGATCGAAGCGTTCCAGCGGTTCTGATGTCTGGTTACATGTGCGCCATGACTGATGTGATGAGCACTCAAGGCCAGTTCCCGGGTGCCTCCGGGGAGTCCGCGCGAACCCGCAGGCTGCGCGGCCTTGGGCTCAACGACCCGTCCGCGGACGAGGCCTTCGACCGCTTCGCCCACCTGGCAGCCAGTATCACGCGCGCTCCCATCGCGATGGTCAACTTCATCAACGACGAGCGCCAGATGTTCCGGGGGCTCTACATCCCGCCAAGTTCGGCCGACGCCCCGGCCGAGGACGGGTCGTCCTGGGCGGACCGCGGCATCGCCTTCGACCTCCCCACCCGCGAGATGCCGCTGAGTCACGGCTTCTGCCCGCACGTGGTCGCCCAGCGCTCCCCCCTCGCCCTCGACGACATCCTCGCCTACCCCCGGTTCGCCGGGAACCCGGTGGTGGACGAACTCGGCGTCCGCGCCTACCTCGGCGCCCCGCTCGTCGACGACACCAACACCGTCATCGGCACCGTCTGCGTCCTCGACCGGGAACCCCGGCAGTGGGGGCGCGAGCGGCTGCGCGACATCCAGCACCTCGCCGAGGCGCTGCTCTCCGAGATCCGGCTGCGCGACAGCCTGCTCGCCCAGCGCCAGGAGATGTTCGCCGCCTTCGACGGCTCGCCGTTCCCCATCATGCTCACCGAGGGCCCGGGCCAGGAGATCCGGTACGCCAACGCCCAGCACGCCGACACCTTCGGCGCGCCGACGGCCTACGGGACGATCGGCGCCGCGTACCCGCTGCTCGGCGCGGTAGGCCTCGAACAGACCGTCGCCGAGGCCTACCACACCGGTCGCACCGCCGTCCTCGACGACGTCCGGATCCAGTCCGCCCGCCCGGACGCCCAGCGCGGCCCACAGGTCTTCAGCTTCACCTGCACCCCGCTGCGGGCCGCGCTCACCGGCCGGATCAACGGCGTCCTCACCGTCGGCATGGACATCACCGCCCGCTCCCGCACCGAGGAGGAGCTCGGCACGCTGGCCGCCCTGCTCGTCGACCGGCTCCAGCAGAGCGGCGCCTCGGTGCCCGGCCGCTCGGCCATCGCCGGCGAGGCCGGAACCCGCCTGCCCGGCTGACCCCCGGCCGGTGCGGACCGTCCACCACCGTGGCGGGCGCCTCTCACCCCCGTGGAGAGGACCCCGCCGCGGTGCGGCCCCGGTGCCGGCGCGGTGCCGCCACGGTGCCGTCCGGGGAAGGGAGTTCACCGGGAGCCCGCCGGAGCCCGCCCGAGTCGGAGCCGAGCCCCGCCCGAGTCGGAGCCCGCCGGACCCGAACCCCGCCGGAGCCCGCCCGAGTCGGAGCCCGCCCGAGCCCGCCGGGCCCGCCGTCCGGGCCGAGCGGGTGAACCGACCCCGTACCACCGCCCCGACCGGCCCCGCGCCCGGGGTCCCGGGTGGTAGGCATGGGCCGCATGGACTGGTTCGCCGCCCCCGACTACTGGCTGAGCCGACTGCTCGTCCAACGCCTGCTCGCCGCCCTCTACCTGATCGGATTCCTGGCCGCCGCCGCGCAGTTCCGCGCCCTGATCGGCGCCGACGGCATGCTGCCCGTGCCCCGGTTCACCGCCCGCGTCCCGTTCCGACAGTCACCCGGCCTGTTTCACCTCCACTACAGCGACCGGTTCTTCGCCGCCGTCGCCTGGAGCGGCGCCGCCCTCGCCGCCGCCGTGGTGGCCGGGCTCGGCGACGCCGTCCCGCTCTGGGCGTCCGTCCTGCTGTGGATGGCGCTCTGGGGCCTCTACCTCTCCATCGTCAACGTCGGGCAGACCTGGTACTCCTTCGGCTGGGAGTCCCTGCTGCTCGAAGCCGGCTTCCTCGCCGCGTTCCTCGGCAACGCCGACACCGCCCCGCCCGCCCCGGTGCTCTGGCTGATGCGATGGCTGGTCTTCCGGGTCGAGTTCGGCGCCGGACTGATCAAGCTGCGCGGCGACAGCTGCTGGCGTGACCTGACCTGCCTCCAGTACCACCACGAGACCCAGCCGATGCCCGGACCGCTCAGCTGGTTCTTCCACCACCTGCCCGCCCCGCTGCACCGGGTCGAGGCCGCCGCCAACCACGTCGTCCAACTCGTCGTACCGGTCTGCCTGCTGCTGCCGCAGCCGGTCGCGAGCTACGCGGCCTGCGCCGTCCTCGCCACCCAGCTCTGGCTGGTCGCCTCCGGCAACTTCGCCTGGCTCAACTGGCTGACCATCGCCCTCGCCATCGCCGCCGTGCAGCCCGCCCGCCTCGGCCTGCCCGTCCACGCCCGCGCGTACCCCGGCGCGCCGGTCTGGTACGAGGCGCTGGTGATCGCGCTGACCGCCGCCGTCGTCGTGCTCAGCTACTGGCCGGTGCGCAACATGCTGTCCCGCGGCCAGGCCATGAACCGCTCCTTCAACCGGCTGCACCTCGTCAACACCTACGGCGCCTTCGGCAGCGTCAACCGGCTCCGCCAGGAGGTGGTGGTCGAGGGCACCGACGAGGCGGTGCTCACCCCGCACACCGTCTGGCGCGAGTACGGCTTCAAGGGCAAGCCCGGTGACGTCCGCCGACTCCCGCGCCAGTTCGCGCCCTACCACCTGCGGCTCGACTGGCTGATGTGGTTCGCCGGCATCTCGCCCGCCTACGCCCGCCCCTGGTTCCTGCCCTTCGTCGCCCGCCTGCTCGCCGGCGACCGGGCCACCCTGCGCCTGCTGCGCCACAACCCCTTCCCGGACGCCCCGCCGACCCACGTCCGGGCGACCCTCTACCTGTACCGGTTCACCGATTGGCGCGAACTGCGGGAAACCGGCGCGTGGTGGCACCGAACCGCGCTCAGCGAGTACCTCGCGCCGGTCGATCTGCGGGCCCTCGGCCGCGCCGGGTACCGGCCGCCGCTCGGCCGGCGGGGCCCGGCGGGAGGCCGGGGCGTCCGGGAGGTGCCGCTGGGAGGGTTCCAGCGGCCCGGCCGCCAGTCCGGCCGCCGGTCCGGTCCGTCAGGGCCGTCCGGGCCGTCCGACGGGGGACGGCGCGGGCCCCGCGGAGAGGAGCCGTGAGCAGCACGGACACCCGTCCGGAGCAATGACGGACCAATGACGGACCAAGGACGGACCGCCGTGCGGACCACCCGTGCGGACCGCCCGAGTGGCGGCCAGGCGGGCGGTATGGCATACGACACCCGCCCATCCGGACGGTGGGTGCGTGCAAGGCTCGAACGGGCACCCGTATTCTGGGCGTCCACAACCGGCAGCCCGACCGCGCGCCCCCTTGCCCCCCAGGGGCGACCTCGCGCACCCGGTCCGCCGCCCCCTCGCCGCCAGCCCCGCCGTCGTCGCCCAGAACCGGACCTCACATGACAGTGCTTCACTCGCGCAACGCCGACGCAGCCGACCCGGCGGACGTCGCCGACGCCGCAGACGTCAAGGACCCCCAGGACGCCGCCGCGGAGCCCGACCTCCGCGAGGACCTCGGCCGCTACGCGGAGCTCGGGGCCTTCACGCTCACCGCCGAGACCCACGCCTGGTACGCGGCCGTCGACACCGTCGCCACCCCCGAGGACGCCCGCGCCGCCTCCACGGCCCTCGCCGAGCTGCGCGGCAGCGACCTCCAGCAGACCCGGGAGGCCGTCGCCGCCCTCGCCGCCGACGCCAAGCTCGAAGAGCCCGACACCGTCGCCAAGACCGCGCTCCTGGTCGAGATGCTCCAGCGGGTGCACCGCACCTCCGCGACCCTCTTCCCCGCCGCGTACGACGCCGACCTCGGCGCCCTCGCCGCCGCCACCGCCGACAGCGCCTGGCGCCGCGAGAACGGCGTCAAGCTCTCCTGGCTGCGGGGCCGCTCGCTGCGCAAGCAGGCCGTCGCGCTCGCCATCGACCGGCGCATCCGCCGGGAGGACCTGCACGAGGCTCTCACCTCCGCGGAGATCGAGCGCCGCGCCTGGGCCGCGCTCGCCCCGGTGGGCACCCTCCCGCGGGTGCCCACCGACGGCGCCCTGGTCGACCGCACCGCCCAGGCCTTCGAGGCGATCAACACCGGCCTGCGCGGCCTCGCCCGCCTGCTGCCCGACCACGACCTGGACGGGCTGCCCTTCGCCGAGCTGATCGACCTGGTCGAGCGGCTCGCCGCGGACGAGGGCACCCTCTACCGCCTGCCCACCATCCGCGGCCTGCGCGCCGGCCTGGAGGAGGCCGGCCTCGCCGACCTGCTCGCCGAACTCGCCGCCGCCAAGGCCGACCGCCGCGCCGCCGAGGCCGCTTACACGGCCCGCCAGGCGCTCGCCGGCGGGCAGCGGGACGGGCTGGCGGAGCAGGCGGCCGCTGTCGCGGTCGAGGAGACGGTGGTCGAGGAGCAGCCGGGTACCGAGGAGACCGCGGAGGCGGCGGCCGAGACCGCGGTCGAGGTCGGCGCCGAGGTCGACGGTGGGACCGGTGCAGAGGAGGCTGCGGCCGAGCAGTCCGGGACCGACGAGCCGGGGACCGAGGAGTCGGTCGACCGGGCTGACGCCGAGGCGGCTGCCCTGCAGGCGCTGGCCGCCGGGCAGCGGGACGGCCTCGTGGAGGAGGTTCCGGTCCTGGTGACGCCTGTGGCGGAGTCGGCCGACGACGCTGCTGCGGCGACTGTGACCGAGGCTGACGAGGTCGAGGCCGACGTCGTGACGGAGGTCGAGGTAGAGGTAGGGGCGGAGGCAGAGACGGCGTCGGACGCGGGTGCCGCTGACGACGAGCCGCCGGCGGCGCAGGCCGAGGAGGAGACGCCGGTTGCCGTGGTCTCCCTCCCGGCGCCTTCCCCGGCGGCCGACGACCTGGTGGCCGCCGCGACCGCCGCTCTGGCCGAGGCCGCGGACGAGCCGACGGCGGAGGTGGAGCCGGAGGACGCCCCGGTCACCGAGAGCGCCGAGGTCATTGAGGTCGTTGAGGCCGTAGGGGCCGAGGAGACCGCTGCCGAGGTCACGGTCGAGGAGCCGGCCGTCGAGGACGCGGTCGCGCCGGTGGTCGAGAACGCGCCTGAGGCTGTCGTCGCAGAGCCCGAGCCTGAGGCTGTCGTCGCAGAGCCCGCCGTGGCCGAGCCCGCCGTCGCGGTCGAGGAACCGGCCGTTGAGGTCGAGGAGGCCGCTGCTGAGGTCGCGCCGGCGGCCGAGATCGAGTCCGAGTCCGAGCCTGAGGCCGTAGCGGCGGAGC
>NZ_JBSFKF010000009.1:0-205076 GCF_053598415.1 Kitasatospora sp. NPDC001132 | reverse complement strand
CTGCCGCCGAGGAGTCGGCCGAGGTCGAGGGTGCCGATGCGGTTGTCGAAGCTGCTGAGGCTGAGGTTGAGCCGGTCGTCGAGTCCGAGTCCGAGTCCGAGACCGAGCCTGAGGCCGTAGCGGCGGAGCCTGCCGCCGAGGCCGCTGAGGTAGTCGCCGAGGTCGTCGTGGCGGAGCCTGCGGTCGAGGAACCGGCCGTTGAGGTCGAGGAGGCCGCTGCTGAGGTCGCGCCGGCGGCCGAGATCGAGACCGAGTCCGAGACCGAGCCTGAGGTCGTAGCGGCGGAGCCTGCCGCCGAGGAGTCGGCCGAGGTCGAGGGTGCCGATGCGGTTGTCGAAGCTGCTGAGGCTGAGGTTGAGCCGGTCGTCGAGTCCGAGTCCGAGACCGTTGTCGAGGAGCCCGTCGCCGAGACCGAGGCTGTTGCCGTCGAGGTGGCGGAGCCGGTCGTCGAGGCAGAGGAGCCGGTCATCGAGGCCGAGCCCGTCGTCGCCGAGGCTCCGGTCGCCGAGCCGGAGGCCGACGCCCGTCCCGCGAAGCCGGACTTCACGCCCGGTCGCCCCGTGACCGCCTACTCCGCCGAGGAACTGCTCGCCGTCGTGCGGTGGGTGGACGGTGACGGTGTCGAGCGGAGCGACGAGGAGCTGCTGCGGGCGGCCATGAAGGAGCTGGGCTTCGCCCGCCTCGGCCCCCGGATCAAGGAGGCGCTGGGCGCCGCCGTCGCCGCCGCGCGCGGCTGACGACGTACGGCCGCAGGGCCGGGGCCCGGGACGCGAGCACGCGTCCCGGGCCCCGTCGTGTTCCGGGGGTGAAACGGTGCCCTCCGTCAGCCGGCCTTGTTCCACGGCTGGCTGGACATCAGCGCCTTCACGTTGGCGACGTACGCCGGGTTGGGGATGGCCAGGCTGCCGACGGCCTCGCCGGTGGCCGGGTCGATGACGACGCTGTAGTGCACGTTGCCCGCGCCCGCGTTGTACGCGGAGACGACCAGGTCGAGCAGCGGCGTCTTGCCGGTGACCGGGTCGGGGGAGAGGTCGTACTTGCCGCCGAACGAGGAGTCGCCGTAGTAGGCGACGAGCCAGTCGAGCAGCTGGGTGCCGAGCTGGACGTTCCCGGCGAGGGTGGCGGGGTCGGAGGTGGTGCCGAACTTGCCGTTCATCCAGCTGACGGTGTTCGGCATGACCTGCATGGTGCCGATTCCGCCGTCGCAGGCGACGATGCCGGACTGCCAGCCGCTCTCCTGCCAGGCGATCGCCCTGACGAGGTTGAGGGCAGCGGCGGGAGCTGGTCGGTGCCGCCGCTGCCGAGCCTGAGCGTCCGGGTCTGGTCGGCCGCCGCCCCGAGCGCCGCGCCGACGGCCTCCTTGGCCTCGTCCGGCCGGGGCTTGCCGGGCGCGCAGCCGCTCTGCGCCGGGGGCACGTGCGGGGTCGAGGGCGCCGGCGGTGGAGGCGCGACCGGGCCGGGCTTGGCGCTCGGCACCGGCGCCGCGACGACGGGCTTGGCGACGGGCGGCTGGGTCGTCACCCCGGCGGGCAGGCTGCCGGCTCCGGCCTTGGCGGTGCTGCCCGGCTGTGTGCTCGGGGAGGGCTTTCCGAAGGTGCCCGGGCCGGTGCTCTGTCCGGTGGCCAGGCCCTGGGTGGCGGCGGGGCTCGTGCTCGCCGGTGCGGTCGGGCTCGGCGCGGTGCTCGCGGACGGGCTCTCGCTCGGTGTCGCGACGGGCGAGGCGCTCGCGGCCACCGGGGTGCCGCCGGACGACGCGTCCCGGTGACTGTCGGCGTGCTCGGTGCCGCAGCCGGCCAGGACGGCGGCCGAGACGGCGGCGGCGGACATCAGGCCCAGGGCCCGCCCGGTCGTGCTCACTCTCATGTGTGGTCCCCCCACTGGTCACCGGCGGCCGCCGGTGAGTGGCGGTCATCCTACGAGGTGCCCCTGCCACCAGGACCGAGCGGGTGGTCGAGGGCCCGCCGAAGCACGGCCGGGGCCGTCACCAGCGACGGCCCGTACCAGGTCAGGTGCCGTCCGCTGACCAGCGCCGCCGGTGTCTCCGGGAATGCCTCCGGGCCGTCCTCGGCCGTGAACCGGTACGGCTCGTCCGGTAGGACCACCAATTCCGGCCGACAGGCGATCAGTTCGGGAAGCGGGACGGCGGGGTAGCGCTCGGGGTGGTCGGCGTGGACGAGCCGCAGGCCCAGCCGGCGCAGCAGGTCCCCGGCGAAGGTGTCGCTCCCGAGGACCATCCACGGTCGGCGCCAGATCGGCACGACGGTCCGCGGGCCGTCGACGTCCGGAGGAGTGCCGCCGCTGCAGACGGGGGCCCAGGCCGCCTCCGCCTCGTCCAGCCAGGCCGGGCGGGGCAGCCCGCAGGCGGTGGTCAACAGCCGGTCCAGGGAGCGGAAGGCGTCGTCCAGGGTGCGGATGTCGGTGACCCAGACCGGGACGCCGGCCGCCCGCAGCGCGTCCAGGTCGGGGCGCCGGTTCTCCTCGTCGTTCGCGAGGACGAGGTCGGGTGCGAGCGCGAGGACGCGCGGGACGTCCGGGTTCTTGGTGCCGCCGATCCGGGTGACGGACAGGTCGGCGGGGTGGCTGCACCAGTTCGTGGCGCCGACCAGCAGCCCGGGCGCGGTGGCGGCGACCGCCTCGGTCAGTGAGGGCACCAGCGAGACCACCCGGCGGGGCGGGCGCGGCCCGAGCCGGACGGGAAGGTCGAGGTCGTCGCGCGGGGCGGTGGGGGCGGCCATCCGGCCAGCCTACGTCCGGCTTCCCGGCGAGGGGGCGCGCCGCCGGCGACCGGTCGCGAATCGCGGGGAACCGGCCGCCCGGGCCGTCCGACTACCTGGTCCGGGTCCGCAGCACGGGCCCTCGGCACGCACGAGCGCCGAGTGCCAACGCCGAGCACCGAGCACCGAACGCAAGCACCAAGCACCGAACACGATCGCCGAGCGCGATCACCGACCAGGAGAGAGTTGTCATGCGCCCTCGCGTCGTCTGCGGAATCGCGGCCGCCGTCGCCCTGTTCGCCACGGCCTGCGGAAGCGGGACCGGGGGCGGGCAGAGCGCCTCCGTCACCGTCCAGCCCGCCCCCGGTGGTGGATTCCCCGTCAAGGTCGCCGACTGCGCGGGCAAGGAGACCACCATCGCCAAGGCGCCCGCCAGGATCGTCACCAGCAACGCCTCCAGCCTGGAGCTGCTGCTCCGACTCGGCGCGGGGGAGCGGGTGATCGGCACCGGCTTCCCGCCCGGCAAGGGCACCCTGCCCGCCGACCTCGCCGAGCAGGGCGCCAAGGTGCCGGCGCTCGGGGACAAGGGCATAGCCAAGGAGAAGCTGCTCGGCTCCGGAGCCGACCTCTACGTGGACACCTTCGGCGCGATGCCGATGATGGGCGGCGGCGCCACCGGGCCGAGCGAGGAGGAGTACGCGGCGGCCGGCATCCAGCACGTCTACCTGCTCTCCACCGCCTGCGCCGGGACACCGAAGGCCGCCAAGGCGCCGCGCATCGACCTCGCCGGGATCGAGGAGGACGTCCGCCGGCTCGGCGCCGTCACCGGAACCGCGGCGCGCGCGGAGGAACTGGTCGCCGGGATGGAGAAGCAACTCGGCGAGGTCCGCACCGCGCTCGCCGCCGTGCCGGAGGCACAGCGGCCGAGCTACTTCGTCTTCGACTTCGACGCCGGCACCAAGCAGCCGGTGGCGGTCTGCGGCCGACAGGTCGCCAACGCCGTAATCAGCCAGGCCGGGGCGCGCAACGTGTTCGCCGACTGCGACGCCGACTTCAAGCCCGGCTCCTGGGAGGACGTGGTCGCCAAGAACCCGGACTGGATCCAGCTGGCCGTGCGCAACCGGGGCAGCGAGGAGGCCACCCGCAAGGCCTTCGACGAGGCCGAGGCCTTCCTGAAGGACTTTCCCGCGACCCAGGGCCTGAAGGCCGTCCAGGAGGGGCACTTCGTCCGGCTCGGCTCCGAGGTGACCACCATCGCGGGGGTCCGCAACGCCGACGCCGTCCGGCAGATCGCCGCCACCATCCACCCGGACCTGGTCAAGAGCCCCGACCTCGCCAAGAACGGGCAGTAGCCGGTGACTTCGGCCACCTCCCGGAATGAGCGCGGCGACGCCCGCCCGGCCCGCACCCTGCGGGCCGGGCCGCTGGCCGCCGCCCTCACCGCCGCCCTGGTGCTCGCGCTGACCGCCGCCGTCTCACTCGGCTCGGTGGACGTCCCGCCCGGCGAGGTCTGGTCGGTGGTCGCCCGCCGACTCGCCGGCCGGGCCCCCGAACCCGGCACCCGCGACCTCATCGTCTGGCAACTGCGCGTCCCACGCGCCCTGTTGGCCGCCGTGGTCGGCGCCGGACTCGGCCTGGTCGGCACCGCCGTACAGGCCCTGGTCCGCAACCCGCTCGCCGACCCCTACCTGCTCGGCATCTCCTCCGGCGCCTCGCTCGGCGCGGTCGCCGCCATCGTCCTCGGCACCACCCTCGGTCTCCAGCTCTCCTTCGGCAGCGCGCTCGGCCTCACCGTCTCCCTGGCGGCGTTCGCCGGCGCGCTCGCCGCGTTCTCACTGGTCTGGCTGATGGCCCGCCGCGGTGGCGGCTTCTCCCCGTTGCGCCTGGTCCTCGCGGGCATCGGCATCGCCCAGTTCCTCGGCGGCATCACCAGCTACCTCGTCCTGCAGACCCGCGACGAGCAGCAGACCAGAGGTGTGCTGTTCTGGCTGATGGGCAGCCTCGGCGGCGCCGTCTGGGCCCAACTCGCCCTCCCCGCCGTCGCTGTGGCGGTGGGACTGGCGCTGCTCCAGGCCCGCGCCCGGGGGCTCAACGCGATGCTGATGGGCGACGAGACGGCCGCCGGGCTCGGCGTGGACGTCACCCGGCTGCGCCGCGAGGTCTTCGTCGTCACCAGCGTGCTCACCGGGGTGCTGGTCGCGGTCTCCGGGGCGATCGGCTTCGTCGGACTGATGGTGCCGCACGTGTGCCGACTGCTGCTCGGCGGCGACCACCGGCGGCTGCTCCCGCTGTCCGCGCTGACCGGGGCGCTGCTGCTGGTCGTCGTCGACACCGTGGCCCGCACCGCCCTGGACGGCCAGGAACTGCCGATCGGCGTGGTCACCGCCGTCCTCGGCGCCCCCACCCTGCTCTACCTGCTGGACCGACGACTGGAGCGCAGTTGAGGATCGCCGTCGAGGACCTGAGCGTCGCCCTGGCCGGCCGGACGGTGCTGGCCGGGGCCAACCTGATCGCCGAGGAGGGAGAGATCGCCGGACTGGTCGGGCCCAACGGCAGCGGCAAGTCCAGCCTGCTGCGCACCGTCTACCGGCACCTGCGGCCCAGCGCGGGCCGAGTGCTGCTGGCCGGGCGGGACCTGGCGGAGCTGCGGCCCGCGCAGTCCGCCCGGCACATCGGGGCGCTGCCCCAGGAGCGCGGCGAGGACTTCGAGTTGAGCGTCCGCGAGGTGGTCGCGATGGGCCGCACGCCCTACAAGCGGGCCTTCGCGGCGGACGGCGCCGAGGACCACCGGATCACCGCCGAGGCGCTCGACCGGGTCGGCATGGCCGAGGCCGGCGACCGCCGCTTCGCCCAACTGTCCGGCGGCGAGAGGCAACGGGTGCTGCTCGCCCGGGCGCTCGCGCAGCAGCCGGACGTCCTGGTGCTGGACGAGCCGACCAACCACCTGGACGTCCGGCACCAGGTCGAACTGCTGGCGCTGCTCCGGGAGCAGCGCCGCACGACCCTGGTGGCCCTGCACGACCTCAACGCCGCCGCCTCGGTCTGCGACCGGCTGCACGTCCTGCACCGCGGCGCCCTGGTGGCCTCCGGGGCGCCGCGCGAGGTGCTGACCGCCGGGCTGCTGGCCGAGGTCTTCGGGGTACGGGCGGCGGTGGTGGAACACCCGCTCACCGGCGACCCGTTGATCGCCTTCGACCACCGTGCCCCGGCGGCGGACCCGGCCATCGCTCCCACGCGCTGCGGGGTCGACGGCAGGGCCGGGTAGCGCAGGGGCCGGCCGCCCCCGGTACCACCCGGCCCGCGCGGGCCGGCGAGGCGTGCCTCAGCAGCCCTCGTAGTGGCTCGGCCTGCCGTCCCGCAGCACCAGCCGGCCGAGTCTGGCGGCCTCGTCGTTGCGCAGCAACTCCCGCTCGCCGCCGGTGCGGTGGAGCACCGCCGAGTGCCAGGGCGTGGTCCAGGCATCGGCGGACGCCAGCAGTCGGATGCCGAACTTGGACGCCCCGGCCGGCTGCGGGTGGATGGAGAGCCGGACGGCGCGCGGGTGGTGCTCGGCGATCAACTCGCCCCAGGCACGGCTGCGTTGGATCACCCCGTAGGCGCGGCGGCGGCACTCCCGCTGGAGGGCGGAACGGGTGCCGGTGAAGCCGATGGTGTCCTCGGTGAGGAAGCGGGTGATGCCCCGGTAGAGCCGCAGGGTCTCCTCCTCGGTCAGCACCTGCTCGCGCAACTCCTCGACGCTCGGCGCGTACTGGGCGTGCACCCGGGCGCGTTTCTCGTCGTACGGGAGGTCGCCGAGGACGGCCCGCAGGTCGAAGATGTCGAGGTGGGAGAGGCCCTCGTGGGCGATCATCGCGGTCAGGGCGTCCGAGTAGGCGTCTATGTGATCGTCCGGGACGTTGATCAGATCGCCGAAGATGTGGCCGTCCGAGCAGATCAGGATGCGGGCGCCGGGCGCGTGCAGGCGGCCGATCTCGGCGCAGAGCCCGTCGAGGAAGGTCAGCGACAGCCGTTCGCCCTCGTCCGGCAGGTGGCCGAGCACCTTCGCCGGGTTCGGCGACTTGCAGGGGAAGCCGGGCAGGGTGAGGACGATCGGCTCGCCGGCGGTGATGAAGTCCGCCAACTGCGCCAGCTGGAGCGGGAAGTGCTCCGGGCCGGCGTCGAACTCCGGGTCCGAGGCGCGACGGTGTGGCAGTAGCAGGCCGAGGACGCGGGCGGCGAGGGCGGTGGCGCCGGCGCGGGTTCCGGGGCCGTCGGGGGCGTCGGGGGCGTCGGGCGCGTGGGGGGTGATGACGGCAGGGGCGGTGCCGACGGGCGGCATGGCGGGTCCTCCAGGGAAGGTCGTGCGGGGTGCGGGGTGCGGGGCGCGGCTCCGGGCGGGTGGAGCCGGGTGGCGGGACGCGTCCGGGGTCAGCGGCGGTGGTCGTAGGCGACCGGCAGCCGGCTCACGCCGCGCGCCAGGACGGCGGGGACCCAGGTCAGGTCCGCCAGACCGTCGCCGGGCGCCTCGGCCGGGCGCAGGCCGGGCAGTCGGGTGAGCAGGGTGGCGAGGGCGATCTGGAGTTCTGCCCGGGCCAGCGCGGCGCCCGGGCAGAAGTGGATGCCGTGGCCGAAGGCCAGGTGGGCGTTGGGCGTGCGGTCGAGGTCGAGGCGGTCGGGCCCGGGGAACTGTGCCTCGTCGCGGTTGGCGGCGCAGAGCGAGACGATCACCGAGTCGCCCGCCGGGACGGCGGTGCCGAACAGGTCGCTGTCCTCGGCGAAGAACCGCCAGGTGGTGAGCTCGAACGCGGCGTCGTGGCGCAGCAGTTCCTCCACCGCCCGGGCGAGTCGGCCGGGCTCGTCGACGCCCTCGCGCAGCCGGGCGAGCTGCTCGGGGTGGCGCAGCAGGGTGACCAGCATGGTGGTGATCTGGTTGGTCACCGGCTCCTGCCCGGCGACGAGCAGCTGGAACACCATGGAGTCGAGCTCGGCGCGGCTCAACTCGCCCGCGTCATGGGCGGCGACGAGCCGGCCCAGCAGGTCCTCCTGCGCCGCCCAGCCGGGCTCCCGGCAGTCGGCGCGCTTGCGGGCGACGACGTCGGCGATGTACGTCTGGAGGCCGCGCAGCCGCGCCTCGTACGCCGGACGGCCGGGGTCCTGCGGGCCGACCGGCGCGACCACCTTGCCCCAGTCCCGGTCGAAGCGCTCCGCCAACTCGGTTGGCAGTCCGATGACTTCGGCGAGCACCCGGAAGGGGTAGTGGGCCGCGAAGCCGGCCACCAGGTCCGCGCCGCCGGACTCCGGCAGCTCGTCCACCAGCGCGTCGGCCAGCTCCCGGAACCGGGGGCGCAGCGACTCCACCCGGCGCGGGGCGAAGGCGTCCAGCACGAGCCGGCGCATCGAGGTGTGCTTGGGCGGGTCCTGGTGGAGCAGGTGGACCTGGAGCTGGGAGTGCTGCGGCTCGGGCATGATCGACGCGAGTCGGCGCCAGTTGTCGTTGCCCAGTGCGTGGTTCTTGCCGAGGCGGGGGTCGTTGAGGGCCGCGTGGGCGGCCCGGTAGCCGGTGACCAGCCAGGCGTGGATGCCGCTCGGGAACTCCACCCGGTGCACCGGCCCGGCCTCGCGCATCCGCTGGTAGAGGGGGTACGGGTCGCGCTTGTACGCCGGGCCGTACAGCGGGACGGGGGAGGGGAGCCGGTCGTACCCGTACGGGCAGCCCGGGACGTCGTCGTCGGTGGAGGCCGGGCCGGGGATCGTTTCGGTCATCGGGGATCCTTCGGTGCGGTGTGGTGCGGGTCGGGGGTGGTGCGGGGGTTCGGGGAGCTGTGTCGCGGTGCGGGTCGGGGTGGTGTGGCGTGGGGCGGTCAGGGCGTGGGGCGGCGGTGCAGCGCGAGCAGGGCGACGGCGGTGGCCGCGACGAGTGCGGCCAGCGCGATCCCGGCGCGGGTCCCGGTGACGGTACGGCCGCCGGCCAGGGCGGCGGCGGTGGCGAGGGCCGGGCCGAGGGCGAAGCCGAGGCTGCGGGCGAGCTGGACGGCGGAGCCGGCGGTGGCGAGCTTTCCGGGCGGGGAGGCGGACATCACCAGGGCCTGGGTGGGGCCGCCGTTGAGGCCCATCCCGGCACCGGCGAGCGCGAGTCGCGCTGCTATCTCGGCGGCGGACCAACCGGCGTCCAGCGGGACGAGCAGGGCCAGGCCGAGGGCCGTGACGGCGGCGCCGGTGAGCGCGGTCGGGCGGGCGCCCCAGCGGTCGGCCAGCCGGCCGCCGACCCGGCCGGCCAGCACCATGCCGAGCGGGAACGCCAGCATGGTGAGCGCGGTGGCGGTGGCGCTCTCGCCCCGGGGGCCGCGCAGGTGCTGGGCGAGCAGGTAGTGGCAGGCCGCGAAGCCGGCGGCGAGCGCCAGCACCGAGGCGTTGGCCCCGGCGGTCCCGGCGGCCCGCAGCACCTCGGCCACCGGCCGCCCGCCGGGGCGGCGCAGCCAGAGCAGCACCAGCGGCACGGCGGGCAGGGCGAGCAGCAGCCACCCCGGTGCCTGTGGGGCCAGGGTGAGCCCGAGCAGGACGGCGGCCACGGCGGCGCCGATCAGCCCGGCGTCGCCGAGCGAGGACCGGTCGGGCGGCCGCAGCCCGCCGCGACGCGGGGCGCGACGCCACACGACCAGGACGGCGGCCAGGCAGACCGGCAGCTTCACCAGGAAGATCGCCCGCCAGCCCAGGTGGTCCAGCAGCAGACCGCCGACCACCGGCCCGGTGACGGCGCCGAGCGGACCGAGTGTCGCGGGCACGCTCATCGCCCGGCCGCGCAGCTCGGGCCGGACGGAGGTCGCGGCGAGCACCGGCATCAGGACGAAGAGCACGGCTCCGAAGGCGCCTTGGAGCATCCGGGCCGCGATCAGCCAACCGGCCCACGGGGCGCAGGCGGCCAGCATGCTGCACAGGGCGAAGCAGCCGACGGCGAACAGCAGGGCCGAGCGGGTGCCGACCTGATCCAGCCACCGCCCGGCGGGCAACAGCAGGGCGACGAGCGGGAGCTGATACCCGAGGACGGCCCACTGGGCGACCCCGGGGGAGACGTGCAGGCCGGCCGAGATGTCGGTGAGCGCGAGGTTGACCACGTTCATGTCGAGCATCGCGACGAACGACAGCAGGCCGGCGGCTACGACCAGGCTCCAGCGGTCGGCTGGCGGTTGACGCTCCGTCAGGGATGGGGCGGCCGGGGTTGGTTGTGCTGTCACGAAGTCCCTCCGTCTCCCGTGCTGCTGCAGCGGACACCGCCTCGGCGGCGGGGTCCGGTACAGCAGTCGGTGGCGCGGGGGCTCCGGTTCCGAACACTTGGGGGATTTCTTCCCGGGGGTCGACAGTCGACGGCTTTCAGCGAACAGATGACAGATAACAGATTTCGAAAGTTGTCATCTGTTACTGTCATCTGTTCTCCGTCGGTCCCCGCTCAGCAGGCGGTCGCGAGCTCCCCGGCCTCGGCGGCGCGCAGGCGTGCCACCAGCTCCTCCCGCGCCCGGGCGACCCGGGAGCGGACGGTCCCGACGGGACAGCCGGCGACCTCGGCCGCCTCGGCGTAGCTCAGGCCGACCACCTGCGTCAGCACGAAGGCCTCCCGCCGTTGGGCGGGCACCCGGTCGAGCAGGTCGCCGAGCGCGATGCCGTCCTCGAACCCGGCCGTCGGCACGCCGATCTGTCGCTCCGCCGCCTCCTGCCAGTCCGGCAGTGCGGCGCAACGCGGCCGGGCGGCGGCCATCCGATACCGGTCGATCACCGTGCGCCGGGCGATCGACAGCAGCCACGTACGGGCCGAGGACCGCCCCGCGAACGCGGGCAGGCCGCGCAGCGCGCGCAGGAAGGTCTCCTGCGCGAGGTCGTCGGCGGACTGCACGTCCGTCAGGTGGGCGACGAAGCGCCAGACGTCCCGCTGGGTCGCCCGGACGAAGGCCTCGACGTCCGCCGCCCGTCCGGAGCGGGCGGTCAGCGCCAGGGCGGTGAGCTGTTCGTCATCCACGGTGGCCCCCCGCCTGGCTGGTCCCGGCGCCACGGCCATGCGGGACGATGGTCCTATGAGATGCGCGCAGTTTCGTACGGCTCTGTCCGCCCGGCTCGACGGCGAACCGGGCGGGCTGCCGGAGATCCGGCTGGACAAGCACGTCGCGCGCTGTGCCGGCTGCCGGGAGTGGCTGGACCGGGCCGAACGGCTGCGTGGTCGGGTAAGGGCGGGCACCGGCGACGGCCCCTCGCCCGAGTGGTCGGCCCGGCTGCTGGCCCGGCTGGGCGAGGACCGGCCGGGAGGTAGCGCTCCGGACGACCCGCAGATCGCCGAGCAGTAGGCGCGGCCGGCGTGGCCGGGGGAGCGGGAAGGGCGGGACGGTGGCGCCGGCCGCAGCCGGTCCGCCGTGGAAGTCAGGCATGGGAAGGTCCCGAGGGGAAGGCGGGGAGCGGCGCCGCGCAGCGCGGCACCGTCGGCGTCCATGGGCAGCCGCGCGGCGCGCCGGGCCCCCTGGGGAGGCGCGGCGGCGGACGCGGGCCCGCACCCTGGCGGCACGACGGCACGAGGCGCGGCCGTACGGCAGGGCGACCTGCCCGTCGCGAGAGTTCCCCGGCGACCGGAAGCGGCCGGGAGCGGGAAGACGGAGCGGCGGGCGCGTCAGCAGGCGAGGGCGAACGCCGGCGGCCCGCGCCGGACCAGGGCATGCGTCAGCAGCACCGAGCGGGGTGGCCGGGCCCGGTCGTCGGCCGGGCGCGGCGGAGCCGGGACCCGGTAGCCGAAGGGGCGCGCGAAGAGCGCCAGCAGCGGGGGCAGCAGAGCCCCCGCGACCACGGCGCCGAGCGCGCCGAGCAGCTCGAAGAGCCGGACCAGCGCCGCGTCACCGCGCCAGAGCAGGAGCGCACACGCCAGCGCGGCGAGCACGTGGGCGGCGGTCATTCCCGGCGACATGCCGTGGGACATCCCGTGCGCCATGTCGTGCGCCGGTCCGTGCGCGGGCGCGCTCACCAGGTCCTGCGCCGGGCCGTACGACGCGGCGCCTTGGAACGTGCCGTCGGGCATCATGTGCTGCCCGGCGGGCATCCCCGGCATCCCCGGCATCCCGGCCATCCCGGTCATCCCTGGCAGGTCCGTGTCCGTGCCCGTGTCCGTGCCCGTGGCCCCGGGGGCACCGTGGCGCGGCACCGCCGTCGGCCGCAGGCTGCCGGCGGCCGGTGGGACGTCCGGGTCGATGCCCGCCATCCGCGCCAGTTCGACCGGGGAGAGCCCGCCGGGTGCCCGGTCGGGATTGCAGAGCAGGAGCGCGGCCCAGTCCGTGGTGGCGAGCCGGCCCAGACCGCCGCCTCCTCGGGAGATCGCCCCGGCCTGTTCGAACAGCTGGTGCAGCGCGGTTTGCGCCACGACCATCCAGAGGCTGATCGCCCCGAGCCCGCGCCGCTTCCCGGCGAGCAGCCAGGTCAGTCCGAGGACCGTCCCGAAGCCGCCGGCCAGGGCCGTCGGCGAGACGCCGGATCCGGCCATGGCGACGTGCGCGGTGGCGGCCATCGCCACGCACAGCGCGGCGAAGACCGCGGCGCGCAGCAGGCGGATCCGGTCGGTCATCACGATGGCACTCATCGTCGCACCCGCCCTGCCCGGTCCGTACCGCACCCTCCGGTGATGGCTGGTTCTATGCCGTGAGACCATGCCCGGCCGCCGCCCCGCGACCCCGTCCAGGACCCGTCCAGGACCCCGTTCGCGACGGCGCCCGACCACGGCCAGGCCCGGCCTGTCGGTTCGGCAGGCTGAACGAACAGCTGCTCGTACGACCATCGGGGCGGTTTGACAGCACGTATCCCCATGCTCACTTAATGTGCTCAGTCCAGCACGGTGTGTATGTGAACGATGCCGTCCAGCAAGCAGGGAGGTCCGGTCTTGGAGACCCCGACGGATACAACGGATGCCTCGGCGCCCATTGCCGACAGTGCCGAGTCCGCTGCCCCCGCGGAGCCGACCGTCCCGCAGCGGGCGAAGGTCCCGGAACAGGCGAAGGCCCCGGTCGAAGCGGCGGACCGCGGGGAGCGGGCCGTGGCCGCCGAACCGGCCGCAGCTGTCGAGGCCGCCGGGTCGGCCGGCCCTGTCGGGGCGACCGAGGCCGCCGGGACGACCGACGCCCCGGAGACGGTCGAAGCCGCGGAACCGGCCGCAGCCAAGAAGTCGGCCGAGCCCGCAGAGCAGGCCGACTCACCCGAGTCCACCGTGCCCGCCGGCGCGGCTGCCCCTGCCGACGCGGCCGAGTCCACCGATCCTGCCGACGCGGCCGAGCCAACCGCCGACGCGGCTGCCCCCGCCGACACGTCCGCCCCCGCCGACACGTCCGCCCCCGCCGCCGCGCCCGCCGCGCCCGCGTCCGCGACCCCGGAGGAGGCCCCCGCCCCGCCCGAGGGCGCCGACCTCGCCGACCCCCGTTTCTGGCAGCTGCCCGCCCCAGCGCGTGCCGCCGCCTTCGCCGAGCTGCGCAGCCGCCCCGCCCCGGTGTTCTTCGGCGACCGCGCCACCGGCCGGGGCTTCCACGCACTGGTCCGCCACGCCGACGTGGTCGAGGCCAGCCGCACCCCCGCCGTCTTCCTCAGCGGCCCCGGCGTGACCACCCCGGTCCCGGCGCGCTGGGTCCGGCTGCTGTTCGGCGACTCGATGGTCAACCTGGACGACCCCCGTCACGCCCAGCTGCGCCGGATCGTCTCGCGCGCGTTCACCCCGCGGCTGCTCGACCGGGTCGAGGAGGACGTCCGACGGATCAGCACCGAGCTGGTCGACCGGATCGAGCGGGAACGGCCGGAGGACTTCGTGGCCGCGGTCGCCGCCGAGCTCCCGTTCCAGGTGATCTGCACCATGATGGGCATCCCGGAGCGGCAGCGCCGCGTCATCCTCGACCTGGTCAACCGCAGCTCCGAGGACATCGGTGTGGCCCGCCCGCTGCGCCGTCGGCTCCGGGTGCCCGGGCGCGGGCTGCGGGCGCTCGCCCGGATGCAGGGCATCGTCGCCCGGATCGGCCGTCGGCGCCGCCGCCGGCCGGAGGACGACCTGATCTCCGCGCTGGTCACGGCGGACGTGGACGGCCGCCGGCTCACCGGTCGGGAGCTGGGCGCCTTCTTCAGCCTGCTGCTGGTCGCCGGGGTCGAGACCACCCGCAACGCGCTGGCCCACGGCCTGCACCTGCTGACCGTCCATCCCGAGCAGCGCGCCCTGCTGCTCGAGGACCTCGACGGGCGGCTCGAAGGCGCGGTGGACGAGATCGTCCGCCACGCCACGCCGATCATCCAGTTCAACCGGACCCTCGCCGTCGACCACGAGCTGGGCGGCCCCGGCGGCCCGCTGCTGCGCGCGGGCGAGAAGGTCGCGCTGTTCTACGGCTCGGCCAACCGTGACGAGGAGGTGTTCCCCGAGCCGGACGCCTTCGACGTCACCCGCACGCCCAACCCCCACCTCGGCTTCGGCGGCGGGGGCCCGCACTACTGCCTCGGCGCGCACCTGGCCCGGCAGGAGATGACGGCGCTGTTCCGCGAGCTCTTCACCCGCCTGCCCGAGGTGCGGTCGGTCGGCGAGCCGCAGATCGTCCCGTCCAGCTTCGATCATCGGGTCCGCTCGCTGCGCTTCACCTTCTGAGGTTCGGCGGGCGGGACGGAGCCGCCCCGGGCCCCGAGCAGGACGAAGCCGTTCGGAGCGCCGAGCAGCACGACGTCGTTCCGAACCCCGGGCCGGAGGAAGCCGCCGCTAGTCGGTCGGCTCGAAGACGGCGTGGTCGTGCGCGAACAGCACCCGGTGCGGCGCGTGCTCCGCCATCCGGTCGAGCCAGGCCCGGTACCCGGGCAGCGGCGCGGCCACGCCGTCGCGCGCCGCCCGCCGGGCCAGCACCGCCTGCCCGTACTCGGAGGCGAAGTCGTACGCCTGCCCGGCCAGCAGGACCGGCCCGCTGCCCGGACGGTCGACCAGCAGCGACTGGTGGCCCCCGGTGTGGCCGGGGGTGGGCAGCACCCGGACGCCGGGCCAGACCTCGGCCTCGCCGTCGAGCTCGCGGTACTCGGCACCGGGGAAGTCGACCAGCGCGTCGATCGTGTACCCGCCGCGCCGGGCGGCGGCCAGCTCTCCCGCCTGGACCAGGACGGGCGTGCCGGCGAACAGCGGGTTCCCGCCGCAGTGGTCGAAGTGCAGGTGGCAGTTGACCACCAGGTCGATGTCGGCGACGGAGACCCCGGCCGCGGCGAGCGCCTCGGGCAGCGGTCGGCGGACCGGGCGGTAGTGCGCCTCGGTCTCCGGCTCGCCGCCGCCGATCCCGGTGTCGAACAGCAGCAGCCCCTCCGGGCGCCGGACCAGGTACGCGAGCACCGGCTCCACGCGCGGCTCCGGGCCGCCCACCTCGGAAGCCGGCCGGACGATGTACCCCAGGTCGAGACGGCGGATCACGCGCAATTCAGCCCCCCATGTCGCAGTGCGTCGCTCTGGCCCCGTACGTGCGCCGCACGGGCCCCGGTTCGCACCCTACCCGCCGATCGGCAGCCCCCGGTCGGCCTTCACCTGCTTCATCGTCAAGTGGGAGTTGACCTGCGCGATGCCCGGCAGACCGGACAGCACGTCGGTGATGAAGCGCTCGTACGAGGCTATGTCGGCCACCGCGATCCGCAGCAGGTAGTCCGGCTCGCCGAAGAGCCGGTGCGCCTCCACCACCTCCGGCAGCTCGGCCACCCGGCGCTCGAACTCGGCGACCGTCACCTGATCCTCGTGACGCATGGTGATCGTGACGAAGGGCTGGAAGTCGCGTCCGACCGCCGCGCCGTCCAGCACCGCCCGGTACCCGCGGATCACGCCGTCCTGCTCCAGCTGGCGGACCCTGCGCAGGCAGGGGGAGGGGGTGAGGTCCACCCGGGAGGCCAGCTCGGCGTTGGTCAGGCGCCCGTCCTGCTGGAGCTCGCGGAGGATTCTGCGGTCGATTCGGTCCATGGCGCAACATTCTGCCAAAACACCGCTCCGACCAGCGTGAAGTTGCCATCGCGTGCCAGCCCGATCCGGCTACCTTCAGTGACCGCACCGGCCGACCGCCGGGCCGAACCGCGACGAGCACGACAGGCCACGCCCACGCCCATGGACACCCACGCCCTCCTCCTCTTCCTCGGAGTCGACCTCCTGCTGGTCTGCACCCCGGGCCCCGACTGGCTCTACATCGCCGCCCGCGGCCTCGGCCAGGGACGCCGCGCCGCACTGACCGCGGTCGGCGGGGTCTGCGCCGGGTACGCCGTCCACACCCTGCTGTCCAGCGCCGGCCTCGCAGCCGCGCTGCGCGCCGTCCCGGCCGCCCTGCCCGTGCTGCGCCTCACCGGCGCCGCGTACCTGCTGGTGCTGGCCGTCATGATGCTGCTGGCGCTGCGCAAGGGCGGGGGCTCCTCCGCCCTGGCCGAGCCCAAGCCACAGCCCACCGCGACGGTGCTGCGCCAGAGCATGCTGACCGCGCTGCTCAACCCCAAGGGCCTGCTGCTCTACCTCTCCCTGGTGCCGCAGTTCGTCGACCCGGACGCCGCGCTGCCGGTCGGCGGGCAGGTGCTCGCGCTCGGCTCGCTCAACGTGCTGGCCTGCGCCGTGGTGTACGGGCTGGTCGCGCACGCCAGCGGGCGGCTCGGCGGCCGCTTCGGCGGCAGCCCGCGGGCGGCCCGCCGGATGACCGTGGTCTCGGCGGTGCTGCTGATGCTGGTGGCGGGCGTCACGGCGACCGCCTGAGAACGGGAGCACAATTCCCGGCATGACTGATCGTCCGTTGCCAGAGGGAACCGCCGGAGTGCCTGGAGCCACCGGAACGACCGGACCTGCCGGAACGACCGGAGCCGCCGGAGCCGCCGGGTCCGTCGACCGCCCGACCGCCCACGCCTGGGCGGCTCTCGGTGGACCGCCTGAGCTGTTGGAGCGGGTGGCCTTCCACGGACCGGAGGACGTCCTGCCCTCCGGTCTCCCGGTGCGCCGGCTCGCCCGCGCCACCGTGGCCGTCTGCTCGCTGGCCGCCGCCGAACTCGCGGCCCACCGCACCGGCGCACCCGTCCCCGCCGTCCGGGTGGACCAGGGGGCGGTCGCCACGGCCTTCGTCAGCGAGCGGCACCTGACGGTCGACGGCCGCACGCCCGTCACCTTCGCCCCGCACTCCGGCTTCTGGCGCACCGCCGACGGCTGGGTGCGCACCCACGCCAACTACCCGCACCACCGCACCCGGCTGCTCTCCGCCCTCGGCCTCGCCGCCGACGCCGGGCCCGAGCAGCTCGCCGAGGTGCTCGGCAGGCTGCCGGCCGAGCGGATCCAGGAGCGCGCGTACGAGGCGGGGGCGCTCGCTGTGGCCGTCGCACCGGTGAGCCCGACCGTGCACCCCCTCGTGGAGCACCTGGAGGTCGAAGCCACCGCCGAGGTCGGGACCACGGCAGGGCCCGCACCGGCCCGCCCGCTCGGCGCGGCCCCGCTGGACCGGCCCGCCGCCGGGATCCGGGTCCTCGACCTCACCCGGGTGATCGCCGGACCGGTCGCCACCCGCACCCTCGCCCTGCTCGGCGCCGACGTCCTGCGCGTCGACTCGCCACGGCTGCCCGAGGCCGATGACGCCCACGCCGACACCGGCTTCGGCAAGCGCTCCACCCGCCTCGACCTCACCACGCCGGCCGACCGCGCCGTCTTCGAGGACCTGCTCGCCACCGCCGACGTCGTCGTCACCGGCTACCGCCCCGGCGCCCTCGACGCCCACGGCCTCAGCCCCGAGGCGCTGTTCGCCCGCCGCCCTGACCTGGTCCTCGCCCAGCTCTGCGCCTGGGGCTGGACCGGCCCCTGGGCGGGACGGCGTGGCTTCGACAGCCTGGTCCAGGTGGGCGTCGGCATCGCCGCCCACGAGGCCGTCGACGATGCCGCCGGACCCGACCCCGACGGCCGTCCCGGCGTGCTGCCGGCCCAGGCCCTCGACCACGGCACCGGCTACCTCATCGCCGCCGGCGTCCTGCGCTCCCTCGTCGAGCAGCGCACCCGCCGCCACGGCGGCCGCCACCTGCGCTTCTCCCTCGCCGGTACGGCCTCCTGGCTGCTCCACGGCATCGAACCGGAAGCACCGCACGCCGCCTCGCCCGAGCCGTACGACCCCTCCCGGTGGCTCGTCGAGACCGACTCCGCGTACGGGCGGCTGTGCCACGCCCTGCCGCCGATCGGGTACGAGGGGGCTCCCGCCGACTGGTCGCGCCCGCCCGGGCGCTGGGGGACGGACGAGCCGGTCTGGCTCTGACGGCCGCGGGCGAACACTGTCCGAGGCGTCTGGCAGCATCGCCGTCATGACCGCACACGCCACCGACTACACCTGGTTCGGGCAGCGCTATCCCGTCCTGCGGGAGGCCTACTGCCTCACCGAGGTCCAGGGAATTTCCGCCGAGGAACTGCTGCGCCGCCTCGACGCGGTGCCCGGCGGGGAGGTGACCGGGCTGGACGCGGCGATCGAGGCCTGGTGCGCCTTCGAGGACGGCGAGGGCGAGGGCGAGGAGGACGGCGAGGGCGAGGAGGACGGTGAGGACGGTGAGGACGAGGAGGACGGTGGGGGTGAAGACGAGGACGACCGGCTGTTCGTCGCCGTCACCGAACTCGACGGCTGGGCCGTCGCCATCGAGCCGAACGGCTACCTCGGCTGCCTGCACGAGGTGATCGCCCGGCTCGGCGGGGACGTCCGGCTGGTCTCGCACTTCCGCAACGTCAACGCGGTGGACAAGTTCCACTGGTGGGAGCACGGCGTTCAGCGCCTCCACTTCGAGCCGCTCTTCCCCGACCAGCGGAACGGCTCGGACGCCGAGGCCCCGGGCATCCCCCAGCTGCTGGCCGACTGCGGCTTCCAGCTGGAGTCGCAGGAGTTCAAACTGCACACCGAGGCCGCGTTCGCGCTCGCCGAGCGGCTCACCGACGTCCGGCTCGACCCGCACCGGCTGGAGGCCGCGACCTTCCGGATCGGCTACGCCCCGCACCCGCACCCCTGAGCCGCTCCGCCCGCTGAGCCGCTCCGCCCGCTGAGCCGCTCCGCCCGGCACCGGGGCCGTGCCCCCCGTGGGACACGGCCCCGGCGCACTGGCTCGTGCGGTCAGACCCCCGACGGGATCTCCTTGGCCCGGTGGCGGACCTGGAACGCCGTCACGATCTCGATCAGGCCGAGGATCACCAGCCAGCACCCGGCCAGTACGGCCAGCGCGGTGATCGACCCGGTGGGCCACACCATCAGCAGCACGCCGGCCAGGGTGTTGGCCACGCCCGCGAAGGCCTGCCAGCCGCGGGCGGGCATCAGCGGGTCGGAGATCGCGGCGGCGATCTGGGTGATGCCGCGGAACAGCCAGCCGATCCCGATCCAGAGCGCGAGCAGCAGCAGCGACTGCGCCGCGCTGCGGAAGCAGAGCAGCCCCAGCAGGACGCAGATCGCACCGCTGATGAAGGCCAGCACCCGTAGCGCGGTGGTGGTGTGGGTGCCGAAGGCGGCGACCAGCTGCACGATGCCGATCACCAGCAGGTAGATGCCGAACAGCACGCCCACCACCAGGAGCGTCTCCCGGGGCCAGGCGAAGACCACGATCCCGAGGGCGAGGGAGGCGAGCCCGGCGACCAGCAGGACCTGCCAGGCGGCCTTGGCGAGTAGTCCGAGCGGACCCTGGACCGGGGTGCCGTCGGGGGTGATGATCGGAGAGGCCACGGTGGTGTCCTCCTCGGGCTGACGCCGGGCGACGGGTGACGCGTGACGGGCACCGTGCTGGTCGGGTGACACGTTGGTCGGGTGACGCAGGGCGGGTCGGGTCGGGTCGGCCGGCTGGCGGGCAGGGAACGTACCCCAGCCTCTCCGCCGCCACGGTCGGACCGCGCGCCGGATACGGCCGTTCGGGGGATCCGCCTCGGTCGCCGGAGTGTCATCCCCCGGACACTTTCCGTAGCTATCGTCTGTCGGTATGACTTCTGAAGGGTGGGGGACCCCTCCGGTCGAGCCGATCGGTCAGCACTACATCGTCTGCGGGGGCAACGCGCTGGCACACCGGCTGGTCCTGGAGCTCGGCGAGCACTACGAGGTCCCGGTCGTCGTCCTGGTCGCCGACCGAACCCGCGACCACGCGCCGCAGATCGAGCAACTCTCGGGCGTCGCCGCGGTCGTGGAGTACGCCAGCGTCACCGAAGAGGCACTGCGCGCGGTGTCCATCGGCACCGCGCGCGGTCTCGCCCTGGTCGAAGGGAGCGACCAGGAGAACATCCACGCCGCGCTCAGCGCCCAGAACCACAACCCGGACATCCGCATCGTGTTCCGGATGTTCAACCAGCGCCTCGGGGAGAACATCGAACGGCTGCTCAAGAACGGTGCCGCGCTCTCCGGTTCCGCCACCGCGGCTCCGGCCTTCGCCTCCGCGGCGCTCGACCGGCCCAACTCGGTGGAGATCGAAGGGCGTTACCTGCACATCGCGTTCGACGACGACATCACCTCCGACCGGATCTGCGTGGTCGCCGACCAGATCGACCGGCAGGACCTCGGCAGGATCCGGCTGCTGCCCGAACAGCAGGGCGACTCGGCCGAGTTCGTCCGTCTCGCCAGCGAGTTCGGAGACGACGGGCCGATCCGGCCCGGTGGCGTACGGCGCGAACCGGCCCCGACGGACGACCCCGCCGTGGCGCGGGAACCGGGCAGTCGGGCGGCGCTCCAGGTGCTGCGGATCGAACCCCGGGAGCCGATCGACTGGATGCGACGGCTGCGCTGGCGACTGCTCGACACCATGCGCTTCTTCACCAGCGCCCGGATGCGGCTGGTGCTGCTCACCGCCCTCGCGGCGGTGCTGTTGGCCTTCGGCGTGCTCTGGTACCTCAACCGGAACTTCGGCTGGACCGTCTACATCGCGCTGCTCGACCTGGCCGGCGCCGCCCAGCCGGACCAGCTCGCCGACATCTCCGCCGGGACGGGCACCGGCGGGTTCTGGCAGCGGGTCGCCCAGGTGGTGATCACCATCTGCGGGATCACCTTCGCGCCGGTCGCCACCGCCATCGCGGTCGAGGTGCTGGGCTCCGGGCGGCGCGGACAGCCGCGCAACCCCGGGGCGGGCACCCGGGACCACGTGATCGTCGTCGGCCTCGGCAACGTCGGCACCCGGGTCGCGGCCCAACTGCACGACATGGGCGTGCCAGTGGTCTGCATGGAACGGGACCCGCAGGCGCGCGGCATCGCCGCCGTACGGGCGCTCGGCATCCCGGTGGTGATGGGCGACGGGCCGTTCGAGCAGCAGCTGCGCCGGGCCCGGCTGAAGCACAGCCGGGCGCTGGTCGCGGTCAGCGGGGACGACGCCACCAACCTGGAGGCGGCCCTGGAGGCGCGCCACGGCAACCCCGAGATCCGGGTGGTGGTGCGGCTGTTCGAGGACGACTTCGCCGGCCACTTCTACAAGACGCTGGACAACGCGGCCTCCCGGTCGGTGTCCTACCTGGCCGCGCCCGCCTTCGCGGCGGCGCTGATGGGACGCGAGGTGCGCGGGACGCTGTCGGTGCTCCGGCACGTGCTGCTGATCGCCGAGCTGAAGGTGGAGGACGGCAGCGGGCTGATCGGACTCAACCGGCACGACCTGGAGGACCCGGGCGGCGTCCGGGTGATCGCCGTGCGCTTCGCCCACGGCGGGCAGCTGCAGTGGAACTTCCCCGACCGCACCCGGCGGCTCGCCCCGGGTGACCAGATCGTCGTCGCCGCCACCCGCAGCGGGCTGGCCCGGCTCAACACGGTGGCGGTGGAGGAGGACTGAGAAGACTGAGCGCGGCGACGGCGACGAAGGCCGGGGCCGGCGGGCAGCTGGGGGCAGTCGGTCGGCTGACAACCGACAGCGGTCAGCGGACGGAGTTCAGCTGACAGATTTCAACATCTGAAATCTGTCAGCTGTCATCCGTCATCCGTCCGTCGCGCTCCCCGGCCGCTCCCCGTGGCCGCCCCTCGTCGTCAGCGGTTCTGGAACTCCGGCGGGCGCTTCTCGGCGAAGGCCGCCATGCCCTCCTTCTGGTCCGCCGTGGCGAAGGCCGCGTGGAAGAGCCGGCGCTCGAAGCGCACGCCCTCGGCGAGCGTGGTCTCGAAGGCGCGGTTGACGCTCTCCTTCATCATGATGGCCGCCGGGGCGGACATCGCCGCGACCGTCTCGGCGGTGGCCAGCGCCTCGGACAGCAGCTGGTCCGCCGGGACGATCCGGGAGACCAGGCCGGCCCGCTCGGCCTCCTCGGCGCCCATCATCCGGCCGGTCAGGCACAGCTCCATGGCCTTCGCCTTGCCGACCGCCCGGGTCAGCCGCTGCGAGCCGCCGATGCCCGGGATCACGCCGAGCTTGATCTCCGGCTGCCCGAACTTCGCGGTGTCCGCCGCCAGCAGGATGTCGCACAGCATCGCCAGCTCGCAGCCGCCGCCCAGCGCGAACCCGGCGACCGCCGCGATCACCGGCTTGCGCAGGGCAGCGAGCCGGTCCCACGGGCCCAGCCAGTCGTCCAGGTAGACGTCCGGGAAGCGGTTGCCCTGCATCTCCTTGATGTCGGCGCCGGCCGCGAAGGCCTTCTCCGAGCCGGTGATTACCAGACAGCCGATCTCCGGGTCCCGGTCGAAGGCGGTCGCGGCGGCGACCGCCTCGTTCATGAGTTGGGTGTTGAGCGCGTTGAGCGCCTTGGGCCGGTTGAGCGTGATCAGGCCCACCCGCCCCTTGCGCTCGACCAGGATCGTCTCGTAGGTCTCGGTCTCGGTCATCGCCGTCGACTCCCATTTCCGCTGCTCGGCGCCCGTGGGCGCGCCTGACCACCCAACGATCTACGACGCGCCCCGCCTCGCGCCAGTCTTGGTATGCGAGACGCCGGTCACCAGTCGGTGGAGGGGTGTGCGCGTGCCGGTCAGAAGCGGACGCCGTGGCGCTCCGCGGCCCGCCGTACGGGACACGGGCCGCCGCCCTCGATCAACACGGCCGGTGCTCGGAGGCGTTCTCGTGCGGTGCGGCTCTGGCCGGACGTGGTGCGGCGACGGCACCGTCCACACCTCGACCCCGAGGCCTTCCCGGCTCCGCAACAGCCTCCCGTCGCGATGGCGGGACCTGGTGGTCACGGCGGGCTCCAGGTGTGCGGGCAGCGGAGGGGCGGGGGTCAGGCCAGGCCCAGTTCGTCGCCCTCGCGCGGGGCGAGGATCCGGGCGACGTCCGCCTCCGTCACCTCGGCGAGCGTGCCGGGCCGCCAGCGGGGGTTGCGGTCCTTGTCGATCACCTGTGCCCGGATGCCCTCGACCATGTCGTGGCCCTCCAGCGCGGCGCAGGAGATCCGGTACTCCTGGTCGAGCACGGCCTCCAGCGAGGGGAGCGTGCGGGCGCGGCGCAGTGCGGCCAGGGTGGTCTTGACGGCGGTGGGGGAGTTCGACAGGACGGCTTCCGCGGCCTCCTTCGCCTCCGGGACACCGGAGTTCAGCAGCCGCTCGACGATCTCCTCGACCGTGTCGGCCGCGTAGCAGGCGTCGATCCAGGCGCGCTGGTCGGCCAGTGCGGCGGGCGGAGCGGGCTCGGCGTGCGCGGCGACGACGGCCGCCACCTCGGCGGTGCCGCTCCCGGTCGCCGCGGCGGTGCTCCGGCCCAGGGCGTCCAGCAGGTCCGCGACGCGCGACGAGGGCACGAAGTGGTCCGCGAACCCGCACAGCAGGGCGTCGCCCGGGCCCATCGCGGCCGCGGTGAGACCGAGGTGGGTGCCCAACTCGCCCGGGGCGTGGGCCAGCAGCCGACTGCCGCCGACGTCCGGGGCGATGCCGATCCGGGTCTCGGGCATCGCGACGGTGGAACGCTCGGTGACGATCCGCACCGCGCCGTGGGCGGACACGCCGACGCCCCCGCCCATGGTGATGCCGTCCATCACCGCGACGTACGGCTTCGGGTAGCGGGCGATCAGCGCGTTCAGCCGGTACTCGTCGCGGAAGAACGCCCGGGTGCCGGCCCCGCCCGCCTTGGCGTCGTCGTGCATCGCGCGGATGTCGCCGCCCGCGCACAGGCCGCGCTCGCCCGCGCCGGTCAGCACGACGGCGCGTATCCGGTCGTCCGCGGCCCAGTCGTCCAGGGTGGCACGCAGGGCGGTGACCATGCCCTGGGTCAGCGAGTTGAGCGCCCGTGGACGGTTCAGCACCAGCCGTCCGACGCCCCCGTCCAGGAACGCCCGGACCTCCGCCGTCTCCGCCACCTCTGTGTCCATCGGGTCCGCTCCCGTCCCTCGGCGATGCCGACCTGGTCCCTGCCGGAATCCTGGAGTCCACCGTACCGGGGGCGGTGGGGAGCCCTGATCACCGGGCAGCGTGGGCCGGGGCGGGTGTGCGGTCGCGGCTCAGGGCCAGGCGCGCAGGGCGAGTTCGGCGGTGCGGGCCAGGTCGGCGGCGGTGGCGCCGTCCCTGGCCTGCTGGGACATGCCCTGGAGGACCGCGCCGAAGTAGCCGGCCAGGGCCTTCGGGTCGGCCCCGGGCGGCAGTTCGCCGTCCTGCCGCGCCCGGCGCAGCCGCTCCTCGAAGGTCCGCAGGTTCCCGTTGCGCCACTCGCGCAGCTGCTCCTGGATGCCGGCGTCCTGCGGGGCGACGTTGGTGGCCGCGGAGATCACCAGGCAGCCCGCCGGATGCGACGGGTCGGCGTAGACGGCGGCGGCCTCGCGCAGGATGCGGGCGAAGGCGCCGTACGCGGTGGGCTCCTCCGCGAGGGCGACGGTCGCGAACGCGCCGACGGGGGAGTGCCCGTACTGGCGGACCACCTCCTCGAACAGCGACCGCTTGTCGCCGAAGGCCGCGTAGAGGCTGCCGGGGCGGATGCCCATGGCGGTGGTGAGGTCGCTGACCGAGGTGGCTGCGCGACGGCGGCCGGATCATCAACGTCTCCAGCGGCCTGGCCCGGCTCGCCATGCCGGAGATCATGGCCTACGGCGCCACCAAGGGGGCGCTGGACACCTTCTCGCTCAACCTCGCCCAGCAGCTCGGGCCGCGCGGGATCACCGTCAACTCCGTGGCGCCCGGGATCATCGACACCGACCTCAACGCGGACTGGCTGCGTGACCCGGAGGCGAGGGCCCAGGCGGCCTCGCTCGCCGCGCTCGGCCGGGTCGGGGCGCCGGAGGACATCGCGGACATCGTCGCGTTCATCGCCTCGGACGACGCGCGGTGGATGACCGGGCGGGTGGTCGACGCCACCGGCGGCTCGCGACTGTAGGCGGGGCAGGGCGGGGCGCGGACGGGGCGGACCGTCCGGTCGGAGACGGGCGAGCGACTGACAGCTGACAGATGATGAAATCTGTCAGCTGTCAGTCGTCGGCTGTTATCCGTTATCTGTTGCCCGTCAGCTGTGCCCCGGCGGCCGCAGCCCCGGCGGACTCTCAGCCCCGGACCCGCCCCGTGACCTCGCCGAAGCCGATCACGGCGCCGTCCGGCCCCGGCGCGGTGGCGGTGATGGTCACCTCGTCGCCGTCCTCCAGGAACGTGCGGGTCGTCCCGTCCGGGAGCTTCAGCGGCTCCTCGCCGTTCCAGGTCAGCTCGATCAGCGCGCCCCGGGTGTCCCGCTCGGGCCCGCTGACCGTCCCCGAAGCGAACAGGTCGCCGGTGCGCAGCGAAGCGCCGTTGACGGTCATGTGGGCCAGCTGCTGCTGCGCCGTCCAGTACATGGTGGCGAACGGCGGCCGGGAGACCGGGTGCCCGTTCAGCCGGACCTCCATCGCCAGGTCCAGGCCCCACGGCTCGCCGTCCCGGTCGTCCAGGTACGGCAGCGGCTCGACGTCGCGCTCCGGCGGCGTGACCCGGGCGTGCTCCAGCGCGTCCAGCGGCACGATCCACGGCGAGACCGAGGTCGCGAAGGACTTGCCGAGGAACGGGCCGAGCGGCACGTACTCCCAGGCCTGGATGTCGCGCGCCGACCAGTCGTTGAGCAGGCAGACGCCGAACACGTGCTCGCGGAAGTCGTCCAGCGCGACCGGCCGGCCCAGCTCGGACGGCGCGCCGACGACGAAGCCGACCTCGGCCTCGATGTCCAGCCGCCGCGACGGACCGAAGGCCGGTGCGGCGTCGGCGGGCGCCTTGCGCTGCCCGTGCGGTCGCACCACCGGCGTGCCGGAGACCACGACCGTGCCCGCCCGCCCGTGGTAACCGATCGGCAGGTGCTTCCAGTTGGGGGTGAGCGGCTCCGAGCCCGGGCGGAAGATCCGGCCCAGGTTGGTGGCGTGGTGCTCCGAGGCGTAGAAGTCGACGTAGTCGGCGACCTCGAACGGCAGGTGCAGCTCCACCTCGTCGGCCGCCAGCAGTGCCGGCGACAGCGCCTCGCGGAAGGACTCGTCCGTGAGCCAGGTGGTGAGGTCCGCCCGCACCCGGGTCCAGACCGGACGCCCCGCCGCCATCAGCGGGTTGAGCGAGTCCGCGTCCAGCAGCTCCGACGGCGCCCCGGCCGCCCGGGCGGCCGCCCCGGCGTCCAGCACGAAGTCCCCGACGCGCACACCGATCCGGCGCCGCCCGGGCCGGTCGGCCGCGGTGAAGACACCGTACGGCAGGTTGTGCACGCCGAACGGCGAGTCCTGGGCGCTGGTGAGCCAGCTGCCGGTGCTGCTGGGGGTGGTGCTCAACGGTCCTCCTGGTGCAGTGGACTGGGCGAGGACAGCAGGCCGAGCGCGGCCAGGTCGCCCAGGGGCTCGGCGATGCTACACGTGCCGAACGCGGTGAACGAGTTGCGGATCACCGTGATCTGATGCTCCGTCAGTTGGCGCACCGCCTTGGCCAGCACCTCGCCGTCGCGCTCCGCCAGCACCGCGGCGGCCGCGGCCCGGTCGGTCTCCTGCGCGGCCAGCAGCACGTTCAGGAAGCCGTGGTGCTCGAAGCCGGTCTCCGGGTCGGTGTGCCGGACGGCGTTGTGCAGCCCGGCCGTGCACTTGTACGGCAGCCCCCGCCGCGCGCAGCCGGTGAGGAAGGCGGCCAGCTCGTCCTCGTCCGGGAACGCCTCGGCGACCAGCCCCCCGGTGCGGAACTTCGCCCGGTACGGGCTGTCCACCAGCGCGTCCAGGACGGCGTCCAGCCCGTCCCCGCGCAGGAGTTCGCGCGGCAGCTCGACGGCGGCCGGGACGTGCGGCGGCAGCAGCCGGTCCAGCGCGGCCACCGCCTCGGCGGCGTCCCGGACGGCCAGCTCGACGCCGGCCAGTTCGAACGACGCGGCGGCGGCGAGCGCCGGGGCGAGCTCGGCGCTGCCCCCCGGCAGCACCAGCCCGACCTTGAGCGGCCGGTCGCCCGCCGCCGCCGCGTCGTCCGCCCCCGCCGCGCCCCCCGCCGCCCCGGTGGGCGCACCCACCGCGGCAGCCGTATCCGCGACCACCGCGGCCAGTTCGCCCAGCCGGCCAGCCCCGCAGAGGAACGGCCCGACCGCCTCCGCGTACCAGGCCGCGCGGTGCGCCCGGTGCGCGGGCACCGCCTCTGCGACCGGCAGGTTCCCCGGGGGGAACACCGCCGCGTCGTCGAACAGCCCGCGGAACAGCTCGGGGATCGCTGTGGGACCCGGTGCGGAAACCGGTTCGGGCAGCGCGCCCCCCGTGGCCGGCGCGCTCATCGGCCCGGCCCCCGACCGGCCCAGGTCCAGGCGTAGTCGGCGTCCTCGACGGCCCGGCCGCCCTCGCCGAGCTCCAGCGGGCGGAAGGTGTCCACCATGACGGCCAACTCGTCGAAGAACTCCGCGCCGATGCTGCGCTCGTACGCCCCCGGCTGCGGCCCGTGGGTGTGCCCGCCCGGGTGCAGCGAGATCGAGCCCTGGCCGATGCCGGAGCCCTTGCGGGCCGCGTAGTCGCCGCCGCAGTAGAACATGACCTCGTCGCTGTCCACGTTGGCGTGGTAGTAGGGCACCGGGATCGCCAGCGGGTGGTAGTCCACCTTGCGCGGAACGAAGTTGCAGATCACGAAGCCGTTGCCCTCGAAGACCTGGTGGGCCGGCGGGGGCTGGTGGATCCGGCCGGTGATCGGCTCGAAGTCCTTGATGTTGAAGGCGTACGGGTACAGGCAGCCGTCCCAGCCGACCACGTCGAACGGGTGGTGCGGCACGGTGTAGCGGGTGCCCGCGATCCCGTTCGGGCCGCGGTGCTTGACCAGCACGTCGACGTCCCCGGGGGCGTCGACGACCAGCGGGCCGACCGGTCCGCGGAAGTCCCGCTCGCAGTACGGCGCGTGCTCCAGCAGCTGCCCGTACTTGGACAGGTAGCGCTTGACCGGGGTGATGTGGCTGTTCGCCTCGATGCAGTACGCGCGCAGCGGCTCGTCGCCCGCCGGCACCCAGCGGTGGGTGGTGGCGCGCGGGATGATCACGTAGTCGCCCTGGCCGACCTCGATCGAGCCGAACACCGTCTCGACCGTGCCGGAGCCGGACTCCACGTACACGCACTCGTCGCCGAGCCCGTTGCGGTAGAGCTCGCTCGGGGCCCCGGCGGCGACGTACGAGATCCGCACGTCGCCGTTGCCGAGGACCAGCCGGCGGCTGCCGACGACGTCCGCGGACTTCCAGTCCTGGTCCGCGAACAGCTCGTGCAGCTTGAAGTGGCGGGGGAGGAGCGGGTGGTTGGGCACCGTGGACTGGTCCGGCAGCTCCCAGGGCACAGCGTTGACCACCGCCGAGGGGATGCCCCGGTGGTAGAGCAGCGAGGAGTCCGAGGAGAACCCCTCCTCGCCCATCAACTCCTCGTAGTAGAGCCCGCCTTCGGGGGTGCGGTGCTGGGTGTGCCGCTTGGGCGGGATGCTGCCCAGCTGCCGGTAGTACGCCATCTCCGTGGTCCTCCTCGACCGTTCGTCAGAGCTCTCCGACGCTCAAGACGCTCACAGGTTGCCGCGGCGGTCCTGCTCGCGCTCGATCGACTCGAAGAGCGCCTTGAAGTTGCCCTTGCCGAAGCCGAGCGAACCGTGCCGCTCGATGAACTCGTAGAAGACGGTGGGACGGTCGCCGATCGGCTTGGTGAAGATCTGCAGCAGGTAACCGTCCTCGTCGCGGTCGACCAGGATGCCGCGCTTCTTCAGCTCCTCGATCGGCACCCGGACCTTGCCGATCCGCTCGCGCAGCTCCGGGTCGTCGTAGTAGGCGTCCGGGGTGTTGAGGAACTCCACGCCGCGCGCCCGCAGCACGTCCACGGTGGTGAGGATGTCGTTGGTGGCGAGTGCCATGTGCTGGCAGCCGGGGCCGGTGTAGAACTCCAGGTACTCGTCGATCTGGGACTTCTTCTTGGCGATGGCCGGCTCGTTGAGCGGGAACTTCACCCGGTGGTTGCCGCTGGCGACGACCTTGGACATCAGCGCGGAGTACTCGGTGGCGATGTCGTCGCCGACGAACTCGGCCATGTTCACGAAGCCCATGACGCGGTTGTAGAACGACACCCACTCGTCCATCCGGCCCAGCTCGACGTTGCCGACGGCGTGGTCGAGGGCCTGGAAGAGGCGCTTGGGCGAGCCCTCCGGGTGGGTGACCCTGCTCTCCGCGACGACGTAGCCCGGCAGGTACGGGCCGTGGTAGCGGGAGCGGTCGATCAGGGTGTGGCGGGTCTCGCCGTAGGTGGCGATGGCCGCGCGGCGCACGGTGCCGTTCTCGTCCGAGATGTCGTTCGGCTCCTCCAGGACGCTGGCGCCGGACGCGCGGGCGTGCTCGATGCACTTGTCGACGTCCGGGACCTCCAGGGCGAGGTCGACGACGCCGTCGCCGTGGCGGCGGTGGTGGTCCAGCAGCGGGCTGTCCGGCTGGACGCCGCCCTTGATCACGAAGCGGCAGGAGCCGGAGCGGAGCACGTACGACTTGCGGTCCCGGCGGCCGGTCTCCGGGCCGGAGTAGGCGACCAGCTCCATGCCGAAGACGACCTGGTAGAACTGGGCCGTCTGGGTGGCGTTGCCGACCACGAAGACGACCGCGTCTTGGGCGGTCACCGGGAACGGGTCGGCGGCGGCGTCGTGCTCGACGAGGCCGACGAGGCGGCGCAGCTGGTCGGCGTCAAGACCGGCCTCGCGCTCCTCGGGGGTCAGCTCAAGGGCGTGGGTCTGCGGGGTCATCGCTCGTTCCTCCACTTCGGGCCTCGCCGTCGAGGCTTCCGCTGGATCGCGACCGCACCGCGAACGGGTGGGCGGTGTGGTTGCGGAGAGCTTGCTACTGTCGGGGGCCTTGGGCAACAGGTCGGATTTTGACTGCTCAATGTGTACAAGCTGATCAGAAAATCCCGCTGTCCGCTGCGCAAAATGTGCTGCTGACCGGCGATGATGCCCGAAGTCTGTGCAATGGGGCGTTCACGTACTTCCGGGGCCGACGGGGCGCGGGAGGTGCCGGAGGAACCAGTCCGCGGCCAGCTCGGCGACCCTGTCCAGCGTCCCCGGCTCCTCGAACAGGTGGCTCGCGTGCGGCACCACCGCGAGCCCGGTCTCGCAGCGCAGACGGCTGCGGGCCTGCCGGTTGAGGTCGAGCACGGTCGGGTCCAGGGAGCCCACGACGAGCAGCGTCGGGGCGCGGACCCGGGCCAGCGCGTCGGGCCCGGCGAGGTCGGGGCGACCGCCCCGGGAGACCACGGCGCGCACCGCCGGGCCCAGCTCGGCGGCGGTGTGCAGCGCGGCCGCGGCGCCGGTGCTGGCGCCGAACAGGCCGAGCGGCAGCGACCGGGTCTCGGGCATGACGGCTCCCGGGCCGGCTCGTTCGGCGCCGTGCTCCCCGCCGGCTCGTTCCGGGCCCTCGTGCTCCGGGCCGTTGTGCTCCGGGCCGTCGTGCTCCGGGCCCTCGTGCCCCGCGCGGTCGCGCTCCGCGCCCAGCTGCCGGGCGACGGCCGTCAGCCGGCCGCCCAGCAGCGCCACGTCGAACACGTTCCGCCGGTCGGCCTCCTCGGCCTCGGTGAGCAGGTCGAACAGCAGCGTGGCCAGCCCGGTCCGGTTCAGGTACTCGGCGACGTGCCGGTTGCGCGGGCTGTGCCGGCCGCTTCCGCTGCCGTGCGCGAACAGGACGACCCCGCGCGCTCCGGCCGGGACGGTCAGCCGGCCTGCGAGGCGGGCCCCGGCGACGGGCAGCTGCAGCTCGCGGTCGACCCCGGCGGAGGCCGCGGGCCGGTCGCCACCGGCCGCGGCCAGCAACCGCAGCACCTCCTCGTCCTCGGTCTGCGAGAAGTCGGCGTAGAACTCGCCGATCGCGTAGAACGGGGACGGCGTGTCGACGCAGACCAGCTCGTCGGCGACCTCGCCGAGCCGCTCGGCCCAGTCCACGGGCGCGACGGGCACCGCGAGCACCACCCGGCCCGCGCCACGCTCGCGGACGATCCGGCAGGCCGCCCGGGCGGTGGACCCGGTGGCGATGCCGTCGTCCACCACGACCACCGTTCGTCCGCGCAGGTCGGCGGGCGGCCGGTCGCCCCGGTAGCGACGGGCGCGGCGCGCCAGCTCGGCGCGCTCACGCCGCTCCACCTCGGCCAGCTGCCCGTCCGTGACCGACGAGAACCGGATGACCTGGTCGTTCAGCACCCGGACCCCGTCCTCGCCGATCGCCCCCATGCCGAGCTCGGGCTGGTACGGCACGCCGAGCTTGCGGATCACGCAGATGTCCAGCGGGGCGCCGAGCGCCGCGGCGACCTCGGCGGCCACCGGCACACCGCCCCTCGGCAGCGCCACGACCACGGTGTCGGGGCCGGCCAGGTGGCCCAGGCGGGCGGCCAGCCGACGGCCCGCCTCGGTCCGGTCGGCGAAGCGGGTGAAGTGGGTTCCGGTGACGTGCATGACACGGCCTCCGGTTCCACCGTACGTCGTTCCGCTCGGCTCGGGGCGGTCGCGGGCGGGGGGCTTGCGAGGTGCGCGCGAGGGGGAAACCGGTCCGGACCGGGGCGGCGCTCCTGGCGGGGGGGGGGGGGGCGGAATCGAACCGGGTCCCGGCCGGGATCGCGTCGGGAGCCGGCCGGGATCGGGTCGGGAGCCGTCCGGGATCGGGTCGGGAGCCGGACGGGACGACACCCCCGTGTGGCCGGGACAGTGGGCGGCGCACGGTGGATCGCGTAGGCGGGCCGCAGAGCCCGCCCACGAGCGGAAGGAGCGCCCGTCATGTCGGGCACCGTCATCACCGACCTGCGCCGCCGAGGCGCCGTCGACCCCGGCCGCCTGCTCGCCGGACCGCTGCGCGGCGTCGGCCTGCAACGGCTCGACCCGGGCTGGTGCACCGAGTTGGTCGCCGACGGCATCGAGCACGCGATCTACGTCACCGCCGGCTCCGGGCTCGCCGAGCTGCCCGAGAGCGCCGTGCACCCGGACAACCCGGACCACCCGGATCACCCGGAGCGCGCCGGGGCCGGCCTCCCGCTGGTCGAGGGCACCGCGGTGGTACTGCCGCTCGGCTCGCGGACCGTCCTGACCGCCGGGACGGCGGGCCTGGAGTTCTTCCACGCCTTGCTCGCCGTCCCGCTCCCCTCCCGAGGAGGTGACCCCAGGTGATCGTCACCACCGACACCGGCGCGGCCATGGTCCTCATCGGCCCGAACGGCGAGCGCGTACGGATCCGCTCCCTGGCTCGGAGCCCGATGCTCGCCAGCGCCTGCGAGGCCTTCGACCACCTGCGCCTGAGCCCGGGCGCCCACCACGTCCTCCCGGGCCGGCCCGACACCGAGACCGTCCTGCACGTGCTGCGCGGCGCCGCCGTCGTCGGCCGACTCTCCGACGAGCCCGAGCACCTGGCCTCCGAAGGAGACCTGCTGCTGGCCCGCCGCGGCCGCGCCCTGCACCTCGAAGCCGGGCCGCTCGGTGCGGAGCTGCTCTGCCTGACCCTCGCCGTACCCCGGCACTCCGCCGGCACCCGGGCCGCCCCGGCCCGGCGCCGCGCCACCCGCCGGAACCGGCCCTGACCGGTCCCACCAGTCCTCGTCGGAGGAACCCCTCGTGATACTCGTCCCCGCCGCCGTTCCCCGCACCGCGCCCGCGTTCCAGCGGCTGATCGACCCCGAGCAGCGGCCGGCCGTCCGCGCCGGACTCACTGTCGAGGCGCTGCCGCCGGGCGTCCGGGTCGAACAACTCCCGTACAAGTCCGTCGAGTCGGTGACCGTGGTGCTCTCCGGCCGGCTGTTCGCGGCCGGCCGGATCCTCTCCCCGGGCGAGGCCCTGCACCACCGGCCCGGCACCTCCTACCGGCTCACCGCCGTCCGCGGCACACCGACCGCCGTGCTCACCGTCCGCCCCAACCCCGCCAGGGCCGCCATCCCGACCCAGCGATCGGACTCGGCGCCCGCCCGGAACTGGCGCCAGGTCGACGTGGGCACCGTCCGCCTCGCCCCGGGCACCACCTGCGGCCCGTACACGGACCGCTCGGCCGACACCTTCCTGCTGCTCCTCTCCGGGGCCGCCGTCTTCCTCGGCGAACTCGGTGAAGTACCGCTGATCCCCGGCGACCTGGTCTACGCCAGGGCGGGCGAGCGGTACGGCCTGCGGGCCGGGCGGCGCGGACCGGTCACCGCCGTTCTCGGCCGCGTCGGCGCCCCCGGCGCCGGAGCGGCGCCGGAGCGGGAGGACGGGCCCACGCGCCTGGGGCAGGTCGATCCGCAGAGTTGAGAGAACAGGGCGACCTGCAAGTCGTCGAGACGGATGACAGATGACGGATGACAGATGACGGATGACAGATTTTGAAATCTGTCATCCGCCCGTCATCCGTCATCCGTCATTCAACTGTTCCTGGTCATCGGAGAGCGCGGCAGTACGGCCACCACCTGGGTTCCCCCGTCATCCGGCAGCGACCGGATGGTGCACCGGCCGCCGACCTCCGCCGCCCGTTCCGCCATCGACCGCATTCCGACTCCGCCGCCACCCGTTCGCAGACGCTGGTCGGCCTGGTACCCCACGCCGTCGTCATGCACGATCAGTGTCAGTTCCTCCGCGTCCACCCGCAGCGTCACACGCGCTGTTCGAGCTCGGGCATGCCGCAACACGTTGTTGAGCGCCTCTGCCGTGATGCGGTACGCCGTGTTCTCCACTACCGCCGGCAGGTCCGGTAGTGGATCCGATGACAGCTCCACCGTCACGGTCAGCCCGGTCCCGCTGAAGGTCTCCGCGAGTCGGCGTACCGCTCGCGTCAGACCGAACTCGCAGACCGGCGCGGGCCCGAGCCGGTCGGTGATCCGGCGGACCTCCTTGATCGCCAGCCCCAGGCCGTCCGACACCTTGTGCAGGGTGCCCGCGAGCCTGCCGTCGGCCTCCGAGCCCGCATTGTCCACCTGCAGTCGCAGTCCGGCCAGGGCCGGCCCGAGCCCGTCATGGATGTCGCGCCTCAGCCACCGCCGTTCCTCCTCCCGCGCGGAGACGATCTGTTCCCGGCTGGCTCGAAGGTCCTCCTGGAGCCGAAGCGAGGCGACTGCCGGTGAGGCCTGGTCGGCGAGCGAACGCAGGATGTCGACGTCGCTGGCGTCCAGTCGCTGCTCGCCGGAGCGCAGGCCCACGGTCAATGTGCCGATCTTCATCCCGTTATGGAACAGCAGGAAGTCCTGGCTGAGTCCGCCCAGTCTTCCGGTCGTGGCCAGGGTGCGGTGCCCGGACTGGGTGATGACGGAGAGGGCGACTCCGGGCAGTCGTAGTTCCTCGGCGACCGTTGAGCACAGTGTCTCCGGAATGTGCTCCGGATCGACGACCTGCCGCAACCTCCCGGCGAGCGTGCGCAACACCTGGTACGGCTGTGCGCGCTTGCCGAAGTACAGCCGGTCGACCAGGGCGACGGCTCCCCGCGCCGCACGGGGCAGTGCCGCGCCGAGCGCGTACACCAGGGCGATCAACACCAGGGCTGCCGCGCCGTGGCCAGGGACCAGCCAGTTGGACAGCACGGCGGCGGCCACCACGAACAGCCCGGTGACGCCTGTGCCCAGCAACAGCCCGATCAGGACATTGCGGGCCGCTCTGTCGAGCCGCCAGCCGTGATGCTGCACGACCAGGAAACCCACGACGGCCCAAACCAGACCCGCGACGGCGTAGAGCACATAGGTGAGCCAGAAGTGCACACTCGACAGCCGGGCGTACAGGGCCTCGGTCGCAGCGAAGAGCGAATACGTTCCGAGCATCGCCAGCACCCGGAACCGGCGCCTGCGAGTCACTTCCGCGTCGCTGCCCCGGCTGCGGGATCGCAGCATTCGAGTCAACAGGACGACCGCCAGGAACCCGAGGAGGCAGTCGTTGATCAGCCGGTCGTGGTCGGCCCAGGTGCCGGCGACGGTGCTGAAGAAGCGTGCCGGAGGGGTGCCCGCCAGCGGATTCGGCCGTCCGAAGGAATGCGGACGGTCGAGCAGCGCAGCCGCGGCCGGAACCGTGTACAGCGAGACGGCCGCGATGTACCACCACCATCGTCGGGTCGTCAGCCGACCGTTCGGTAGCCATAGCGGTAGCGCGTAGATGATCGTCGAGCTGACCGCAAGGCCGATCACCTCGACGACCAGGATGGCGCCGATGAGGCCGGGGGCAGTGACCTCGACCCAGGCCGGTGCGGTCGGGGCGAGGGTCAGGACGAAGCTCAAGGCCCACATCAGGAAGACCCAGCCGAGCGGGCTGCCGGGGCGGTGGGCATGCAGCAGCATGCCCGAGGCGGCGGCCGGAAGGATGGCGAGCAGGTTGAGGAGTGCGTCCCGGGGGACGGACACGCCCGGATCGCCCAGGTGCACGAGCACGTAGCAGATCCACAGCGTCGCGACGATGAAGCAGACCGCCGTGACGACCGCGGCGGCGGTCAGTTGCCGCTCGGCCCGCGTGCGGTGCGGATGAGAGATCGCCGTGGCCATGGCATCACCTCTTGGACGGGCTCGGTCGACAGGGCACCGGTCCCGGGGACCCAAGCCTCGGCGGCCCGGTGTCCCGGGTGCCTGAGGCACCGGTCTCGGATCCTGGCGCAGGCGGGCCGACACGCCGAGGGGTTCACCAGCATGTCACGGAAAGTCATGCTATCGCCGCTGATAGTGTCGCCCGCGTGGATGAGGAGCAGCCAGTGGAACCTCCGGACCCCAGCACGGAAAGGGCCGTCCGTGTACTGATCGTCGATGACCACCCCCTCTTCCGGGAGGGCCTCCGGGCGGCCCTGGAGAGCACGGACGACATCTCGGTCGTCGCCGAGGCCGAGCGGGTCGCCGACGTCCCGCGGGCGGTCGCCCGGCACCGCCCGACCGTGGTGATCATGGACCTCTCGCTGCCCGACGGCTCCGGACTGGAGGCCGTCCGGCAGCTCGCCACCCAGGAAGCCCCGCCGCCGGTGCTGATGCTGACCATGTCGGACGACGACGGGAACCTGCTCGGCGCCCTCCAGGCGGGCGCGCGCGGCTACCTGGTCAAGGGCGCGGGCCGGGAGGAGGTGCTGCACGCGGTGCGGACGGTCGCGGCGGGCGGCGCGGTGTTCGGCGGCGAGGTGGCCGGGCGGATCACCGCCCTGCTGGCCGGGGCGAGGATGCGCGAGGCGGGACAGCTCTTTCCCGAGCTCACCGCCCGCGAGGCCGAGGTGCTGGACCTGGTCGCGCGCGGACTGGACAACCGGCGGATCGCCCGGGAGCTGGTGGTCGCCGAGAAGACCGTCCGCAACCACATCACCCACATCTTCGAGAAGCTGCACGTCGCGACACGCGCCGAGGCGGTCGCCCGGGCCCGCGACATGGGCCTCGGGGACGGCCGGTCCTCCCCGGAGAGGTGAACCGGGGGGTGCCGGCCCTCCCCGGAGGGATGAACCGGGGGTGCCGGCCCGCCGACCGGCACCCCCGGGGTCCTGCCGCGCGGCCCTACGGCTGCATCTCGTACGCGCCGGAGAGCGCCTCCACCCGCGCCCACACCCGCGCGTCCCGCGCCGGGTCGGCGACCGGGCGGCGCACGTTCGCCAGAGCCCAGGCAGCCTGCTCCTCGGTGGCGGAGGCCTTGCCGTGCAGCTCGGTGGCGTGCGCGGAGAAGTCGCGGACCAGCGCGTCGAAGATCCGGTCCAGGACGTCCGCGTCCAGGCCGGTCAGCTCGGCCTGCTCCAGCACCAGCTGTCCGTAGACGATCAGCGCGAACAGCTGGCCGATCTCCAGCAGGAAGTCCAGGTCCGCCTGCTGCTCCTTGCTCGGCGCGTTCTCAAGCAGCAACTCGCAGAAGCCGTCGGCCTGTTCGCGGAAGCGGGCGACGTTGGGCAGCTCGGCGTGGCGGTCGTAGGCGGCGCGCCAGTCGTGGAACCGGATCGCGCCGAGGCCGCGGGCGGGCCCCTGCCGGAACAGGAAGGCGTCGTCGGCGGCGTCCAGGCGGGTCGGCACGGGGGCGTAGTCGGCGGGCGCGAACAGGTAGTTGCCCATGAACTTGAGGATCAGCGCCAGGTTGACGTGGACGGTGCCCTCCAGCTTCGGCAGGCCGCGGATGTCCTTCGCGGCCTTGTCGAAGTAGGTGTCCGCCTCGAAGCCCTTGGCCGCGATGACGTCCCACATCAGGTCGATGACCTTCTCGCCCTCGGTGGTGACCTTCATCTTGGTCATCGGGTTGAACAGCAGGTAGCGGCGGTCCTCGGGGGAGGCGCTGCGGAAGTAGTCCACGGCCCGCGCGCTGAACAGCTTCATTGCCGCCAGGCGGACGTACGCGTCGGTCAACTCCCGCTTGACGTGCGGGAAGTCGGTGACCCGCCGGCCGTACAGCACCCGGTTGTGGGCGTGCGTGACGGCCTCGTACATCGCGTGCTCGCAGATGCCGACCGAGGCGGTGCAGAGGTTGAACTTGCCGACGTTGACGGTGTTCAGCGCGGCGTCGAAGGCGGCCTGGCCGGTGTGCAGCACGTCCTCGGCGCGCACCGGGTAGTCCTCCAGGCGGAACTCGCTGACGTACATCTGCGCGTTCACCACGTTCTTGACCAGGTGGTACGCGTCGTGGCGGCTGTCGGCGGCGAAGAAGACGTAGCCCTCCGGGCCCTCGACGTCCGAGCGGCGGCCGAACACCGAGACCAGGCCGGCCACGTTGCCGTTGCCGATGTAGTACTTGGAGCCGCTCGCGGTGAAGCCGCCCTCGCCGTCCGGGGTGAGGATCATGTCGGTGGAGTAGATGTCGGCGCCGTGGGTGCGCTCGGAGAGGCCGAAGGCCATCACGTGGCCGTCGGCGAGGAGCTTGGCGGCGCGGGCGCGGACGGCCTCGTTCTCGCTCTGCCAGACCGGGCCGAGGCCCAGGATGGTGACCTGCCAGGTGTACCAGTAGCCGAGGCCGTAGAAGCCGAGGATCTCGTTGAGCTCGGCGATCCGCGCGGTGTCCCAGCGCTTGTCGGAGTCGGCCGCGGCGGGGGTCAGGAACTCCGCGAACAGGCCCTCCTTCGCGGCGAAGTCCAGGAAGTCCGCGTACCAGCTGCGGTCGATGTAGGTGTCGATCAGCGCCTTCTTGCCGCGGGACTCGAACCAGTCCACCGTCGCGCGCAGCAGTCGGCGGGTCGGCTCGTCGAACTGTACGGGGTCGTAGCTTCGCGGGTTGAAGAGCATCGAGGGGCTCCCGGGGGTCGAGGGTGTGAGAGGTCGAGGGTGCGAAATGGGCGGCGAGCCGGCCTGCTGGCCAGCCTGACTGCTGGCCTGACTGCCGGTCGGACCGCCGGCCAGGCCGGTTGGTCAGGCCGGTTGGTCAGGCCGGTCGGTGGCGAGGCGGCGTAGGGTGGCGAGCACGTCGTCGAGCCAGGCGAGAGTCATCCGCTCGTACTCGATGCCGCCGCGCAGCACCACGTGCTGGAGCTGCTCGCGGGCGTCGAGCGCGGTGGTGTCGGGGAAGTCCCGCTGCTCGCCGTGCAGGTAGCGGGCGAGCAGGGCGGCGTGGCTCTCGCGGTGCCGTTCGACCTCGGAGACCAGCGCGGCCGGGTCGTCGAAGGCGGCGGCCCGGATCTTGACCGCGAGCTCGTGCCGGACGGTCTCCGGCTCGACGGGCTCGCGCAGCCAGCCGGCCAGTGCGGCGCGTCCGGCCTCGGCCGCCGAGTAGACCTTCTTGTCCGGGCGCCCGTCCTGGGGGACCTCCTGCGCGGCCACCCAGCCGTCCGCCTCCATCCGCCGCAGCACCCGGTAGATCTGCTGGTGGGTGGCGGTCCAGAAGCGTCCGATCGAGCGGTCGAAGCGCCGGGCCAGCTCGTAGCCGGAGCCGGGCTGCTCCAGCAGCGAGACGAGGATCGCGTGCTCCAGTGCCATGGCCCGCATCCTGCTATGCAACGAGTTGCATAGGCAATGGCGGCCCGGGCGGTTGAGACGCAGGTCACCGGCGTGATCGGATGGTTATCCACCATTCCCGGCCATCGGGTGCAAAACGGTGGATAAGGGCCAGAATGGGTACGGGGCAAGCGCCTTACCGGTTCCGACCACAGGAGGTGGTATCGGTGGCAACCCATATCCCGACGACGGGCATGGAGCACCATCCGGACATCGTCGAACTCCGCGAACGCTACGAGCGGGTCACTTCGACCCCCCGTGCCCAGGGCATCGAAGCCCTGGCCGTCCTGGCCGGTCTCTTCCTGGCAGCATCGCCATGGATCGTCGGCTTCACCGCGTACAACACCCTGACCGTGACCTGCCTGATCGTGGGTCTGGCCTACACGGCCCTCATGGCCGGCTACGGATCGGCCTACGAACGCACCCACGCGCGGGCCTGGGCGGCCGCCGCGCTCGGTGTCTGGACGATCATCTCCCCGTGGCTCGTCTCCGGGTCCGTCGCGCACGGCAAGAACATCGTGACCTGCATCATCGTAGGCGCCGTGATGTTCCTGCTCGGCCTCGCGGCGATCTCGATGGCGACCATGACGTCGAACGGAGCATCGATGCGGCGCGGCCGGGCCGGCCGCGCCAAGGGCTGATCTTCCCCACAGCCCATGACCGGGGCGCGGAGGGCCCAACCGCCCGCCGCGCCCCGGCGTGCGTCCCGACACGCCTGCCGGGACGGTGGCGCACACGCCTGCCGGGACGTCGGCCGCGCCCCGGCGTACGCCCCCGCGCGCGCCCCGGGCGCCGGCGTGGTCCGGCCCCCGTTACGGGTGCGTCATCCGCAGGACGTCCAGGGCCTCGTCCAGCTGCTCCCCGGTGAGCCTGCCCTGGTCGACGTAGCCGCGCTCCAGCACCACCTGACGGATCGTCTTGCGCTCGGCCAGCGCCTGCTTGGCGACCTTCGCCGCCTCCTCGTACCCGATGTAGCGGTTCAGCGGGGTCACCACCGAGGGCGAGGACTCCGCGTACTCCCGGGCCCGTTCGACGTTGGCGGTGACGCCGTCCACCGTCCGGTCGGCCAGCAGCCGGGCGCTGTTGGCGAGCAGCCGCACCGACTCCAGCACGTTGCGGGCGATCACCGGGAGCATCACGTTCAGCTCGAAGTTGCCGCTGGCACCCGCCAGTGTGACCGTCGCGTCGTTGCCCACCACCTGGGCGGCGACCATCAGCACCACCTCGGGCAGCACCGGGTTCACCTTGCCCGGCATGATCGACGAACCCGGCTGGAGGTCCGGCAGGTTGATCTCGCCGAGCCCGGTGCGCGGACCGGAGCCCATCCACCGCAGATCGTTCGCGATCTTCGTGAACCCGACCGCCACCGTGCGCAGTTGACCGCTCAGCTCGACCAGGGCGTCCCGCGCGCCCTGCGCCTCGAAGTGGTTGCGCGCCTCGGTCAGCGGCAGGCCGGTGGCGCGCGCGACCTCCGCGATGACGGCCGCCGGGAAGCCGGGCGGGGTGTTGATGCCGGTGCCCACTGCCGTTCCACCGAGCGGGAGTTCGGCCACCCGGGGGAGGGAGGCCAGCAGCCGCTCCCGCCCGTTCCGCACCTGCGCCGCGTAGCCGCCGAACTCCTGGCCGAGCGTGACGGGCGTGGCGTCCATCAGGTGCGTGCGGCCCGACTTGACCACCCCGGCGAACTCGGTGGCCTTGCGCTCCAGCGCCTCCGCGAGGTGCTCCAGTGCCGGGACCAGGTCGTGGGTGACGGCGGCGGTCGCGGCGATGTGGATCGAGGACGGGAAGACGTCGTTGGACGACTGGCTGGCGTTGACGTGGTCGTTCGGGTGGACCGGCCGGCCCAGCCGCTCCCCGGCCAGGGTGGCGATCACCTCGTTGGTGTTCATGTTGGAGGAGGTGCCCGAGCCGGTCTGGAACACGTCCACCGGGAACTGGTCGTCCCAGTGCCCCTCCGCGACCTCCTCGGCGGCCCCCGCGATCGCCTCCGCCGTCTCCTCGTCCAGCACCCCGAGCCGGGCGTTCACCCGGGCCGCGGCGGCCTTGATCCGGGCCAGCGCGGCGATGTGCGCCCGCTCCAGCCGCTGACCGGACACCGGGAAGTTCTCCACCGCCCGCTGCGTCTGCGCCTGCCACTTCGCGTCGGCCGGCACCCGGACCTCGCCCATCGAGTCGTGCTCGATCCGGTACTCCTGCGGCTTCGCCTGCTCGCCACTCATCGCGCGCTGCACCTCCTGTACGGGCCGGAGCGGCCCGGAACGGATCTTCGCTCACCACAGCCGCGCGCGGGGCCCGGGTATTTCCGCTCGGGCCGGGTTCTTCCGCTCGGGGGACTCGGTTCCGGCCAGCCGGCCGCCGGGGAACAGGTCGACGAGGGGCCTGCCCCCGAGGCCTACCGCCCGGGCCTACCGCCGGGGCAGCTCGGCGCGGACCAGCTCGCCCGGGGCACTGCCGGCCTGGACGACGAGGCCCCCGCCCGGGGCCCAGACACCGGAGCCGCCCGAGCTGTCCGGGTACTCGCCGGTGGCCCCGGCACAGGTCGCGAGCACGCACCACACCCCGTGGGCGGCGGCCCGGTCGCGGAAGTGGCCGTCCCGGCGCTCGGCCTGGGCGGCGCCGGGCCCGTAGAGGGTGGAGGCGACGTAGGCGTCGATGCCGAGCGCGGCGGTCTCCTCGGCGTGCGCCGGGTCGGCGGCGTCCGCGCAGACGGCGAGGCCGAGCCGCAGGCCGTCCAGCTCCAGGACGACGGGCTTCTCGCCGGGGGCGAAGCGCTCCACCTCGGCACCGTGCAGGCGCGTCTTCCGGTAGACGACCTCGGCGCCCTCCCCGGTGACCGCCAGCGTGGCGATGGACTCGCGCCCGTCGGCCTCGAGGACCGGCGCCCCGACCAGGGCGACGGCGCCGGTCGCGGCGCACGCCGCCACCAGCGGCGCGAGCCGGGCGTCCGCCGGGTCGACGGCCGGTGCGGCCAGGTCGTAGCCCGTCAGCGACAGCTCGGGGAACACCACCAGCCGGGTGCCCGCCTCGCGCACCGCCTCGGCGTGCCGGGCGACGTTCTCGGACACGGTGTCCGGACGGCCGGCGGCGGCGCAGAGGGGCTGGGCGACGGCGACGGTCAGCGCTCCGGGGACGGTCAGTGCTCCGGGCTCGGGACGCGCGGGTTGGGGGCGCGCGGGCTCGGGACGCGTGGGCACGGAAGAGTTCGCGGACGAGGGCATGGCGGAGCCTCCGGCGGGCGGGCGGGGTGATCGTGATCAACCTATGCGCCGGCCGAGCGGGCGGGCAACCGGGTCCGGGCGAGGAGCGGGGGCAGGTGGAACGGGTCTCCCGGGGTCGATCGGGCCGATCTCACTCGAAGGAGTGAGATCCCGGTCAGGCGCTTCAAACTGCCGCGCGCCCCTTCATACGCTCCCAACCGGGCCGGGCGGACTCCGGCCGGACCCGATCGCCGCAGCTCGGCCCGGGGGACCAGCACGAGGGGGCGGAGACGCGGATGACCACAGGACACGGCCCGACGGGCGGAACGGGCGGCGGGGCGAAACCGGACGGAATGGTCCCGATGAACGCCCGGACGGACGTACCGGTGAGGCCCCCGACGAGCACCCCCGGGGGCCTCACCCGTCGGCAGCTGCTGGGTGCGTCGGCGGCGCTCGGCGGCGCGGCGTGGCTGCTGCGCGGCACCGTCGGACCCGACAGTGCCGAGGCGGCCGCGCCCGTACCGCCCGGACTGCCCGCCGGCACCGAGCTCTACCAGCGGGTCTTCCAGAACTGGTCCGGCGAGATCCGCACCGACCAGCTGTGGACCTGCGCGCCCCGCACCCCCGAGGAGGTCCCGGCGCTGGCCGACTGGGCGCACGCCAACGGCTGGCGGCTGCGCGCCTCCGGCTACCGGCACACCTGGGCGCCGCTCACCGTCGCCGCCGGGACCCAGGAGAGCGCCCGGGTCCTGCTCGTCGACACCAGCCGGTACCTGACCGCCATCAGTGCCGACTCGGCCGACACCGTTCGGGTGCAGACCGGCGCCACCATGGAAGCACTGCTCGCCCACCTGGCCGACCGCGGCCTCGGCCTGACCGCCTGCCCGGCCCCCGGCGAGATCACCGTCGGAGGCGTGCTCGCCATCGGTGGCCACGGCACCGCCGTCCCGGCCGCCGGGGAAGTACGGCCTCAGGGCCACGGCTACGGCTCGGTCAGCAACCAGGTCGTCCGGCTCACCGCCGTCGTCCTCGACCCGGCCACCGGCCGTTACACGTTGCGCACCTTCGACCGCTCCGAGGCCGACAGCGCCGCCTTCCTGGTGCACCTGGGCCGCGCCTTCCTCACCGAGGTGGTGCTGCGGGCCGGCGCCGACCGGCCGCTGCGCTGCGTCAGCCGGCTCGACATCCCGGCGAGCGAGCTCTTCGCCCGCCCGGTCGCCGGAACGGGAGCCGGCGCCGGGGCCGGAGCCGGAGCCGGGAGCGGCGAGGGCGGTGGGCTCGGGGGTGTGCTCGGCGGGGTCGTCGGCGGCGTGCTGGGCGGAGTCCTCGGTACCGGGGGAGGCCCGCGCACCCTCGCCGACTTCGTGGAACGCGACGGACGGGTCGAGGCGATCTGGTTCGCCTACACCGAGTACCCGTGGCTCAAGACCTGGACCGTCACCCCGACGAAGCCGCTGGCCTCGTTGGCCGTCGACCACCCGTACAACTACCCCTTCTCGGACAGCGTTCCGGAGCCGGTCGCCCGGCTCGCCGGCGAGATCGTCACCGGCGCCTGGGCCTCGGCCCCGCTGTTCGGCCAACTCCAGTACCTGGTCGCGAAGGTGGCGCTCACGGGCGACATCACGGATGTCCTGCTCTCCGGTGACCTGCTGCGCCGGCTGCTGAGCGGCGAGGTGCTCACCCACCTGCTCGCGGGCGGACTGCGCTCCGACCTCTGGGGCCCCTCGCGCACCCTGCTCCAGTACGTCCGCCCGACCACCCTGCGGGTCACCGCCAACGGTTACGCGATCCACCTCAAGCGCGCCGACATCCAGTGGGCGGTCAGCGAATTCGCCGCCCACTACCGGGAGTTGCTCGCCACCTACCAGGCCCGAGGCGAGTTCCCGGTGAACGGCGCGGTGGAGATCAGGGTCACCGGCCTGGACGACCCGGCCTCCTCCGGTGCCCCCGGCGCCCGGCCCCCGCTGCTGTCCGCGCTGCGCCCGCGCGCCGACCGGCCCGACTGGGACACGGCGATCTGGCTGGACGTCCTGGCCTTCCCCGGCACGCCCGGACTGGAGCGCTTCGCCCGGGAGTTGGAGCAGTGGCTGCTGCGCACCTTCGACGGGACCAGGGCGGGCCTGCGGGTCGAGTGGTCCAAGGGCTGGGCGTACACCGACGAAGCCGCCTGGTCCGATCCCGACCTGCTCGGCCGGGTCATCCCCGACAGCCTGCGGGCGGGCGGCGGGCCGGGCTGGGACGAGGCGGTCGCCGTGCTGGACCGCCACGACCCGCACCGGGTGTTCGGAAACCCCTTCCTGGACGGCCTGTTGAAGTAGCCTCTCGCGTCACCTCGGGTATTGACGGTGAGTCAGGTGTGTCAGATGTGTTCCATGACGATCACCGCGAGGGTGTCGGGAGACAGTGCGCGGAACACGTGCGGAGCGTCGCCCGGGTAGCTCACGTAGTCGCCCGGGCCCAGCTCGACCGGCGCCTCGGTCGGCCCGACCAGCGCCCGCCCGGCACCGATCATCACGTGCTCGACGGTGCCGGGCATGTGCGGGTCGGAAGCCCTGGTCTCGCCCGGCTGGGCCTCGATCCGGTAGATGTCGCGCCGGGCGTTGGGCGGGCAGGAGGAGAGCACGGTGGCGGCGTAGTCGGCGCGCTCGGAGTGGGTCACCGGGCCCTCGCCGGCCCGGATCACCTTGACGGCCGGGCGCGGCGGGTCGACAAGCCGGCTGAACGGCACGTTCAGCGCGACCCCGAGCGCCCACAGCGTCTCCACGCTGGGGTTGCCCGAGCCCGACTCCAGCTGGGACAGCGTGGACTTGGCGATGCCCGCGCGCCGGGCCAGCTCGGCCATCGACAGGCCGCTGCGCTCGCGCTCTCGCCGGATCGAGGCGGCGATCTGGCCGATCAGCTCGACGCCGCCGACGCCGCCGGGCCCGCCGACGCCGCCGGGCCCGCCGGGGCCGCCAGTGCCGCCAGTGCCGCCGGCCCCGCCGGGGCTCGTGGCCGGGGTGGTCTGGTCACTCATGCTCGCCACTCACGCTTCCTCCTGGCCCCTTCCACGGCTGCCGGTGCGGCTGATGCCGCCGTTCATGCTGCCACGGTCGGCCAAGTCGACCATCGTTCGCCCGATCGGTCTACCTGTTCGCCTTGACGAACGGCGCCGGTGCGGTTCACTCTAATGAACATGCGTTCGCTAATCCGAACATTGGAGCGTGCCACCCTTCGGGACGTCGCTCTGGTCTGTCTGGCCGACGCCCTCGTCGGCGCCTCCTTCGGCGCGATCAGCGTCTCCGGCGGCCTGCCCCTCTGGGTGCCCGTCGCCCTCTCCGTCCTGGTGTTCGCCGGTGGCTCCCAGTTCGCGGCGGTCGGCGTGGTGCTCTCCGGCGGCGGCGCCCTCGCCGCGGTCGCCACCGGACTGGTCCTCAACGCCCGGCTGCTGCCCTTCGGCTTCACCGTGGCCGACGTGCTCGACGGCCCGCGGTGGCGACGCCTGCTGGGCGCGCAGCTGCTCACCGACGAGACCGCCGCCTTCGCCCTGCAGCAGGACGAACCGCGTCGGCGCCGGGCCGTCTACTGGCTCTGCGGGATCGCGCTGTTCGTGGTCTGGAACATCTCGGTGCTGCTCGGAGCGCTCGCGGGTGGGCTGATCGGCGACACGGACGCACTCGGCCTGGACGCGGCCTTCCCTGCGGTGCTGCTCGCGCTCGTCCTGCCCTCGCTCGCGGACCGCCGCACCCGTACGGCAGCGCTGGTGGGCGCGGTGGTCGCGGTGGCGGCAACGCCGTTCGTCCCGGCCGGGCTGCCGGTGTTGCTGGCCCTCGTCGGACTGCTGTTCGCTGGACGGCCGGCCGCAGGAAAGGCGGACCGGAAGGCGGCGGACGACGCGGGCGCGGTGAACGGGAAGAAGGAGGCGGTCCGATGATGCCGCTGTACGCGATCCTGCTGCTGGCGGCCGGAACGTACGCCTACCGGCTGGCCGGGCCGCTGCTCGCCGGCCGACTCGCCCTCTCGGAGCGACTGCGGCACCTGCTGGCGGTCGCGGCGGCGGTGCTGCTGGTGGCCCTGGTCGCGACCGGTGCGCTGACCCAGGGGCACGGCTTCGCGGGATGGGCTCGACCGGCAGGCGTACTGGTCGCGGGGGTGCTCGCGCTGCGCCGGGCGCCGTTCCCGGCGGTGGTCGTCGCGGGTGCGGCGACGACAGCGGTGCTGCGGCTGTGCGGGGTGGGATGACGGCGGGCGGATGACAGATGTCAGCTGACAGAGTTTGAAATCTGTCAGCTGACATCTGTCGGCCGTCATCTGTCGGCCGCCGTCCGTCCACTCTCATCCGTGCGCCAGTCATCGGCCACCGGTCACTGCTCCTCCCCGGCGCCCTCGGCCAGGCGCTCCGCCTGGACCTCCGGCCGCTTGCTGTCCCAGAGCAGCTCCCACACCTTGAACACGCAGTGGTAGTCGCGCATGCTCCCCTGCGAGATCAGCAGGTAGGTGTCCCCGTCACGGAGCAGCGTCCGCCGCCGACTGTTGAACGGGTGCTGCGGCGTGTAGGAGGGGACGAGTCGCTTCAGCTCCTCGACGGCATCCTCCCGGCTGCCCTCGACCTCGGCCAGCACCTTGCTGCCCCAGGTCCGGTCGTGCCCGCTGCCGACCGTCTCCTCCACGACCAGCGCCCAACGTGCCATGCCCTGCCCCCGCTCCGTCCCCATCCGATCCGTTGTGCCCCCGCCGGCCGCTGCTTCGGCCGCTCGGCCGCTCGGCCCGTCAGCGCGTCGGCCCGTCAGCGCGTCGGCCCGTCACCGCGGCCCGGCCCGTCGGCGACTTGAAGAAGATGGTGGTCGGCCGGAGCGTACCCGCCGGGTCGGCCGCGAAGTCCGGCACCGAACCGACCCGGCTCCAACCCGCCCCCTCGTACAGCCGCTCGGCCGGGCTGCCGGTCTCGGTGTCCAGCACCAGCAGCCGGATGCCCAGCGCCACCGCCCGCGCCTCCAGGGCCGCCAGCAGCCGCCCGGCCAGCCGCTGCCCCCGGTCGGCCGGGTCCACCATCAGCTTGGCCACCTCGCCCCGGTGCCGGCCGTTCGCGGCGGTGGCCGGCCGCAGCTGCACCGTGCCGGCGAGCCGCCCGCCGACCCTGGTCCGCGCGGTCCACAGCACCAGGCGCCCGGCCGCGACGTCCGGGCCGAGCGCCCGCCACCACGCCGCGGCCTCCTCGGGCGCGAGCGGGGCGAGGAACCCGACCGAGGCGCCCGCGCGCACCGTCTCCACCAGCAGTGCGGCGAGTTCCTCGGCCGAGTCGTCCAGCTCCCCGGCCGTCAGCTCGCTGACCACGTACGCGTCGTCGGACATGTCGCCATCCTCACTCGTTCGCGCCCGCCCACAGCCCGGCCGGGTGCGCGATACTCGCCGGTATTCCGCCGAGAGTACAAGGAGCTTCGATGACGAAGCCGACCCGGATCGACCCGTCCGACCTGCTCGCCGTCGGAGACCTGCTCTCCGACGAGGAGCGGCTGATCCGTGACACCGTCCGCCGGTTCACCGAGGAGCGCATCCGCCCGCACATCGGCGACTGGTTCGAACGCGGGGTCTTCCCGGCCCGCGAACTCGCCCCCGAGCTCGGCGCCCTGGGCGTGCTCGGCATGCACCTCGACGGCTACGGCTGCGCGGGCGCCGACGCGGTGGCGTACGGGGTGGCCTGCATGGAACTGGAGGCGGCCGACTCCGGGCTGCGCAGCTTCGTCTCCGTCCAGGGCTCGCTGGCCATGCGCTCCATCCACGCCTTCGGCTCCGAGGAGCAGAAGCAGCGCTGGCTGCCCGGCATGGCCGCCGGCGAACTCATCGGCTGCTTCGGCCTGACCGAACCGGACTTCGGCTCGGATCCGGCCAACATGCGTACCCGGGCGGTGCGCAAGGGCGGCGGGGGCGGCGACTGGGTGCTGTCCGGCAGCAAGATGTGGATCACCAACGGCAGCATCGCCGACGTCGCCGTGGTGTGGGCGCAGACCGAGGAGGGCGTGCGCGGCTTCCTGGTCGAGCGCGGCACCCGCGGTCTGACCGCCACCGACGTGCACGGCAAGCTCTCGCTGCGCGCCTCTGTCACCAGCGAGCTGGCCTTCGACGAGGTGGTGCTGCCCGCTGACGCCGTGCTGCCGGGGGTGGTCGGCCTGCGCGGACCGCTCTCCTCCCTCAACGAGGCCCGCTACGGCATCCTCTGGGGCACCGTCGGTGCCGCCCGCGACTGCTACACCGCCGCCCTGGACTACGCCAAGACCCGGATCCAGTTCGACCGCCCGATCGCGGGTTTCCAGCTGACCCAGCAGAAGCTCGTCGAGATGATGCTGGAGGTCGAGAAGGCGTACCTGGTCGCCCTGCGGATCGGCCGGCTCAAGGAGCAGGGCGCGGCCCGCCCGCCGCACGTCAGCTTCGGCAAGCTCAACAACGTCCGCACCGCGTTGGAGATCGCCCGCAGCGCCCGGACCGTCCTCGGGGCCAACGGCATCACCACCGAGTACCCGGTGCTGCGGCACGCCAACAACCTGGAGTCGGTGCTCACCTACGAGGGCACCAGCGAGATCCACACCCTGGTCCTGGGTGAGGCCATCACCGGCGAGTCCGCCTACCGCTGACGGCCCTGCCCCACCCCCGCCCTCTTCTCCCTCGACCGTCCCCCGCGGCCCCGCGCCGGCCCGGGAAAACCGGTGGCCGGGCCCGTCGCGGCCCGGCTACCGTCCCTGCCATGACCAGCCGGTTCGCCCCGACGCCGCCCCCGACCACCACCCTCTGGCGCCCCACCGGCCCCGAGGAGCTGGCCCTGGTCGAGGCCGCCGACTGGTGCGCCTGGCCGCCCCGCCTGCCCGAGCAGCCGATCTTCTACCCCGTCCTCAACGAGGACTACGCGATCCGCATCGCCCGGGACTGGAACGTCCCCGCCTCCGGCGTCGGCTACGTCACCCGCTTCAAGGTCGACACCGCTTTCCTCGCCCGCTACCCCGTCCAGCAGGCGGGCGGCCGGACGATCCTCGAACTCTGGGTGCCCGCCGAGGAGCTGGCGGAGTTCAACCGCCACATCGTCGGCCGCATCGAGCTCGTCCACGAGTTCCGCCCGCAGCCGTGACGTCGCCCGCCGACGCCCTGGGCACGGGGGAGCGCGTCCTGCTCACCTCGGCCCAGCGGACCACCACCGCCGTCCTGCTCGCCGAGGCCGCCGACGCCCTGCCCAGCGCCGCCGTCCTGGACGTCGGCCCGATCGCCGATCCGTACGACCCGGCGGGGAACCGGGCCGTGGTCGAGGCGAACCTGCCCCGGCTCGCGCACTGCTACGCCGCGGACCCGGAGCGGGGCCTCGGCGTGGTGCCGCGCGCCGCCGGACCGGCCGCCGAACTCGACGCGGCCGACCGCCGCTTCGTCCGGCCGTCGGCGACCGGCCGACGGGCAGCCGACCGCGAACCGACCGGCTGACGGCAACCGACGCGAGCCGACCGGCCGTGAGCGGACCGGCCGAGAGCGGAATGGCGACTTCCCGACACCTGGTGGCCACCCCGTGTTCGGTGGTGCGACGCCGACCGGTACGGCGGCCGGTGGAGCATGGCGCGGTCGGCGGCGCCCTCGGCGGGCGCGGCCGGGTGCGCACGACCGAAAGGAACCGCCCATGTCCGCTGCCCAGTGGCCCCGCCCCCGCGTGCTCGTCGTCGGGATCGACGGAGTCCGCCACGACTACCTGGAGCAGGTGCCGATGCCGCGCCTGCGGGAGGTCGCCGAGGCCGGGTTCCTGGTGCCGGTCACCGTCGCGGACACCACGCCCACCATGTCCGGGCCGTGCTGGGCCACCATCGTGACCGGGGTCGAGCCCGCCAAGCACGGAGTCTGGGGCAACCACCTGGGCGGCAACCGCCTCGACGTGTTCCCCGACTTCGCCACCCGCCTCGCCCGGGGCGACCGCCGCCGTACCTTCGTCGCGGCCGGCTGGGACCCTCTGATGATCAACGAGTCCGGCGGCCCGCTGTTCCGCGCCCCCGGCCGGCTCTCGTACATAGCCCCCGCCGAGGACGCCCCCGAGGCCTGGGAGGCGGTGGACGAGGAGGTCACCCGGGAGGCCGTCCACGTCCTCGGCACCGCCGACCCGGAGGCCTCCTTCGTCTACCTCGGCGCCGTCGACGAGACCGCCCACTTCCTGGGCTGCGGCGACGAGTACCGCGCGTCCATGCGCACCGCCGACGAGCGCCTCGGCCGCCTCCTCGACGCCGTCCGCGGCCGGGAGACCTACGCCGAGGAACAGTGGACGGTCATCGTCGTCACCGACCACGGGCATGTGGACGCCGGCGGCCACGGCGGCCGTACGGCCGAGGAACGGACGGCCTGGGTGGCCTGCGCCGGGCACGACATCCCGGCCGGCCCGCCCACCGGCGAGATCCGCCACCCGGACGTCGCCGCGCAGGTGTACGCCTCGCTGCTGCGCCCGATCGACCCGCACTGGACCCTCGACGGCCGCCCGTTCCCGGTCGCCCGGCCGGTGCCGGCGTCGGTCTGAGACCCGGACGGCCGCGCGGGGGCGCCGCCGGTGCCCCGGGTGCAGCAGGTCGGGCTGCGGCGGCCCCGGGCTTCGGCGAGGCTCGATCGGGGCCCGGAACCCGAAGACCTCAGGGGCCCCGCCGACGGGCGTACGTCTGAAGGTGGAGACGGTACCCCGTGGGTCGGAGACAGGATCGCGACCTGGTGGTGACGAACCGACGGGTGCGGACGGGCCAGGATGGTTGCACCGGACGGCGGAGCACGCCGACCGGGCCGGCGGTGCCCCCTGAGCGGCCGTCGGCGGCGGAGACGAGCGGCAACAGCCGCACCGGTCACGACACGGAGAGGGCAGTCGGGCATGAAGAGCATCGTGAGCAAGGTCGCGATGGGAGTCGCGGGCACCGGCATGGCCGTCGCCGTGGCGGCCGTGGCAATCGGCCCACGAGTGTCCGACTGGTACGACGAACACCACCAGCAGCAGGGCTCGTACGAGACCGGCGTCCAGGCCAAGGCCGATCGCCGGTCGATGCCGAGCTGGCTCCCCGACAACGCCTCCGGGGTGAAGTACATGATGTCCACCAGGGGTGACGACCGCCTGCTGTTCGCCACCCTCCCGGAGGGCCGGCTGCCCGCCGGCTGCAGCACCGGGCTGCCGGGCAAGAGCGCGCACCCGGTGCCGGAGGCGCTCAAGGCCGGCTGGTTCCCCGAGAACGTCGTGACCAAGGCCACCGGCACCTGCGGGCACTACAACGTGGCGCTGACCGGCAACCAGCTCTACGCGTGGCAGGACGGCGCGGCGATGCAGGCGGCGCTGCGCGCCGAGCACGTCGCCAGGCGCTGAGGCCGCCGAGCAGGTCGCCAGGCGCCGCGACCGCCGCGGCCGGCTGCCGGGGCGGCGCGTCGCACCCCGGGGCACGGAGAACGCAACGGCCCGCCCGCACCTTCCGGTGCGGGCGGGCCGCCGTCGTGTGCGGGCCGCGGCGGTGGCGGACGTCCGCCCGCGACGCACGCCGACGGCCGAACAGTGCGCACCCCCGCTGTCGGAACCCGACCGGGCTGCGATAGGACGGAGCGCGAACGAACCCCACGTCACCCGTCCGTAAGGAGCACCATGCCCGGCCCGACCGTCGGCCCCACCGACGACACGTCGACCGCTGCCGCCACCACACCCACCCCCGCATCCGCCGCCGCACCCGTCACCGGCCAGGCCCGTCCCGGCTGGGCCGTGATCGCGGTCCTCGGCGGACTCACCGCGCTCGGCCCGCTCACCACCGACCTCTACCTGCCGGGCCTGCCCGCCATCGCCGACGACCTGGTCGCCCAGCCGGCCGCCGTCCAGCTCACCCTGACCTTCTCGATGCTCGGGGTCGCCGCCGGGCAGCTGCTCTTCGGGCCGCTCAGCGACCGCTTCGGGCGCCGCACTCCGCTGCTCGCGGGGCTCGTCCTCTACACCCTGTCGAGCCTGGTGTGCGTGTTCGCGCCGAACCTGTCGGTGCTGATCGCCGGCCGGTTCGTCCAGGGCGCGGCCGGCTCCGCCGGACTGGTGATCGGGCGCGCCGTCTCCCGGGACCGCTTCCAGGGCGTCGCCCTGCTGCGCTTCCTCGCCTCGATCGCCCTGATATCGGGTCTGGCGCCGATCCTCGCCCCGATCATCGGCGCACAGCTGATGCGGTTCACCTCGTGGCGCGGCACCTTCGGCGTGCTCACGGCGCTCGGGCTGCTGCTCGCCCTGGTCTCGTTCGGCGTGCTGCGCGAGACGCTGCCGCCGGAGACCCGGGACCGCGGCGGGGTGGGCGCGGCCCTGCGGACGATGGGGCGGCTGCTGCGCAACCTGCCGTTCCTCGGGCTGGCGCTGACCAGCTCCCTCGCCTTCGGGGCGCTGTTCGGCTACATCAGCGGGTCGTCGACCGTGCTCCAGAACGTGTACCAGGTCTCGCCGCAGACCTACAGCCTGCTGTTCGGGCTGAACTCGTTCGCGATCGTGGTGATGACCCAGCTGAACGGGCGGGTGCTGGCGCCGCGCTTCACGCAGCGGACGCTGATGCTGGGCAGCCTCGCGTCGGCGGTCGCCGCCGGGGTGGCGCTGGTGCTGCTGACGACGGTGTGGGACTTCGGACTGGCCGGCTTCTGTCCGCCGCTGTTCGTGATGATGGGCAGCCTGGGGGTGTTGCTGCCGAACACCGCCGCCCAGGCGCTCGGCCTGGTCGAGCCGCAGGTGGCGGGCACGGCGTCGGCGCTGCTCGGGACGGGCAACTTCCTGTGCGGCGCGGTGGTCGCACCGCTGAGCAGCCTCGGCGGTCGGCCGTCGGCGGTGCTGCTGGCGCTGGTGGTCCTGGTGTGTGGGGTGCTGGCGACGGTGGCGTACCTGGCGCTGTGCCGCCCGGAGCGGATGCGAACGGCGGGCAGCTGACGGCGAGCGGAACACGGCGAACAGAAAACAGCGAACAGACAACGGGAAACGGATGACAGCTGACAGATGTTGAAATCTGTCAGCTGTCATCCGTCGTTCGTCATCCGTCAATCGTCAGTGGTCCTCGCCACCCGAAGCGGACTCAGGCGATGGAGAAGTCGTCCCCGTACACGTTGCCCTGGCCGTACCAGCCGTGCAGGTACACGGTGACGGTGCCGTTGGCCCCGGTGGTGAAGGGGACGGACAGCTTGGTCCAGCCGGCGGAGTTGGCCCAGGCGCTGGCGGTGGCACCGCCGCTGACGCCGACGTAGGCGTAGTTGCCCTGCACCCAACCGCTCAGGGTGTAGCTGGTGTTGGGCTTCAGCGTGACGGTCTGCGAGCACTCGCCGGTCTGGGCGGCGGTGGCCGCGGCCTGGAGCGCCTTGCTGCCGGAGTGGACCGGGGTGGAGACCACGGCGCCGCCGCTCTGGCAGGTCCACGGGGCGAGGCTGCCGCTCTCCAGGTCGCCGTTGACCAGTCCGGTCGTCGGGCCGGTCCCGGTGACGGTCAGCGTGTAGGTCGCGCTGTGGCTGCCGGAGGCCCCGGTGGCCGTGACGGTCAGCGGGTAGGAGCCCGGGTTCGCGGCCGCGGTGGTGGAGATGTTGAGCGTGGCGCTGTTGCCGGCGGTGACGCTGCCCGGGGTGACGGTGGCGTTGATGCCGGCGGCCGGAACGGTGGTGATCGTGAGGTTGAGGTTCTGCGCCGAGCCCGCGGTGACCGCCGTCGCGATGGTGGCGGAGGTGGACGAGCCGGCCGCGACCGTACCGGAGGCCGGGTTCACCGCGACCGAGAAGTCGTTGCCGGGCTGAGTGCCGGTGACGATCAGGGTGAAAGTGCTCGTGTGGCTGCCGGAGGCCGCCGCGCCGGTGACGGTGATCGGGTAACTCCCGGGCGCCACCGAGGAGGTGGTGCTGATGTTGAGCGTGGCACTGCTGCCGGCGGTGACGCTGCCAGGGGTGACGGTGGCGGTGACGCCGGCCGGGGCGCCGCTGACCGTGAGGTTGACGCTCTGCGCCGAGCCCGCCGTCACGGCCGTCGCGACGGTCGCCGAGGTGGACGAACCGGCAGCGACCGTGGCCGAGTTGGGGCTGACCGACACCGAGAAGTCGTTGTTCACCGTCGAGCCGCTGGTGAACGGCGCGAAGATGTGGGTGAAGTCCCAGGTGTTCTGGGAGATCCCGGAGCAGGAGTCACTGCCGGCCGTGCCCGGGCAGCCGCCGTTGTCGCGCTGGAGCGCCCAGAACGACAGCGTGTTGATGCCCTTGGAGACGGCCCAGTTGTACACGGTGGTGGCGTTGGCCACGGTGAAGGTCTCGGCCGGGCCGAAGTCGTCGACACCGATCATCTCGGTGATCCCGATCGAACCCCACAGCTGGGCCGGGGTCTTGGACGGGTAGAGCTTGGCGAGCTGGTTGTAGAGGCCCTGCGCGGAGGTCTGGGTGTCGGCCGCCATGTCGTGGGCGGCGTTGTCGTAGTAGTCGAAGGTCATCATGTTGACGACATCGATCCGCGCGTTGTTGCTGACCGCGTTCTTCAGTACCGCGAGCCCGCTGCTGGCCAGCCCGGAGGTGGTGGTGGGCAGCGTGTAGGAGAACTGGATGGTCCGGCCGTTGGCGGCGGCCCAGTCCTCCACGATCTTGATCGCCTTGTTGCGGCGGTCGATCCCGGCGGTGTTGGTCAGCGAGTTGTCCTCGATGTCGAGGTCGATCCGGCTGACGTCGTAGGTGGTGATCACGTTCTCGAAGGCGGCCGCGATCTGGTTGACGTCGGTGCAGCTGTCGGCCAGCTCGGTGCCGGTGTTGTCGGCGGTGTAGCCGCCGAAGGACGGGATCACGTCCCCGCCGTTGGCGCGGATGGTCGCGATGTCGGCGCCGAAGGTGGCGGAGGACACCGGCATCGAGGAGTCGCCGTTCCAGTACGGCGTGCAGGAGCCCTTGGTGGCGGTCTGGAGGAACGCCATGGTCAGGTGCTTGGCGCCGGACTGCGCGGCCAGCTGGGCTGGGCTCTGGCCGGTCCAGGCCTCGAAGTAGGGGGCGAAGACCCGGCTGGGGAGCGGGGTGGCGGCCTCGGCGGAGCTCGTCCCGGCGGCGACCAGGCCGGCCGAGGCTGCCAGCGTGGCGCAGGCCGTGAACACGGCCTGGACTGTTCGGCGAAGGCGCATGAATTCCTCCAACAGACGTGGTGGGACAGGACGTTGGCGAGGTGCGGCCGGTCCTGGCGGGGCGGCCGTGTGGGGTCGGCCGTGATCCCGGGACCGGGTCGGACATCGGGAGTGCGTGCGTGAGCTCGGGAGTTCGGGCGTGCGAAGGCCCACCGAATCGCGCGGACGCGGGCGGCGTGTGGACGCGTGCGCCGTACGGGGCGGGGGTGGAGCGGTGCATGGCAGGGCAGTGCCTCAGCCGCCGGTGGTCACACCCCCACAGTGCATCCCGGTCGGATCGACATGCTTATGTTTGGACTAGACCACTGGTCTGTCAAGAGACCTAACAGTTCGTCAGCGGACGGTCCGTGCGAAGGAAGGGGGCGCTCTGGCGGCCCGGGGCGGTCGGGAGGCCGATGGCGACGGGAGGCGCCGGAAACGAGAAAGCCGTGGCCGCGCACCCGGCGAGGGGGCGCGGCCACGGCGGCCCGGCGCTCAGGACGCCGGGCGGTTCATGGTGTCGGGGATCCGTGGACATGCGGACCCCCGGGTCGACGGGCAGCGGGCGGGGCCGCCGTCCGGATCAGCGGCCCGGCGGGCAGAGCGTGGCGAGCAGCGCTTCGTTGATCTTCGCGGCGGTGTCCGGTCCGAAACCCTGCGGGTGTGCGGCCGAGGTGAAGCGCTGGTTGGCCAGCTCGGTCAACTTCTGCTTGTCCTTGGGGAACTGGTAGATCGACTGGCACTGGTTGCGCGCCCGGTCCACGGCCTGGTCCGGCTTGCCGTCGACGATCGCCGGGTCGATCGCGTCCAGGGCGGAGACCAGCTTGGCCGTCAGGTCGGTGCCCGGCTTGGCGGGCAGTCCGGCGTCGGCGGGCGGCGCGGGCTTGGCCGGTGCGGGGGCTCCCGAGGCGCCGCCGTCGGGGGCGGGCGCGCCGGTGGCGCCGTCGGCCGTGGGGGCGGTCGAGTCGGGCGCGGGGGCCGCGGGCGTGGTGGCGGCGTCGGACGGCGCGGCGGCCGAGGCGGCGGCGGTGGGGGAGCCGGCCGCGGAGGTGGCCTTGTCCGAGCCCGAGCCTGAGCCCGATCCGGAGCTGGAGCAGGCAGCGAGGCTCACCGCGGCGAGTGCCGTGAGGGTGGCGGCGAGGAGACGAGTGCGCATGGCGCCCAGACTGTCATGTTCGCGGCGTGGAAGGGAAGGTCCCCCGAAGGCCGGAGGGCGATCTCCGGAGCGACAGCGCGGCGGCCCCGGAGGAAGCTCCTCCGGGGCCGCCGCGGGCCGCGCCCGCCTGCCGGTCGACCTGCCGACCGCCTGCCGCAGGCCGGACCGCCGGCCCTGCCGACCAGCCGTCAGTCGTCAGCCGAGGCCGTTAACCTTCAGCCAGTCCTTGGCGACGGCCGACGGGTCCTCCTTGTCCACCGACACGCGCTTCATCAGCGCCATCAGCCCGGCCGTGTCGAGCTTGGCCGACACCGCGTTGAGCGCCGCCGTCGCGGTCCCGTCCACGCCCGCCTTGTGGACCAGCGGGGTGACGTTCTGTGCGCCGAAGATGTTCTTCGGGTCGGCCAGCGGGACGAGCTTGTACTGGGCGATCTTCGGGTCGGTGGTGAACACGTTGCCGACCTGGATGCTGCCGTCCTTCAGTGCGTTCGCGGTGGTGTCGGCTGTGGGCTTCCACTCCTTGAAGGTCAGCCCGTAGACGTCCTTGAGCTGCTGCTCGCGGCGGTTCTTGAACTCCGGCGGCCCGCCGATGGTGAACTCGCCGCCCTTGGCGGCGAGGTCGGCGATGCTCTTGAGGTTGTCCTTGTCGGCGGTCTCCTGGGTGACGCTGAGCGAGTCCTTGTCCTCGGCCGGGGAGGACTCGAGGATTCCCAGCGAGGCCGGCAGCGTCTTGGTGAGCGCCGCGTTCACGTCCTGGGTGGTGACGGCGGTGGACTTGGCGTCCAGGTAGGCGAGCAGCGAGCCGTTGTACTCCGGCAGGACGGTCAGGTTGCCGCTCTGCAACTGCCCGTAGAGCACCTCGCGGCTGCCGATGTTGAACTTCTCCTGGACCTTGACGCCCTTGGCCTTGAGTGCCTGCGAGTAGATCGATCCGAGCAGGACGTTCTCCGGGAAGTTCGCCGAGCCGACGACGACGGTCGACCCGGAACCGCCCGAGCCGTCCGAGCCGCCCGAGCCGCCCGCCGAGGCCGAGGCGCCCGCGCCCCCGTCGAGCGGGTTGCCGCCGGAGGAACCGCAGGCGGTGGCGCCGAGGGCGAGCGCGGCGAGGGCACCGATGGCGGCGACGCGGCGGCTTCGGTTGATTGTCGACATGGTGACAGATGTCCTTCCGGAGTTGGAGAGGAGGGCGGACGGGGTCAGTTGGGCTGCTGCTGGGCACGCACCCCGGCCGGGAGCGCGAACCGGGCGAGCAGCGCGAAGAACAGCTGGGCGGCGACCGCGAGCAGCACCACCAGCAGCGCGCCGCCCACGGTCACCGCGTACTGGCGGGTCGCCAGCCCGTCGATGACGTAGCGGCCGAGACCGCCCAGGCCGACGTAGGCGGCCACCGTGGCGGTCGCGATGACCTGCACGGTCGCGGTGCGGAAGCCCGCCAGCAGGGTCGGCGCTGCCGAGGGCAGGCAGACCTGCCGCAGCACCTGGGGATGGGTCAGCCCGATGCCGCGCGCGGCGTCCCGGACGTCCGGATCGGTGCCGCGCACCCCCTCGACGGCGGCCACCAGCAGTGGCGGTGCGGCGAGCGCGACCAGCGGGACCAGCACGGCGGTGTCGCCGACCCCGGCGAGCAGCACCGCCAGCGTCACCAGGCCGAGGGTGGGCAGGGCGCGGGCGGCGCCCGCGAGCGCGGTCACCGCGGTGACGCCGCGCCCGGTGTAGCCGATCAGCAGCCCGAGCGGGACGGCGAGCAGCGCCGCGAACAGCAGGGCCTCGCCGGAGAGCACCAGGTGCTCGGCGACCCGGTGCACGATCGAGTCCGGCCCGCTGAGGTGGTTCGGAGCGGTGAAGAAGTCGCTCAGCCAGTTCAGCCAGTTCACGAGCCGGCTCCCTTCTCCCGGACGGCCCACGGCGCGAGCAGCCGTCGGGCGGCCACCAGCAGCAGATCGACGGCCAGGGCCAGGACGGCGATCAGCACGATGCCGGCCACGATCGGTGTCGGGAAGGTGCGCTGGAAGCCGTCGACGAACAGGTACCCGAGTCCGCCGCGACCGACCAGTGCGCCGACGCTCGCCAGCGAGATGCTGGACACCGCCGCCACCCGCAGTCCGGCGATCAGGTACGGCACGGCGGCCGGGAGCTCGACCGAGGTCAGCCGGTGCCACGGCCCGTACCCCATCGCGGTGGCGGCCTGCCGGACGGGGTCCGGGACGGCGCGCAGCCCGTCCACGGTGGTCGGCAGCAGCACGGCGAGGGCGTAGAAGGTGAGCGGGATCATCACGGTCGCCTGGGTGGCGAGGCCGGTGTACGGGATCAGCACCACGAACACGGCCAGCGAGGGCAGCGCGTAGACGATGTTGAACACGGCGGACAGCGGCTGGTACAGCCGGGGGTAGCGGGCGCAGGCCAGGCCGAGCGGGACGGCCAGCAGCAGGCCGATGAGCACGGGGACGAGGGCGATCAGGGCGTGGTCGGCGAGCAGGTCGCCGAGGTAGCCGAGGTGGTCGCCGATCCAGTACCAGCGGACGATCGGTTCATCGTCCACCGTCGACTCCGTCCGCGCCCGCCGCGTCGTGCTGTCCACCCGTGTCGTTCCGCCGGCTTCCGGCGCCGGCCGGGGACTTGTCGACGCGGACGCCCCGGCCGGCCTCAGACGAGCCGGAGCCAGAGCCGGAGGCGGAGCCGTCGGGCCGCAGCGCGGCGAGGACGGCGTCGCGGCTCGCCGTACCGGTGACCCGGCCGTCGGCGTCCAGCGCGACCGCGACCCCGGCGGGGGAGAGGACGGCGGCGTCCAGCGCGGTGCGCAGGGTGTCGGTGTCCGGGCGGAAGACCGCCGGCGGGTGCAGTTCGGCGGTGACGGCGTCGCGGTCGATCCAGCCGATCGGGCGGCGTTCGTCGTCCAGCGTCAACTCCCAGCCGCCGTAGCGGAGTCCTCCGTCCACGGGGCGGAGCTCGACGGTTTTCGCGGGGCGCAGCCCGAGGCCGCGCAGGCCCCGGTCGCGCCCGAGGAAGGCGGCCACGCCGTCGTCGGCGGGGGTGGTGAGCAGGGTGTGCGGGTCGGCCAGCTGGGCGATCCGGCCGTGCTCGCGGAGCACCACCACCTGGTCGCCGAGCCGGACGGCCTCCTCGATGTCGTGGGTGACGAACAGCACCGTCTTGTGCAGCTCGGACTGGAGCCGCAGCAGTTCCTCCTGGAGCCCGGCCCGCACCACCGGGTCGACCGCGCTGAACGGTTCGTCCATCAGCAGCACCGGTGGGTCGGCGGCCAGCGCGCGCGCCACGCCGACGCGCTGCTGCTGGCCGCCGGACAGCTGGAACGGGTACCGCTTGGCGGTTTCCGGTGCGAGTCCGACCAGTTCGAGCAGTTCGACGGCGCGGGCGCGGGCCTTCTTGCGGTCCCAGCCGAGCAGGTAGGGGACGGTGGCGATGTTGTCGATCACCTTGCGGTGCGGGAAGAGCCCGGCCTGCTGGATCACGTAGCCGATGCCACGGCGCAGCTTGGCGGGTTCCAGCTTCGCGACGTCCGTGTCGTCCAGCAGGACCCGGCCGGAGGTGGGCTCGACCATCCGGTTGACCATGCGCAGCAGGGTGGTCTTCCCGCAGCCGGAAGGCCCGACCAGGACGGTTATCCGACCGGTCGGGACCTCCAGGTCCAGGCCCTCGACGGCGACGGTGCCGTCGGGGTGGCGCTTTCCCGCGCCCTCGAATCTGATCACGTGGAGTTTCCTCGTCAGGGCGCCCCGGGGAGGTGGCGCCTGGGTCGTTCGGTCGTTCGGTCGGGTCGTTCGGTGACGGCAGTTTCTAGCGCCCAGGCGTACTTCCGCCCGCGTAGCTGCCCAGCTTTGGACCGGCGGAAACTCTGATCAGACTATGACCTGCATCATCTCCTGTCCTTGATTTACCGCCCCGGCACGCGGTGCGCCCGCGCGCTCAGCCGCCCTGACGGGTCGGCAGGCCGCTGGCCGCCCAGCCGACGAAACCACCGTCCAGGTCGGTCGCCCGATGGAGCCCCAGCTCACGCAGGGAGGCGGCGGCCAGGCTGGAGGCGTAGCCCTCGGAGCAGACCACGATCACCTCGACGTCGTAGCCCGAGGCCTCGGGAATCCGGTGACTGCCCGTCGGATCGAGCCGCCACTCCAGCACGTTGCGCTCGATGATCAGCGAGCCGGGGATCTCCCCCTCGGCCGCCCGCTGCGCCGCCGGACGGATGTCCACCAGCAGCGCGCCGTCCAGCTGGGCCTGGTACGCCTCCCGGGCGCGTGGCCGGTGGACGCCCTCCCGGGCCCGCTCCACCAGGTCGTCGATCGTGGTCACCACTGTTCGGGTCCTTCCTCGGAGGTGCGGACGAGCCCGCCGGCCCGCAGGTCGTAGTGCGCCATCGAGCTCAGTGGCGGCGAGTAGGCGTGCAGGGTGACGGCCGGGCCGACGGCGGTGTTGCGCACGTCGTGCACGTACTCGGGGCCGAAGGCGCGGGTGGTGCCGGCCGGGATCCTCCGGATCAGCAGGCCCTGGTCCGGGCCGCCGAGGGACAGCTCCTCCAACTCGCCGAGGGCGACGGTGAACGCGCCGCGCGAGCCGCCGTGGTCGTGGAAACCGGTGGACTGGCCGGGCAACCAGCTGATCAGCCACACCTCGTGGGCCCCGTCGACGGCCAGCCGCCGGTACCAGCGCTCCTCGGTGGAGAGGCGGACGTGGTGGATCCACTCCTCGGGGCGCTCGGCCAGCTCGCGGACGATGGTCCGCAGGGTGCCGGGGGTGAGCGGCGCGGGGGTGGACTCGGTTGGCGGCGTCGGTGGCGGCTCGGGGTTGGCGGCGGTGCTCGCGGTGCCCGCGTTGCCAGCCTTGCCCGCGTTGTCGGCGGGGCGCGCGGTGCCCGTGCCGGTGCCGGCGCGATGGACGGGGGCGGTGCCGGGGGCGGTGGCGGAGTCGGGACCGGGGCCGGCAGCGGGTCGGGCGTCGGGGCTGATGCTCGGGCTCAGGCTCATGGGGGGCGTCCTCGGATGCGGCGGGGAACGTCGGTGGGATGCGCCCGCCATCCGGCCGCCGTGGACGGGCGCGGGCCGACGGAGCGGCCGGCCACGCACGGGTGCGCCGGGACGGAGGCGGAAGTCAGGACTGCGGGTGCGATCGCGCGGCACGGGCCCTGGCAGACGTCACAGGGCGGGACCGGCGGGGAAGAGCAAGGTCAACAGGCACAGATGGAACTCGCCTGGCGTCGCAGATCGACGTGCAGGCGGCAGACCAGAGTGGTGCCGGATTCCATGCGCCGGATCCTTCCCGAGCGAAGCGGACGAAGTCAAGCCGAGCCGACGGCCCGCCGCCGGTCACCGCCGGTGCCGGGCGGTCCCCTCGGCCACCCGCGGACCGCCCCTCGACCACATGTCGACAACCCGTCGGCCGCTACCCCTCGGCCCGGCCGCGCGGCGCCGGCGGGGCAGTGGCCGACGGTGCCGGCACGGCGTCACCCGCCGGCTGCGCGGGCAGCGACCCGGCGGTGCTGCCCGGCGCGGGGCCGGCCAGGGCCCGCTCGAGCAGCGGTGCGGCCTGTTCGCCCAAGTGGCGGCCGAGCGTCTGGTAGGCGTCGAACTGCTGGTGGTCGAACCACTGGTCGCTGGTGCGGTCGTTCGGGAAGGCCCGGTTCGCCATCGCGTAGGCGTGCAGCTCGTACGGCATGTCGGGTGTCAGCACCGCCTGGAGGACGATCAGTCGGCCGTGCCGGACGGCCCCGGGGCCCTCGCCCAGGTCGGGGTAGTGGATGTCCCCGGTGACCACCGCCCGGGCCGAGAGCCTGGCGGACAGCTGCGCCGCCAGCCCGCGCAGCGGCGGTCGGCGGCCCGTGCGGCCGACCGCACCGGAGCCCGGGCCGCCGTCCGAACCGCTGTCCGAACCGGTGTCCGGGCCACCGTCGGGGCCGTCGTGCGCGCCGTCGTGCGCGACGCCACCCTCGGCGGGCCGGTCGGCGGCGCTGCCCGGGATCAGCAGCTCGGGCTCGTGCAGGGTGATGGCGACACCCAGCTCCTCACGGGCCAGGGTGATCGCGGCGGCCAGGTTGGTGGCGTAGCCGGCGTCCCCGCTGGCGTCGATGCAGACCGCGGTGCGCACCCGGTGCCGCAGCAGCTCGACCAGCCCGAGGTTCTCGTAGTGGCCGCCGTCGGTGGTGAGCAGGAAGCGGTCGTCGGCCGGGAACCGCCCGATCAGCTCCCGCAGTTGGTACGGAAGGCGGCGGACGGCGGGCTGCGCGGAGCGGCGCCAGTCCGGCGGCCCGGACCAGTCCGGACCGAGCACCGCGGGGTTGGGCAGCCAGGTGCCGAGACGCGCGTTGGTGACCGCGAACAGCCGTTGGTAGACCCGGGATTCCCGTCCCATCGCGGAGGAGAAGGCCGCGCCGGAGACGGCCATCGCCGACTGCACGGTGAGGTCCCTGGCGATGTGCGGACGGGTGCGCCGCTCGAGCAGGTCGGTACGCGCGTACCCGACGTCCGGACCGCCCACGTAGTCGTACGAGAGCGAGAAGGAGACCGCCGGACGACCCGGTGGCGTGCGGGAGTTGCCGGACAGGTTGGCTGCCGCCGAGAAGATCACCTGCGGGAAGTCGGGGCGCCGGGCGCCGTAGTGGCTCAGCCAGGTCTGCTCCCGGAAGAAGTGGTACGGGCGGGCCAGCGAACGGCCGCCCTCGGTGACCCGCCGGACCGCGAACGCCGAGGCCAGCCGCAGCCGGTAGAACGGGTGCAGGCTCATCCAGGTCTGGTCGAGGTTCAGCCCGACCGCGACGAGCAGCAGCGGCAGCATCACCTGGACGGCGGCCGGCCAGGCGTACCCGGTGGCGACCGCCCAGCCGAGGGCCAGCAGGGCACCCGCCGTCAGCGCCAGGAGGGCGGACCACACCACGAGGGTCTGGGGGAGGCTGGCGGAGCGGACGCCGCGGGGCCGGACCGCGCCGCGGCCCGCCGCGCCCGGTGCGCCGGCACCCCGGCCGGGCACCCGGCGGTCGCGCCAGAGTATGCCGAGCAGCAGTGCCAGGTAGCTGAGCGCCAAGATCAGGCCGAGCCCCGCGCCGGTCAGCTGCGGTCCCGCGGCCAGGGCCTGCTGGAGCCGCACCGCGCCCCAGGCCAGGCCCGGCACCGCCAGCACCCCGACGGCCAGCAGGGCGGCCAGCCCGAGCAGGCCGAGGTTGACCCGGCGCAGCGCGCGTGGCAGCAGCGCCTGCCAGCCGAGCGACGGGAAGGCCAGCAGCCAGAGCAGCCAGCACCCGGCCGCCGACGCCAGTAGGGCACCGAGGGCCGCGAGCGCCGGCGCCCGGAACTCCAACGGCCCTGCGACGGCCCCGGCGTGGCGCAGCCCGGCCGCCGCCAGCCGGCCCGGATCGGTGAGCGGCACGGCCTGGTAGAAGCGGCTGAGTCCGAGGCCGAGCGTCAGGACGGCGGCCAGCAGCAGGGTGAGGGCGGACAGCAGGCCGCGCAGCAGTGTCCCGAGGGCGACCAGCCATTCCCCGGCGCCGTCGGCGACGTACTTGCCGTGCCGGCGGAGGTGGTCCTCCTCGGGGGAGCCGGGCTCCAGCACGGTGTCGGCCGTCAGGCCCGAGACGGCGCGCACCGGGCTGCCGGGGGCCGAGTCGCTGAGTGCGAGCTGGAGCGCGCCGACGGTGTAGCCGCCGCCCGAGACGGAGACCAGGTAGCGGGCCCGTTTCAGCCAGGGCCGCAGCGACTGGAGCGCGCCGAGCGCGACGCAGGCGGAGCGGATGCCGCCGCCGGAGGCGCAGAAGCCGAGCTCGGCGGGCTCGCGGCCGGGCGGCACCCGGGCGGCGTCGCGCCAGTGGGCGTGCCGGACGGGTGCTTCCCGGGCGTCGGGTGTGGCGCAGGCGCCCGGCGCCGCGTCGGCGGGTGGCGGGGCGGCGTGCCGGGTGGCGATCGGCCAGGGCGGGATCAGTGCCGGCCGGTCGGGGGAGTCGGCGCCGAAGGCCTTCGCGTCCACGCGCGACGGCCGGAGCCCGCGCACCGCCCGGGTGGCCGTCACCAGCAACAGCCCCGCGGCGGCCACCCCGGCGGGCAGGAGCAGCAGCCACTTGACGGTGGCGAGCGCGGTGGCGGCGGCGAAGGGGGCGTCGGAGCCGCCCGTGCCCGGGTGGAGGCCGTCGAGCCCCGCGCGCAGCAGCGCGTCCTCGCCGAGGTCGCAGCAGGCCGCGAGCAGCCCGGCGCCGCCGACTGCGAACGCCTGCGACCGCCGGCGCGCCGGCCCGAGCACGTACCCGCCCAGCAGCGCAGCGGCGGCCAGCGTCAGCCCGTAGCCGCCGATCAGCCAGCCGTCGGCGCGCAGGGCGGCCAGGTGGTCCGCGACCCGCCCGCCGACCACCGCCTCGGCTGCCGTGCGGGAACCGGCCAACTGGAGGGCGACGTCCCGTACGGGCGGTGCCTGGCGGTGGAAGAGCAGCCCTCCGAGGACGAGCGGCAGCAGCGTGCCGAGGGCGAGCAGCAGACCCGCCCAGGCGGGCAGGGCGGGCGGCCGTGCCGCGGGGGCGCCCGCCGCCGTGGGCGCCGTGCCCGTCGGTTCCGCCGATCTCGCGGTGTCCGCCGCGGAATTCCCCACCACCACACCCCCGCTTCGTCGGCCCGATCCCCCGTGATCGGGCCGTGAACTCGTAGGAGACCACGGTGAACTGACGGTTCGTGGTGATCCGCGACGACGTCCACGCGGGTCTTACCCCACCATCGCCGATTGCGCACCAGGAGTGCCTGGTTTCACTCGAACGAGTAAGGGGGCAACTCCCGGGGTAGATCAGCTTTTCACCCCACCCGGGACCGTCCGCGTGTCCGCGCAACAAGATCGCCCCAGACGCGTTTCAGCCGACGTATTGTCAGGCCACCGAGGCCGGGCCTACCGTCTACAGATCGCTTTCTACGCACGTAGACCCAGTGGTTCCCCGAGCGGAACCGCGGGTCGGACCAGCCCCGTCAACCCTCAGACCGCAGGCCCGACCGCACGGCCGGGCCGCGGAGTTGCGGAGGTACCCATGTCGCAGATCGTCCGTGCCGCGCTCGTCCAGACCCGCTGGACCGGTGACCAGGAGAGCATGATCGCGCTCCACGAGCGGTACGCCCGCGAGGCCGCCGCCCAGGGCGCGAAGATCATCGGTTTCCAGGAGGTCTTCAACTCCCCGTACTTCTGTCAGGTCCAGGAGGCCGAGCACTACCGCTGGGCCGAGGCCGTTCCCGACGGCCCGACCGTGCGCCGGATGCGGGACCTCGCCCGCGAACTCGGGCTGGTGATGGTCGTCCCGGTCTACGAGGAGGAGCAGACCGGCGTCTACTACAACACCGCCGCCGTCATCGACGCCGACGGCAGCTATCTCGGCAAGTACCGCAAGCACCACATCCCGCAGGTCAAGGGCTTCTGGGAGAAGTACTACTTCAAGCCCGGCAACCTCGGCTGGCCGGTGTTCGACACCGCCGTCGGCAAGGTCGGGGTGTACATCTGCTACGACCGCCACTTCCCCGAGGGCTGGCGCGCCCTGGGCCTGGCCGGCGCGCAGATCGTCTACAACCCCTCCGCCACCAGCCGCGGCCTGTCCGGCTACCTCTGGCAGCTCGAACAGCCCGCCGCCGCCGTCGCCAACGAGTACTTCGTCGCCGCGATCAACCGCGTCGGCACCGAGGAGTACGGCGACAACGACTTCTACGGCACCTCCTACTTCGTGGACCCGCGCGGTCAGTTCGTCGGCGACGTCGCCTCCGACAAGGAGGAGGAACTCGTCGTCCGCGACCTCGACCTCGGCCTGATCGAACAGGTCCGCCAGCAGTGGGCGTTCTACCGCGACCGCCGCCCCGACGCCTACGGGCCGCTCGCCGAGGCGTGAGGAGCAGCCCGATGACCACCAACGACGTGCGGACCGCCCGCGGCCCGCAGCAGCGCACCGTCGTCCGCGGCGGCCTCGTCATCACCGCCACCGAGGAACTCCACGCCGACGTCCTGATCGAGGGCGAGCGCATCGCCGCCCTCGCCGCCACAGGAAGCTCCGCCGCCGAGGCCTGGACCGCAGACACCGTCATCGACGCCACCGGCCACTACGTCATCCCGGGCGGCGTCGACGCCCACACCCACATGGAACTGCCGTTCGGCGGCACCGCGGCCTCCGATACCTTCGAGACCGGTACCCGGGCCGCCGCCTGGGGCGGCACCACCACCATCGTGGACTTCGCCGTCCAGCCGGTCGGCGGCTCGCTGCGCGAGGGCCTGGACACCTGGCACGCCAAGGCCGAGGGCAACTGCGCGATCGACTACGCCTTCCACACCATCGTCTCCGACGTCAACGACGCGGTGCTGAAGGAGATGGACGCCCTCGTGGACTCCGGCGAGTCCACCTCCTTCAAGCTGTTCATGGCCTACCCCGGCGTGTTCTACAGCGACGACGGCCGCATCCTGCGCGCCATGCAGCGCGGCGCCGCCAACGGCGGGCTGATCATGATGCACGCGGAGAACGGCATCGCCATCGACGTCCTGGTCGAACAGGCACTCGCCGCCGGGAGGACCGCCCCCCGCCACCACGGCGAGGTCCGCCGCGAACTGCTGGAGGCCGAGGCCACCCACCGGGCGATCAGGCTCGCCCAGGTGGCCGGCAGCCCGCTCTACGTGGTGCACGTCTCCGCCGCCGCCGCGCTCGCCGAACTCGCCCGGGCCCGGGACGAAGGCCTCAACGTCTTCGGCGAGACCTGCCCCCAGTACCTCTTCCTCTCCACCGACAACCTCGCCGAGGAGGGGGCCGACGGCTTCGAGGGCGCCAAGTACGTGTGCAGCACGCCGCTCAGGCCGCGCGAGCACCAGGACGCGCTGTGGCGCGGACTGCGCACCAACCACCTCCAGGTGGTCTCCACCGACCACTGCCCGTTCTGCTTCGTCGGCCAGAAGGAGCTGGGCCGGGGCGACTTCTCGAAGATCCCCAACGGCCTGCCGGGCGTCGAGAACCGGATGGACCTGCTCCACCAGGCCGTGCTGGACGGGCACATCAGCCGGCGCCGCTGGGTCGAGATCGCCTGCACCACCCCGGCCCGGATGTTCGGCCTGCACCCGCGCAAGGGCACCATCGCCCCGGGCGCCGACGCCGACCTGGTGGTCTACGACCCCACCGCGGTGCAGACCGTCTCCGCCGCGACCCACCACATGAACGTGGACTACTCGGCCTACGAGGGCCGCCGACTCACCGGCCGGGCACGGACGGTGATGTCGCGCGGCACCGTCGTGCTGGACGGCGGCCACTGGCTGGGCCGGGCCGGCCACGGCACCTTCCTGCGCCGGGACACCTGCCAGTACCTGCTCTGACACCACCTCAGCTTCCCGTCCCTTCCATCTCTCCTGCCCCTCTCGTTCCTCCCGTCCGGAACGTCCGCCCGCCTCTCCCGCTCTGGACGTCCACCCGCCGCCGCCCGCGCGCTCGTCGCTCCGACCCGACCGGCGACCGGGCGGCGGCGGTCGAAACCCTTACCTGGAGCCCCTCATGGACATCGGCCTCGTCCTTCAGACCGACCCGCCCGCCCGGCTGCTCATCGACCGGATGATCCGCGCCGAGCGGGCCGGGTTCAGCCACGGCTGGACCTTCGACTCCTGCGTGCTGTGGCAGGAGCCCTTCGTCATCTACAGCCGGATCCTCGCGGAGACCGAGCGGATGGTCGTGGGCCCGATGGTCACCAACCCCTCCACCCGCACCTGGGAGGTGACCGCCTCCATGTTCGCCACGCTCAACGACATGTACGGAAACCGGACCGTCTGCGGCATCGGCCGCGGCGACTCCGCCATGCGGGTCGCCGGACGACGCCCCGCCACCCTCGCCCGGCTCTCCGAAGCCATGCACGCCATCAAGGAGTTGGCCGAGGGGCGCACCGCCGAGGTGGACGGCACCGAGATGCGCCTGCCGTGGGTCGGCGCCGGTGCCTCCCTGCCGATCTGGATGGGGGCGTACGGGCCGAAGGCGCTGAACCTGACCGGACGTCAGGCAAACGGTTTCATCCTGCAGTTGGCCGACCCCTACCTCACGGAGTTCATGGTGAAGGCGGTACGGGCCGCCGCCGTCGAGGCCGGCCGGGACCCGGACTCGATCACCATCTGCGTAGCCGCCCCCGCCTACGTCACCGCGGACGACTCGCCCGAGGCGCTCGCCCACGCCCGGGAGCAGTGCCGCTGGTTCGGCGGCATGGTCGGCAACCACGTGGCCGACCTGGTCAGTCACTACGGCGAGCACTCCGACCTGGTGCCGGAGGCGCTCACCGACTACATCAAGGGCCGCCAGGGCTACGACTACAGTCACCACGGGCGGGCCGGGAACCCCGATACGGCCTTCGTCCCCGACGAGATCGTGGACCGCTTCTGCCTGATCGGCCCGGTGGAGGCGCAGCGGGCCCGGCTGGCGGAGCTCCGCTCGCTCGGCGTCGACCAGTTCGCCGTCTATGCCATGCACGACGCCATCGAGGCGACCATCGACGCGTACGGGACGGACGTCATCCCGCACCTGTGACGCCCTGTTCGTGATGTTCTGCCTGTGATGTTCCGTGTGATGCCCCTCCGGCTGCGGTGCCGACTCGCTGCGGTGGCGACCCGGTGTGGTGCCGATCCGCTGCGGTGGCGACCCGCTGTGGTGTCGATCCCGAGCCGGCTGGTGAACCTGCCCGAGAATCCGCCTGTGACCTCCATCTGAGCCCAGCCGCGGACTCGCCCGCGGCGGACGGGAGTTGCCCATGCCCGACACCGCGACCAGTGGCGGAAGACAGTGGCACCACCCCGACGGCCGGGTCGAACTGGACCCGGCCGCCGGGGAACTGCCCCCCAACGGCTTCACCAGCGACGACCTGCGGCCGGTCCCGGTGGCGCGGCGCACCTGGACCACGTACAACTTCCTCGCGCTCTGGGTCGGCATGGCCCACAACATCCCGTCCTGGACGCTGGCTTCAGGCCTCGTCACGCTCGGCATGGACTGGAAGCAGGCGGTGCTGACCATCGCGCTCGCCAACCTCCTCGTGCTCATACCGATGCTGCTCACCGGCCACGCCGGAACGAAGTACGGCATCCCGTTCCCGGTGTTCGCCCGCGTCGCCTTCGGGCTGCGCGGCGCCAACCTGCCCGCCCTGCTGCGGGCGGCGGTGGCCTGTGCCTGGTTCGGCATCCAGACCTGGATCGGCGGCGAGGGCATCTTCCTGCTGGCCGGCAAGCTGTTCGGTGAATCCTGGCGCACGGCCGGTGAGTTCGGCGGCTACCCGTGGACGCAGTGGCTCTCGTTCCTGCTGTTCTGGCTGATCGAGATGGCCGTCATCGCGCGGGGGATGGAGGCGCTGCGGCGGTTCGAGAACTGGGCGGCGCCGTTCGTCATCGTCGGCGCGCTCGCGCTGCTGGTGTGGATCACCGTCAAGGCGGGCGGGCTCGGGCCGCTGCTGGACCAGCCGTCCAGGCTGGGGTGGGGCGGCGGTTTCTGGAAGGTCTTCTTCCCGGCTCTGATGGGCATGATCGGGTTCTGGTCCACCCTCTCGCTGAACATTCCCGACTTCACCCGCTTCGGCGGCAGCCAGCGGGCCCAGATCCGCGGGCAGGCACTCGGCCTGCCGACCACGATGACGCTGTTCGCCTTCCTGTCCGTGCTGGTCACCTCGGGCTCCGAGGCGGTCTACGGGGCGCCGGTGTGGGACCCGATCCAACTGGCCGCCAAGATGGAGAACCCGATCGGCATCCTGTTCGCGCTGCTGACCGTGCTGGTCGCGACGCTGTCGGTGAACATCGCCGCCAACGTCGTCTCACCCGCCTACGACCTGGCCAACCTGCTGCCGCGCCTCGTGACCTTCCGGACCGGGGCGCTGATCACGGGAGTGGTCGGGATCGCGATCTTCCCGTGGCGGCTGATCTCCGACCCCCACGTGTACATCTTCACCTGGCTGGGCGTGGTCGGCGGCCTGCTCGGCACGGTCGGAGGAGTGCTGATCGCCGACTACTGGGCGCTTCGCCGCACCCGCCTCCGGCTCGCCGAGCTGTACCGGCCGGGCGGGGCCTACTGGTACGCGGCCGGCTGGAACTGGCGGGCCGTCGCGGCGCTGCTGGTGGGCGGGGTGCTGGCCGTCGGCGGCTCGTACTCCGCCCTCGACGCCGACGGCGCCGAGCAGGGCCCCTTTCCGGCCGACGGTCTGATCCCCGTCCTCAAGCCGCTCGCCGACTACGGCTGGGCCGTCGGGCTGACGGCGGCGGCCGTGGTGTACCTGGGGCTGACCGGGGTGTGCGGGAGAGGGGCGTCGGGAGGGAGTGGGGCGCTGACGGATGACGGAAGGCGGATGACGGGTGGCGGCTGACAGATGACGGGTGCCCGCGGACGGCTGACAGATTTTGAAATTTGTCAGCCGTCCGCTGTTCGCCGTCCGCTGTCGGCTGCCACTCGTCACCCGGGCCGTTGCCGCCACCCGTTCGACGGCGGTCAGGACCTTGGCCGCACCGTCCTCGGCGGCCAGGGCGGCGGCGACGGCTTGGCCGCGGGCCCGGTAGCGGGGGTCGTCGAGGGCGAGGCGCAGGGCGGAGGCGAGGCGGGCAGGGGTGAGGGCAGCGCAGGGGGACGGGGCCGGGGGAGACCCCGAGCAGGGCCAGCGGGGCGGACCAGAACGGCGCGTCGAGCTGGGCCGGCACGGGCACGGTGGGCGTCCCGGAGCGGAGGGCGGCGGCCGTGGTGCCGGCGTCCGCGTGGTGGACCACGGCGGCGGTGCGCGGGAAGAGCCAGTCGTGCCAGCACGGGGCGGTCACGACGGGCCCGGGCGACGCCGAGCGGCGGCAGGCCGAGTCGCCGGCGCAGTCCGCGGACGGCCGGGGCGAACAGCTGGTCGGTCGCGGCCCGGACGGCGTGCCCCGCCAGCAGGTTGCCGGACCGGCCGAGCGATCGGGTGCCGGTGACGGCGGGCGCGAATTCACGGGTGGGGCGAGGGGTTGGAGGTACAGCCCGATGCTGGGGATGCCGGCCGCCTCGGCGGCCACCTGCCCGAGCGCGCTGGTGGTGCTGGTGGTCAGCAGGAGGTCGGTGCCGAGCGCGGTGGCGTCGGCGATGCCGTCGCCGAGGGCGGGCATGAACCTCCTGCCGAGCCGCAGGAGCCGCAGGACGGCCCCCGGTCCGCTGCCGGCCCGCAGCGGGCTACGGCCCGCGGCGGAGGCGAGTTCGGCGCGCGGGTCGACGGGCAGGGGACGGAACTCCAGCCCGGCGGCCCGCACGGAATCGGCGAAGGTGCCGTGCGTGGCGACGGCCACCTGATGCCCGGCGGCCCGCAGGCGGACGCCGAGCCCGGTGAAGGGCGCCACGTCGCCCCGGGAGCCGGCGATGGCGATCAGGATGCGCATGGCCGCGGTATTTCGGCGCGGGCGGCCCGCCGGAAGGGTGCCGCGCGCGGGCGGTTCGGCTCCAGCACGGCGCGGTGCGGCCCGGCGCGGCACGGCCCGGCGTGGCACGTCCCGGCATGGCGCGGGCCCGGCTGGTCAGCTGCTTCGACCGCGGCTCCGCGGGTGCCGGAACCGGGTGGCGTGCGGTGGCGTCCTTGCGGGCAAGAGCGGACGGGACGGGGCCCGTCGCGCCTCGGACGGGAGGGGACTGCGGATGAGCGTCGTCGCGTGGATCGTGCTGGGCCTGCTGGCGGGTGGGCTGGCCAAGCTGCTGCTGCCGGGGAAGGACCCTGGCGGCCTGATCGTGACCACCCTGATCGGCATCGCCGGGTCCTTCGTCGGCGGCTGGATCGCGTCGCACTTCCTGCACCGTTCGGTCACCGCGCACTTCTTCGACGCGGCGACCTGGGTGTCGGCGATCGGCGGCGCGCTGGTGCTGCTGATCCTCTACCGGCTGCTGTTCGGCAACTCGCGCCGCTGACGAAGCAGTTCGGCAGCGGCCGCGGCACGGCGGGTGGCCGGTTCGTACCGGTCCTTCCGTTCGCTGGAACGGCACGGCGTCCTCGTACGTCCTTCCGGTCGGACCCGGGGGCTCGGCGGGGTCGTCAACCGATGACGCAAGGGGCGGCGGATGAGCTGGATGGCGTGGATCGTGCTGGGCCTGGTGTCGGGGACCGTGGCCAGGATGGCGATGTCGAGGGGTGAGCGCGGCCTGATCGGCAGCACCCTGATCGGCATCACCGGCTCCTACATCGGCACCTGGATCGTCTCGCACTGGATGCACGGGACGGTGAGACCGAGCATCCTCGACGTCACGACCTGGGTGTCGGCGATCGGTGGCGCGATGGTCCTGCTCCTCGCCTACCGGGTGTTCCGCTTCGTCTCCCGGCGCTGACCGCCGGGCCCCGAAGCGGGGCCCGGCTTTCCAGGCGTTCCGGTCAGCGGGTGTTCTGGTCACCGGCCGCTGCGCCCGGTCACCGGTCGGTGGTCAGGGACACCTCGGCGACCCAGCCCGGGAGTTGCTCGCGCGAGGTGAGCCACTCGGGCGGCACGCCCGCGAGCCCGGTCCTGGCGGCGGTCACGCCGGCGGCGATGGCGCAGGTGGTGTCCTTGTCGCCCCAGCCCTCCAGGGTGTGCCAGACGGTCTCGGGCAGCGAGTCCAGGTGCCCGGCCGCGGACCAGAGGGCGAACGGCACGGTGTCCGGGGCGGAGATCAGCGCCCCCGAGCCGAGCACGTTGGCGGCGTGCCGGACACTGGTGTGCTCGGGCAGCCGGGCGGCGATCCGCAGCCCGGAGCGGACGTCGGTGTCCGGCAGCCGTCCGGCGATCTCGGTCAGCAACTCGGCCCGAGCGGGCCGGTCTTCGCCCCGGCCGCGGACCGCCAGCGCCGCGGCGAGCGCGACCGCCACCGCACCGGCGACCGCCTCCGGGTGGAAGTGGGTGGTGAGCGCCTGCCGTTCGGCCTGCCGGGCCACCAGGTCGAGGTCCTCGGCGAACCAGGCCCCCAGCGGTGCGGCCCGCATGGCGGCGCCGTTCCCGTAAGAGCCCTGGCCCTCGAACTGGCCCGCGGTGATGGTGCGCCAGTCCCCGCCGGTGCCGATCCCGCGCAGCACCCGGTGCATCGACGGGCCGTACTTGCGCCCGTGCTCGCGGGCGTACTCGGCGGCGAACTCCCGGGCGAGCGCGTCCGGTCGGACCTCGCCCCCGTCGAGCAGGTGGCGGACCAGCACGAGCGCCATGGCGGTGTCGTCGGTCCAGTGCCAGGGCGCCGGCCTGACCAGTCGGGCGGCCAGCGCGGCGGGCGCCTCGTCCAGTGGCACTGAGAACCACCGGTCGCCGAAGGCGTCGCCGAGGGCGAGTCCCTCCAGGCTGTCCAGGGCCGGGCGGGCCGCACGCATGTCATCCTCCAGGTGAGATCGACCGTGTGCGGCAGTCTGGCCGACGGGCGGGGCGCCGGCCAGCGGTTTTCCCCCGCTCGCCGGCGGCCCCGATCACTGACGTGACGTCACTTGGCCTTCAGGCCACCGAGAACGAGCCGCCAAACGGCCTCGAACCGGTCGTCGATCCCCGGGGTGGACCAGGTGGCCGCATAGGCCGGGTCGTGGAATGGGCCGGTGGCGTCGAAGACAGCGCGGGCGGTGTTCCGGATGTGGGCGAGCTTGAACTCCTTGCCCTCCGTGCCCTCCTGGACGATCTGCGCGATCTGGTCTACCAGGGTGTCGATGTGGGCTTCCACCAGGCCGCTGTTCTCCTCGACCAGCACCATGTAGGTGGCGAACAGCTCCGGATCGTCCAGCGCCTTCTTCCGCTTGGCCGCGAACAGCGTCTTCAGCCAGCGGTGCAGCCGCGTGGCGGCGGGGCCGCCCTCGTTGGAGATGGCCGCCAGGTCGAAGTGCGCCTGGTCCAGCCAGCGTTGGGTGACGGCCTCGCGCAGCGCGGCCTTGCTGGGGAAGTGACGGTAGACGCTGCTGTGGCTGACGCCGAGGTTGCGGGCGACGTCCACGACGGTGGCCTTGGCCGGGCCGAAGCGCCGCAGGACGTCCTCCGCTGCGATCAGGATCTGCTCGGCGGTGAGTGTGGTGTCCGTGGTCACGGGGAGGTCCGTCCTTGGGATCGTGTGGTCGGGCGTGGCGGTCGGGGTGTGGGGCTGGGTGGTGCGGTCAGCGTTCGCTGTCCAGGTGGGCCATCTGTGCGGCGCCGTACCGGTCGCCGGCGGCGGAGCCGGCGGGTACGGCGGCCTCGATGGCGGCGAGGTCGGCCTCGGTCAGCGTGACGTCGAGTGCGCCGAGGGCCTCGGTCAGGCGGTCCCGGCGGCGGGCGCCGACCAGCGGGACGACGTCCTGCCCGCGCGAGGCCACCCAGGCGATGGCGATCTGGGCGACGGTCGTGCCCCGGGCGGCGGCGATCTCGCGCAGGGCCTCGACCAGCGCCAGGTTGTGGGCCAGGTTCTCGCCCTGGAAGCGCGGGCTGTGGCTGCGGAAGTCGGTGCCGCTGAGGGCGCGGTCCCGGTCCCAGTGGCCGCCGAGCAGGCCGCGGGAGAGCACGCCGTACGCGGTGATGCCGATGCCGAGTTCGCGGGCGGTGGGGAGGACGGTGGCCTCGATCGAGCGGGACAGCAGTGAGTACTCGATCTGGAGGTCGCTGATCGGGTGGACGGCGGCGGCCCGGCGCAGGGTGTCGGCGCCGACCTCGGAGAGCCCGATGTGGCGGACGTGGCCGGCCTGCACCAGGTCGGCGATGGCGCCGACGGTCTCCTCGATCGGGACGTTCGGGTCCAGCCGGGCCGGGCGGTAGACGTCGACGTGGTCGGTGCGCAGGCGGCGCAGGGTGTAGGCGAGCGCGGTCTTGGTGGCGGCGGGGCCGGCGTCGTACCCGAGCCACTGGCCGTCGGGCGTGCGCTGGGCACCGAACTTCACGCTGATCTGCACGCTCTCGCGGTCGCGGCCGCGCAGTGCCTCGTGGATCAGCAGCTCGTTGTGGCCCATGCCGTAGAAGTCGCCGGTGTCGAGGAGGGTGATCCCGGCGTCGAGGGCGGCGTGGATGGTGGCGATGCTCTCGGCCTCGTCGGCCGGGCCGTACAGGTCGGACATGCCCATGCAACCGAGGCCGAGGGTCGAGGTGACCGGCCCGGTGGTGCCGAGGGGGCGCTGGGCGGGGCGGGTGTGAGGGGACACGGGGGCTCCAGGGGGCGGCTGCGGTGCCGGGGAGGCGGGGGCAGGGTGACCCGGGTGCCACTATGGCATGATGGCGAACAGATTTCAAAATCTGTTCGCTGTCGTCTGTTATCTGAAAGTTGAAATCTGTCGATTGTCATTTGTTCGGAATCGGGTGACGCCCCACCTCCTCGCCGCCCGCCGGGTTCTTCGGCCTCGCCGTGTCCCGGTCCGCCGCGCCCGGGCCCGCCGCTTCCGTCGCCGGTGCCCAGGCCTCGCGCCCGCCCGGCGACCGCAGCAGGTGGGCGCGGGCCGGCGGCACGTTGCGCCACACCGTGCGCCGGCCAAGGCCGTGCTCCGCCTCGAACCGGCGCAGCAGCCGCGCCACCGCCCGGTGGCGGGCGCCCTGGCGGGGACCCGAGGTCAGGGTGCGCGCCGTCGTCGTGCCGAGGTACCCGAAGTACGTCAGCTCGCCTCCGGGCACCAGCAGCCGAAGGTAGAGGTCGAGGATGTCCCGCACCCGAGCGGGCTCGAAGTTGGTGAACGGCAGCCCGGACACGATCACGTCGTACCGGTGCGGACCGTCCTCCGGCCGCGCCCCGTCCGGCGCCGACGGCCGGCACTCCGGCAACTCCTCGACCCGGCAGGCCGACAGCCGCAACCCGACCCCGGGGTGCCGGGCGGCCAGGACCGGATCCTCCCGCAACCGGTCGGCGAACCGCGGGTTGGCCTCGACGACGTGCAACCGGTCGCCCGGACGCAGCACTTGGGCCAGTCGGCGGGTGACCACGCCCGTACCGGCACCCACCTCCAGCACCGAGATCGGACGGTTCGGGCGGCTGGTGACCGGTACCACCAGCGCGTTCACCAGCTCGGGGCCGCTCGGGGCCAGCGCGCCGGTGTCGTGGAAGGTGCGCAGGGCCTCGGCGAGGAACAGCAGGTGGTCCCCGCCGACGGGCGAACTGTGGCGGAGGGAAGGGGAGTCGGGGAGGTGGCGGAGCCGGTTCTCGGTCATGCCGTCGACGCTAGGCACGGCGGAGCCGCCGCGAATCGGCCGGTCAGCGGCGCCGACCCCCGACGAAAGTCGAGGGTGCGGGTAGCCGGAAGACAGAGGCGCTGCGCGGCGCAGCGCCCCTAGCATCGAGCCCGAAGTGCCGAACGCCGGCCCCCCGGAAGGCATTCGGAGCGCGAAGCGAGGAAAGGAGGAAGGGCATGCGCAGGAGTGTGCTCGGCTGGTACGAGCCGGACCACCGGGCCGGGATCGACACGTTGCTGCTGATCGGCGTGCTCGGCCTGGCCACCGAGGAGGCCCTGGTCCAGTGGACGCACTCCGACGATCCGCTGCGCCTGCCGCGCACGGCCGTGGCCGCGCTCGCCGCGCTCTCGCTCTTCCTCGCCCGCCGCCACCCGGTGGCCTCGGCCGTGCTGCCGGTGCTCGTCGGCGGGCTGTTCAACCGCGCCTTCCCCGGGCTGTTCAGCGTCTTCCACCTCGCCTACCTCGGCCGGACGGGCCCCGCAATGGCGGGTGGCGCGGTCATCGCGGTGGCCGGCGCGACGCGCGCGGATTCGCTGCTCGGCTGGGTCGGTGCCACCGGGTCCCAACTCCTGGTCCAGGCCGCCGTCCTGGCGGTCGGCCTGTGGCTGCACGGCAGACGGGTGCTGATCCGCACCCTGCACGAACAGGTCGACGCGCTGCGCCGCGAGCGCGAGCTGCGCGCCGAACAGGCCCGGGCCGCCGAACGCGCCCGGATCGCGCGGGAGATGCACGACGTGCTGGCCCACCGGCTCAGCCTCCTGGTGCTGCACGCCGGGGTGCTGCGCGACCAGGCCAGAGCCGGCACCGTCGCCGCCGACCCCGACCGGCTCACCCACCGCCTCGAACTGCTGCGCACCACCGCCGCCCGCTCGCTCGACGACCTGCGCGACGTCCTGGGCGCGCTGCGGGCCGACCACCCACCTGCCCCGTCCGCGACGGGAGTCGAGCCGTCCGTGCCCGCCGGGGGCGGGCGTGTCCCGGCGCCCGCCCTGCGGGACCTCACCGAGCTCGTCGGCGAGGCGACCCAGGCCGGCCAGCGGGTCGAACTCGCCCTCTCCGGAGACCCGGAGGCCGTCCCGACCACCCACCGGCTGGCTGTGCACAGGCTGGTCCAGGAGGCGTTGACCAACGCCCGCAAGTACGCCCACGCCGCACCCGTCACCGTCCGGGTCGGCTACGGGGCTCCGGCGACGACGGTCGAGGTCCGAAACGGCCCGGGCGAGGCGCCGCCGGACGAGCCCAGCACCGGTGGCGGGTACGGACTGGTGGGGCTGTCCGAACGGGTCGGCGCACTCGGCGGCCATCTCGACGCAGGCCCGGACGGAGGCGGCGGCTTCCGGCTCTCCGCCCGGTTACCCGCGCCGGACCGCCCGCCGCGTGCGGCGCCCGACCCGGGTCCCACCCGTGGCGACGGTCCGGCTTCACCACTGCGGGCCGCGCGGCCCCACCCGGGGCGAGTGTCACCGAGCTCGGAGCAGTCCGAGGGATCAGGGCAATCAGAGCGGTCAGAACGGTCAGAGCAGGGCGCGAAGCCTCAGCCGAAGGACATCGCATGATCCGAACGATGGTGGTGGACGACGACGCGCTGGTCCGCCTCGGCCTGGTCGACCTGCTGGCCCAGGATCCGGCACTCACCGTGGTCGCCGAGGCCGCCGACGGGCTGCAGGCCGTCGAACTCGCCGGCAGCCGGCGGATCGACGTCGCGCTGATGGACATCCGGATGCCCAGGCTCGATGGGATCGCCGCCACCCGGCGGCTGCGCGAACTCCCGGACGGCCCGCGGGTCATCGCCCTCACCACCTTCGACCTGGACGAGTACGTGTACCAGGCGCTCGCGGCCGGGGCGGACGGGTTCCTGCTGAAGGACACCCCGCCCGCGGAGATCGCCCGGGCCGTGCACGTCGTCGCCGGCGGCCAGGGGATGCTGCACCCGGCGGCCGCGCGACGGCTGATCGACCGCTACCACCGGGTCGGGGCGCCCCGGTCGGTGACGGCCCGCAGTCGGGTCGCCGGGCTCACCCCGCGGGAGACCGAGGTCCTGCGCGAACTCGCCGACGGGCTCTCCAATGCGGAGATCGCCGGCGTGCTCGGGATGCGTGAGAGCACCGTCAAGGCGCACGTCAGCCGGATCCTGACCGGGCTCGGAGTCGGAAACCGGGTCCAGGCGGCCTTGCTCGCGCGCGACGCCGGGCTGGTGGGCGACGGTGGCTGAGCGAGTCGCTGTCCCAAGGGCACGCCGCCCAGCCGTCCCGCCCTGCCCGGCCGCCGTCCCGCCGTGCCCGGCTGCCGCCCTGTCGTGCCCGGGGTAGCAGTCGAGGCACGTCGAGGCGCGGTGGGGCACATCGGGGCACGGCATCGTCCGGTGTTCACGCGGGCGTTCCCCGGACGTTCCTCCGGAGTCAGGGCGGGACTCGAAGCGGGCCTCCCTGAGCCGTCGCGTGCCCCCGGTTCGTACCGCGTGCTGAGCCGCTGTCACCCATCCGGCGTGGAATTGCCGTGCCTTCGCCGTTTGCGCTGCCGAACTCGGGCGGCGGGTCCATGGTGGAGATGGGCGCGATCCGGCGACCGCGCCCGCGCGCCGATCCAGGCCCGCGCGCCGAGCGCTCGCGCCGATCGCGGACGGGCGGCCTCCGAAGCGGGGCCCGGTACCGGCACGCTGGGAGCAGGGCCACCTCGCAGGAAACCGAACGGTTCTTCTAGGCTCACATCTCGGCTTCCCTGCGGCGGTCCGGCCACTGCGCCCGCTGTCAGGAGGCCGCCGTCCACGGGGGCTCCGGGCGGACCGGGGTCCCCGGATCGAGCGAGGAGGACGCATCATGCCAAGCACGCCGCCATGCCGTACCACCGTACTTGGGCCAGTCGGGCCGCTCCGGTGGGCCGCCCATCATCCCGTTCGGTCGGTGCGGTCCGGCCGGGCCTGGCGCCCGGGCGGAAACGGTCGGCCGGTACGGCCGCTGTATACCGGCGGCGGCCGCGGAGGCGAGCGTTGAGTTCCCAGACCATCGGGTCGCACGCCGTGCCGGGCGCCGCCGGGGAACCCGCCCCGTCACCTGTCACCGTCCCGGCCGCCACCGACGGCGAGGCCCTCGCCATCACCACTGCCACCGGTACCGCTGCCGCCGCCTGCACGGCAACTGCCGCTCCGGCTCCGGCCACCACGGTGCCGACCGCCTCGGGGCAGGCCACCGCCACCGCGTCCGCCACCAAGGCGGCGGTCGCCAAGACCACGGCCGCCACGTCGGCCCTCATCAATGCCGCCCTCACGAAATCAGCCCTCACCAAAACCGGCGTCGCGAAGACCGCGGTGGCGAAGACGACTGTCGCGAAGCCCACGGCAAGACCGGCGGCCACCGCCACCCCGGGGACCGCAACCGCCACCACGGCGTTGCCCGGTGTGCCGCAGGCACTCAGCACCCGTGCCCGTAGCCTCGCCGGCGCCGTCCGGCGCCGCTGCGCCGACCTGGCGCGGATCGAGTCCCCCAGCGGTGACGCCCCGAGACTCGACGCCCTGGCCGAGGAGTTGGCGGCCGGGTTCCGTACCACCGGTGCCACCGCCCGCCGCGAACCCGGACCGGCGGGCGACCACCTGGTACTGGAGTGGGAGGGCCGGGACGAGTCCCTGCCGCACCTGCTGATCGTCGGGCACCATGACACCGTCTGGCCGGTCGGCACCCTCGCGGACTGGCCGGTGACCGAGCAGGACGGCCGGCTCACCGGCCCCGGCGTGGTCGACATGAAGGGTGGACTCGCCATCCTCGAGGGCGCGTTGGCGCTTCTCGCGGACCTGGGCGAGTGCCCGCACCGCACCGTCCGCCTGGTCGTGGTCTCCGACGAAGAGGTGGGCAGTCCGGACGGGCGGCGCCTGGTCGAGCGCCAGCTGCGCGGCGCCGCCGCGGTCCTGGGGCTCGAACCGTCGCACCCCGACGGCCGGTTGAAGACCGCGCGGCGCGGCAGCACCCGGGTGCGGCTCACCGTGACCGGCCGCGAGGCGCACGCCGGCAACGACGCCCACGACGGGGTGTCCGCGGTCGACGAACTGGTGGACCAGCTCGTGCTGGTGCGCGATCTCGCCGGCCAACCCGGTACCGAGCTCAACACCGGGCGGATCAGCGGCGGTACGCGCGCCAATGTCGTCGCCGGCCGGGCCGAGGCCGAGCTGGGGCTGCGCTTCGCCACCGCAGAGGCGCAGCGCCGCACGCTCGACGACCTGGCCCGGCTCACCGCGCTGCGCCCGGGCGCCCGGGTCCGTACGGAGGTGCTGTCCAGCCGTCCGGCGTGGCCCGAACGGACGGGCAACCCGCTGTTGCGGCACGTGCGTTCGCTCGCCGCCGAGCTCGGGCAGCAGCTGGACGGAGCCCCGGCGGGTGGGGCGGGGGACGCCAATCTGCCCGGCTCGCGTGGGCTGCCGACCCTGGACGGCTTCGGTGCGGTGGGCGCCGGAGCACACGCTCGGCACGAGCACATCCGGCTCGATCAGATCGCCCCCCGGGTCGCCCTGCTGGCAGCACTTCTTGCCGTACCGCTGCCGCGACTGCGCGACCGCGCGGAGGGATGAGCCGCCGGTGAGCCGCTGACGGCCGACCGCTGACGGTCGACGACGGGCAGACAGTCGACAGCGGACGGGGAACAGCGAACAACTCACAGCGAACAGCGGTCAGCGAACAGGGGACAGCGAACAGCAAACAGTGAAGAGCTGACAGATAACAGCTGACAGATTCTGAAATCTGTCAGCTGTTATCCGTTCCGCACCTTGCCATCCCTCCGTCCCGCCGCGCAGAATGGTACCGACCGAACGGTCAGTCGGTTGGTCGGCGCCCAGACGCCCGACCGACCGGGTAGGACACGAGAGGGGACCGTGGTGACAGCAGAGGTGGCCGAGGCGGTCCCCGCGCAGACGCCGGAGGACCGGTTCGAGGCGGTCGTCGCCGCCGAGCAGCGGATCGAGCCCAGGGACTGGATGCCCGACGCCTACCGGGCCACCCTGATCCGCCAGATCGCCCAGCACGCCCACTCCGAGATCATCGGCATGCAGCCCGAGGGCAACTGGCTGACCCGGGCCCCGTCCCTGCGCCGCAAGGCGATCCTGCTCGCCAAGGCCCAGGACGAGGCCGGCCACGGCCTCTACCTCTACGCCGCCGCCGAGACCCTCGGCGTCGACCGCGCCGAGCTCACCGAGAAGCTGATCTCCGGCCGCCAGAAGTACTCCTCGATCTTCAACTACCCGACCCTCACCTTCGCCGACGTCGGCGTGATCGGCTGGCTGGTGGACGGCGCCGCGATCTGCAACCAGGTCCCGCTCTGCCGCTGCAGCTACGGCCCGTACGCCCGCGCGATGGTGCGGATCTGCAAGGAAGAGTCCTTCCACCAGCGCCAGGGCTACGAGCTGCTGATGACGCTGATGCGCGGCACCGAGGCCCAGCGCCGGATGGTCCAGGACGCGGTGGACCGCTGGTGGTGGCCGTCGCTGATGATGTTCGGCCCCTCGGACGCCGACTCGCCGAACAGCGCCCGCTCGATGGCCTGGCGGATCAAGCGGCACAGCAACGACGAGCTGCGCCGGCGCTTCGTCGACATGACCGTCCCGCAGGCCGAGCACCTGGGCGTCACCCTCCCGGACCCCGAGCTGCGCTGGAACGAGGAGCGCGGCGGCTGGGACTTCGGCGAGCCGGACTGGTCCGAGCTGACCAGGGTCATCCACGGCCAGGGCCCCTGCAACGCCCAGCGGGTCGACCGCCGCCGCGCCGCCCACGAGGACGGTGCCTGGGTGCGCGAGGCGGCCGTCGCCTACGCGGCCAAGCGCGCCGCCGAAGCCGCCGCAGTCCCCGCGGCCCCCGAGACCACCGCAGCCCCCGAGACCACCGCAGCCCCCGCGGCCGCTGAAGCCACCGAACAGGAGAACGGAAAGTGACCGACCCCCAGGTTGGCTCCCCGGCCGGGTCCAAGGCCGGCTGGCCGCTGTACGAGGTGTTCGTGCGCCCCCGGCGCGGGCTGAACCACGTCCACGTCGGCTCGCTGCACGCCTCCGACGACCGGATGGCCCTGCTCGCCGCCCGCGACCTGTACACCCGCCGTAACGAGGGTGTGAGCCTCTGGGTGGTCCGCTCGGACGCGATCACCGCCTCCACCCCGGACGAGCGCGACCCGTTCTTCGAGCCCAGCGGCGACAAGGTCTACCGCCACCCGACCTTCTACGACATCCCCGAGGATGTCCCGCACATCTGACGGGGGAGCCACCGTGCACAACGACACCACCACCGGCGCCGACCAGGACGACCACGTCTACCTCAGCCTCGCCGACGCCGCCCCCGGCCCCGAGGGCGAGGGCCGCTGGGCGTACGGGACGGGCTTCGCCGACCCGCTGCTCGGCGTGGACACGGCGTTGCCCGCAGGCGTGGACGGCGCGGACCTCGCCGCCTACTGCCAGATGCTGGGCGACGACGCTCTGGTCCTCGCCCAGCGGCTGATCGAGTGGTGCACCAGGGCGCCCGAGCTGGAGGAGGAGGTCGCGCTCGCCAACCTGGGCCTCGACCTGCTCGGCCAGGCCCGCCTGCTGCTCACCCGGGCAGGTCAGGCGGACGGCACCGGCCGCACCGAGGACGACCTGGCGTACTGGCGCGAGGAGCACGAGTTCCGCAACGTCCGCCTGGTGGAGACGCCGAACGGCGACTTCGCGTACTCGATCGCCCGGCTGCTGCTGTTCGCCACCGCGCGCGGCGCCCTGTACGAGGCGCTGAGCACGCACCCCGACCCGGTACTGGCCGCGGTCGCGGCCCGGGGCGTCAAGGAGCTGGCCTACCACCGGGAGTACGCCACCGCCTGGACGCTGCGCCTGGGCGATGGCACGCCGTACTCCGCCGAGCGGATGCAGGCCGGTTTGGACGCGGTTTGGCCACTGCTGGAGGAGCTGTTCACGGCACACCCGGTGGAGCAGCGCGCGGGCGTCGACCCTGCGACGCTGCGTGAACCGGTGCTGCGCTCGCTCGCCGCCGTCCTCGCCGAGGCCGGGCTGACCGTACCGGACGTGCCGCCGCTGGCCACCGTCCTGGGCCGGGCCGGCCGGGACGGCGTGCACACCGAGGCGCTCGGCCCGCTGCTCGCCGAGCTCCAGGTGGTGGCCCGGGCCCACCCGGGGGCGACATGGTGACGGGCGGCACCGCGACGGGCGCGGCGGGCCCGACGGGCGTCGCGGACCCGACCGGCACCGCGGACCCGACGGGCAGGACGACCCGGGACCTGGCCTGGGCGGTCGCCGCGGCCGTCCCGGACCCGGAGCTGCCCATGCTGACCCTGGCCGACCTGGGCGTCCTGGCCGAGGTCGAGGTGGACGGCGGCAGCGGCAGCGCCGACGGCACGGTGACCGCCTGGCTGACCCCGACCTACTCGGGCTGCCCCGCCGTCGCCGAGATGGCCGCCGACGTGGACCGCCGGCTGCGCGCGGCCGGGTACCCGGACGTCCGGGTGCGGCTGCGGCTGGACCCGCCGTGGTCCACCGACCTGATCACCGCCGAGGGCCGCCGCAAGCTCGCCGAGGCGGGCATCGCCCCGCCGCGCCCCACCGCCGCCGTCGCCACGGCCGGTCCGGTGGCGCTCACCCTCGGCCCGACGCGCACCGGAACCGCGACCCCGCCCCCCGTGCCGTGCCCGCACTGCGGTGGCACCGCGACGGAGGAGCTGTCCCGCTTCGGTTCCACCGCCTGCAAGGCGCTCTGGCGCTGCCGGGCCTGCCGCGAGCCGTTCGAACGCGTCAAGGAGATCTGAATGCCCGCCGCTTCCCCCGCCGCCGCGTCCGCCGGTACCGCCGGTCCGGGCGCCGCCTCCGCCGGACCGGCCTCCACCCCCGCCGGACCGGCCTCCACCCCCGCCGGACCGGCCTCCGCCACTGCGGCTTCCGCCTCCGCCACCAGGGCGGACACCGGCTCGGACACCGAGGCGAGCGGCATCCGCCCCGCCCGCCGCCCGACCTTCCACCGGCTGCGGATCGACCGGGTCGAGCGGCTGTGCGAGGACGCCGTCGCGGTGACCTTCGCGGTGCCGGACGAACTGGTGCAGGAGTACGCCTTCCGCCCCGGGCAGACCCTGACCCTGCGCAAGCTGGTGGACGACACCGACGAGCGCCGCTCGTACTCGATCTGCGCCCCGGTCGGCGGGCCGCTGCGGATCGCCGTCCGGGAGGTGCCCGGCGGGCTGTTCTCGCGCTGGCTGGTGCGCGAGGCCGTGCCGGGCGAGGAGGTCGAGGTGCTGACGCCGTCCGGCCTGTTCACCCCCGAACTCGGCGTCCCGGCCGACCACGTGCTGCTCGCGGCCGGCTCCGGCATCACCCCGATGCTGTCGATCGCCGCCTCCGTGCTGGCCGCCGACCGCGACTCCACCGTCACCCTGCTCTACGGCAACCGGCGCAGCGACACCGTGATGTTCGCGGACGAGCTGGCCGACCTGAAGGACCGCTACCTCGGCCGCTTCCAGCTGGTCCACGTACTCTCCCGGGAGACCAGGGACGCCGAGCTGCTCAGCGGCCGCCTGGACCCGGAGCGGGTTCGCGCGCTGCTGGCGGCGCTGGTGGACGTCGGCAGCGTCGGGCACTGGTGGCTGTGCGGCCCGTTCGGCATGGTCGCGGGGGCCAAGGAACTGCTGGCGGAGCTGGACGTGCCGGGCGAGCGGGTGCACCAGGAGCTGTTCCACGCCGAGGACGAGCCGCTCCCGGAACGCGACGAGGACTGGGACCGGACGGACGCCTCGTCGGGCGGCGCTTCGTCCGGTGGAGCCTCGGGCCCGCAGAGCGAGGTCACCGTCGTCCTCGACGGCCGCGGCAGCACCCTCTGCCTCCCGTGCGACCGCTCGATCCTGGACGGCGCCCAGCGCTCCCGCCCCGACCTGCCGTTCGCCTGCAAGGGCGGGGTCTGCGGCACCTGCCGCGCCCTGGTCACCGAGGGCGAGGTGGAGATGCGCCGCAACTTCGCGCTGGAGGAGAAGGAACTGGCCGCCGGCTACGTCCTCACCTGCCAGGCCCGCCCGCTCACCGACCGGGTGACCGTCGACTACGACCGCTGAGCCTCAGACGGCGGCGGGCTCCGTCACCGCGCCACCGAGCGCCGGAGCACCGAGCGCCGGAGCACCGAGGGCCGGGTTCCCGAGGAGCTTGACCAGGTCGTTGACCGCCGCGCGCCCGGCCCGGTTGGCGCCGACGGTGCTGGCGGAGGGGCCGAAGCCGACCAGGTGGACGCGGGGGTCGGCGGTGGCACGGGTCCCGGTGAGCGCGATGCCGCCGCCGGGGGAACGAAGGCCGAGCGGGCCGAGGTGCCCGATCTCGGGCCGGAAACCGGTCGCCCAGACGATCGCGTCCACCGCCAGCTCCTCGTCGCCCCAGGCGGCCCCGTGCTCGGTCAGGCGGTCGAACATCGGCCGGCGGTGCAGCGCGCCCAGCTCCTCGGCGCGCCGGTAGGCGACGGACGGGCCGAGCCCGGTCACGCTCACCACGCTGCGCACCGGCAGGCCCTTCCGGACCCGCTCCGCCACCTTGGCGACCACCGCGCGCCCGTACTCGGGAGTGAACGGTCCGTCGTGGTAGACGGGTTCGGAGCGGGTGACCCAGACCGTCTCGCCGACCGCGGCCACCTCCGACAGCACCTGGATCGCCGAAGCCCCGCCGCCCACCACCAGCACGCGCTTGCCCGTGAACTCCTCGGGACCGCGGTACTCGGCGTAGTGCAGCTGACGGCCCGCGAAGTGGCCCGGGTAGTGCGGGAGGAAGGGGCGGGTCCAGGTGCCGGTGGCGTTGACCAGCGCACGGGTGGACCAGGTGCCGTGGTCGGTCTCGACCAGCAACCGGGAGTCCGGGCGCTCGGACTCCGCCCGTACGGCACGCACCACGACCGGGCGTACGACCGGGAGCGCGTGCCGGGCCTCGTACGCCGCGAAGTACTCCGGCACCACCTCGCGGGCGGGGGCCTCGGGGTCCGGCGGCGGGAGTTCGGCGTCCGGGAGGTCGTGGACGCCGTGCACGGTGGCCATCCGCAGGGACGGCGAGCGGTGCGCCCAGGCACCGCCTGGTACGGGGTTGGCGTCGAGGACGACGAAGCCGCCGTCGATGCCCGCCCGGTACGGGGCGAAGCCGCGACGGCGCAGGTGGTAGGCGGCGGACAGGCCCGCCTGCCCGGCGCCCACCACCAGGACGTCCACGCGTTGCGGAACAGCGTTAGTTGCACCGTAAACAGTCACGCCCGTGAAACATCGGCGGACCGGCGGTGTGTTCCCGCGCACCGGGCCGGAGGGCGTCCGTCCCGGGCCGGAAGGGCGTCAGGAGACCGGGGAGATCACCGCGGCGGTGCCGTAGGCGCAGACCTCGGTGCCGACAGCGGCCGCCTCGGTGACGTCGAAACGCATCATCAGGACGGCGTTGCCGCCACGCGCCTTGGTCTGCTCGACCAGCCGCTGCATCGCCTCGTTGCGGCTCTCGACCAGGGTCTTCGTCAGACCGCGCAGCTCACCGCCGACCAGCGACTTCAGACCGGCACCGATCTGGCTGCCGACGTGGCGGCTGCGGACGGTCAGCCCGAAGACCTCGCCGATCACGTGGTCGACCCGGAAACCGGGGATGTCGTTGGTGGTCACGACAAGGACGTCTGCGTTCGGGCCCTGCCCGCCGCCGTACTCGTTGATGTCTGCCATGGGACGCATCCTGCCAGTTCGTGCGTCCGAGTGACCGAGGCGGGGCCGGGCGGTGGCCGAGAAGGCTTCCGGAAGCTGGTCCGGACCCGTGATCGGGCGCCCGAAAGGCCGTACCGTTAGCCCCATGGGCGAGCGAAGCGATCATCCACAGGGGCCGGGCGCGGCGGAGGACTCCGGTGCGCAGGAGATCGAGGCGACGGTGGTGCTGGGCCTTCGGATCACCGACTGGCCGGCCCTGCGCGCGGCCGCGATCAGGGCCGTCGAGGAGCTGGACTTCGAGGGCATCGACCCGGCCGGCCAGCGCCGTGAACTGCTGCGTGAGGTGGCCGAGGACGCCAACGCGGCGCTCGGTGCGCTGCTGCACCCGGACCGGCTGGTGGCCGCCATCCCCGGGGTCGAGGCGCTCGGCGGCACGCTGGAGATCAGCGTCACGGAGGACTTCACCCCCGACTTCGCGGACCTGTTCCCGCTGGAGGGCGACGAGGAGGACGGCGGCGCGGGCGCGGACTGGACGCTCACCCCGCGCACCGCCTGTCTGCTCCACGCCCAGCTGATCGGTCTGGCCGACGCCGCGTACGACGACTTCGACGAGCACGGGGACGAGGCGGTCTCCGAGGGCGACGACACGGACTGGACGGTCTTCTCCCGGCTGCCCGAGCGCACCTGGCGGATGCATCGGGGCTGGCGCCGCGCGATGGCCCGGGCCTTCGACGACCTCGCCGACGACCTCGCCCTCGGCGAGTGGCCGCTGCCGCGCTGCCTGGCCGAGGAGATAGCGCTGCGGATGGCCCTGGTGGACGCCCGGGCCCTGCTCGGCGCGCAGCCCGAGTCGGTGGCGGACATGATGGGCGACCTCCCGGCCGACCTCTACGACTACGACTGGGACGGCTGCCACGACGAGCTGTTCGGCGTCTACGGGCCGGACGACGGCGATCCGGAGCTCGCGGCGGAGCAGCGCACGGAACTGCTGCTGGCGGCCACCCACCCGGAGGGCTGGTTCCTGATGTACGAGGACGCGGAGGAGCGGGACCCGCAGCGCGGCTACCGGCGCTGACCGGGCGTCGCGGTTGCCGTGCGGTGGTGCGGTGGTACGGCGGTTCGGACGGCGAGTGCCGGGGGCTCGCCGTCGAGGCGAACCGTCGAGGTGAACGGGGCGGGCCGAGTCGGTCGGGGCGGGGCTGGCATCCTGGTCGGGTGACTTCTCCTTCCGACGCTCCGACTTCCGCCGCTCCGGCCCCGGCTCCTTCGTCTCCGGTTTCCCCGTCCCTGCCCACGGCTCCGGCCCCGGCCCCGGCTTCGGTCCCGTCGCCGGCCGCCGTGGCCCCCGCCCCGGCGGCGGAGCTCGGCGACACCCCGTCGCGCGAGGAGCGCGACGAGCGGCCGCAGTACGTGCTGCCGCTGGTCGTCCGGGTGGAGCGGGCGACTCCGCCGGGCCGGACGGACGCGCTGGAGACCTCGGCGCGGGCGGTGCTCACCCTGCTCGCCGACCCCCGGGTGACCGAGGTGGACGGCGAGTGGGCGGAGCGGGTCGCCGCCTGGGAGGACGCCCGGATCCGCAAGGTGGTCCGGCGGGCCCGGGGCGGTGAGTGGCGGCGGGCGGGCGAGCTGCCCGGCGTCACGGTGCGGGGGCGGGAGGCCGAGGTGCGGGTGTTCCCGCCGATCCCGCTGGACGGCTGGCCGAAGGAACTCGCCAAGCTCCAGGTGTCCGGGACGGACCTGGAGGAGACGGCCGAGGTCGGGACGCCCGAGCCGGGGCTGCCGGTGCTGTGGCTCAACCCCGAGCTGGAGATGAGCGCGGGCAAGACGATGGCGCAGACCGGGCACGCCGCCCAGCTCGCGTGGTGGCGGCTCGATGAGGCACAGCGCAAGGAGTGGGCCGAGACCGGGTTCGCGCTCGCGGTCCGGACGGCCGCGCCGGAGACGTGGCAGGACCTCCTGCGCAGCGGGCTGCCGGTGGTCCAGGACGCGGGCTTCACCGAGATCGTCCCCGGCAGCTGCACGGTGATCGCGGACCACCCGGCACTGCGGTGACGGGGTGGCGGCGGCAGAGGGCCGGCGGCGCACAGATTGCAGCGAACAGATAACGGATCACAGCTGACAGCTGACAGAATTCGAAATCTGTCAGCTGTCATCCGTTCGCCGTTCCTCGTCGGTCGTCAGCTCCGCTCGTAGCGCCGCATCGCCCGCAGCCCGCCGTAGACCGCCAGGGCCGTCCAGAGCGCCATGATCAGCAGTCCGGTCCAGTGGCCGTAGTGGACGCCCGGCTCGGATTGGGTGCGGGTCGCGTACAGGCCGGCCCGGTCGGGCAGGAACTGGCCCAGTTCGCGGACGCCGGGGATGGCGGCCAGCCAGGTGGTGCCCAGGAACACCATCGGGGTCAGCAGGCCGAGTGCGGCGCTGAAGTTGCCCAGCATCGCGGTCAGTCCGAGGCAGAGCAGCACCATCATCGGGTGGTACAGCACCCCGGCCAGGAAACTGCGGGCCAGGCCCGGGGTGGAGAGGTCCAGGCCGACGGTGGTGCCGACGGCCAGGAACGAGCCCGCCGTCGACGCCAGCCCGAGCAGCAGGCCCAGCCCGGCGCCGAGCACGAGCTTGGCGCCGTACAGCCGACCGCGCCGGGGGACGGCGGTGAGTGAGGTGCCGATCATGCGGGTGTTGAACTCCTGCCCGATCAGCAGGATCCCGAGGCAGGCCACCGCGACGTGGCCGAACAGCAGCCCGTAGAAGATCCCGCCGGCCGGGTCCTCACCGGGCGTGTGGTCCTTCGCCCCGTAGGCGGCGTTGACGGCCGCCGTGACCCCGACGGTCAGCGCGAGCGCGACCAGCGGGGCCGCCCACTGCGAGGGGAGGGTGGTGAACTTGACCCGTTCGGCGCGTACGGCGTCGGCCATCGTGCTCATTGTCGCTCCCAACTCCGGTATCCCATGTCCGATCTCCCATGTCCCTTTCGCTCCGGGTCACTTGGCGCGTCGCAGTGCCCGCAGCCCGCCGTACGCCGCCAGGGCCGTCCAGAGCGCCATGATCAGCAGTCCGGTCCAGTGGCCGTAGGCGACCGCCGGGTCGTCGGCGTACCGCAGGGCGTACTGGCCGGCCCGGTCGGGCAGGAACTGGACCACCTTCCGCACCCCGGGGACACCGCTGAGCAGCGGTGAGAGCAGGAAGAGGGACGGGACCAACAGCCCCATGGCGGCGGTGAGATTGCCCAGCAGGGCGGCCGTCCCGAGGCAGAGCACCACCAGCAGCGTCTGGTAGAGCACCCCGGCCACGGCGGTGCGGACGAAGGCGGGCCCGTCCCATTCGGCGGGAACGGTGGCCGCGTAACCGGCGAAGGCGCCCGCCGTCCCGACGGCGCCGACCGCGAGTCCGACCAGTGCGCCGAGCGCGAGCTTGGCGCCGTACAAACGGCCCCGCCTCGGTACGGCGGTGAACGACAAGTCGATCATGCGGGTGTTGAACTCCTGGCCGATCAGCAGGATGCCGAAGCAGGTCAGTGCCGCCTGGCCGAAGTTGAGGCCGTAGAAGATGCCGACGCCGGGGTCGCCGGTGAGGCTGTGGTCCTTGTCACCGAGGGCCGCGCCGACGGCGGTGGTGACGCCCGCCGTGAGCACCAGGGCGAGCAGGGGCGTGATCCAGAGCGACCGGAGGGTGGCGAGCTTGATCCACTCGGCGCGCAGGGCGTTGGCGGCAGGAGCCCCGGTGGCAGAGGTCCCGGCAGGGGTGGGCGCGTTCACGCGGCGGCCTCCGCGCGGTACTCGACGCTGTCGGCGGTCATCCGCATGAACGCCTCCTCCAGGGAGTCCTGTTGCACGGCGATCTCGTACAGCACCACGCCGCCGGCGGCGGCGAGCGCGGCGATCCGCTCGGGTTCGGCGCCGCTCACCTCCCAGGCGCCGTCGCCGACTTCGGTGGCGTCGAGGCCGTGGCCGGGGTTGCCGAGCAGGGCGGCGAGCTTGGTCGGGTCGACGGCGCGGACCCTGGTCCGGGTCCGGCCGTGGCGGTCGATGAACTCCGGGGTGGCGGCGTCGGCGAGCAGCCGGCCGCGCCCGATCACCACCAAGTGGTCGGCGGTGAGAGCCATCTCGGTCATCAGGTGGGAGGAGACCAGCACCGCCCGGCCCTCGGTGGCCAAGCCGCGCAGCAGGGTGCGGATCCAGCGGATGCCCTCCGGGTCCAGGCCGTTCACGGGCTCGTCCAGCAGCAGGACCGGCGGGTCGCCGAGCAGTGCGGCGGCCACCCCCAGGCGCTGGCGCATGCCGAGCGAGAAGCCCCGGATCCGCCGCCCGGCGGCGTCCGCCAGGCCGACCCGGCCGAGCACCTCGTCGACCCGGCGGGCCGGCAGGCCGTTGCTCGCGGCGAGCCAGCGCAGATGGCCGTGCGCGGTCCGGCCGCCGTGCAGCGCCTGGGCGTCCAGCAGCGCTCCGACCGTCCGCAGCGGGTCGGGGAGTTCGACGTACGGCCGGCCGCCGACCAGGGCGTGTCCGGCGGTCGGCCGGTCGAGGCCGAGGACCAGGCGCATGGTGGTGCTCTTGCCGGCGCCGTTCGGGCCGAGGAAGCCGGTCACCACGCCGGGCCGGACCTCGAAGGTCAGGTCGTCGACGGCGCGCCGGCCGTCGTACTCCTTGGTGAGGCCCTGGATCTCGATCACGGCCCGCTCCCCTCGTCTCGTCTCGCCTTGTCGTCGGTCTCCGCCGGGGCTCGCTGTGGTCGTCCCCGGGCGGTGGCTCCATTCGACCGGAGCGGTCCGGTGCGGCGGATCCCGCCGGGGCGGGGAGCCGCCTCCCTCCCGAGAGGGAGCCGGCCGGAGACCGGCGCGGGAGCCGGGGCCCGGGGCGGCCTGACAGGATGGCCCAATGTCCAAGATCGCAGCGCTGAACAGCGCGGTGTCCGGGAGCGTTGCGCCGGGAAGCGCGGTGCCGAGGCTCGTCGCGCCCCTGGTGGCCGGCGCCACGTACGCACGACTGCTGCACCTGCTGGTCGGGTGGATCTTCGCCGGCGTCGTGCTGATGGTCTATCCGGGGACGTACCACAAGGGCGTCGGCGGGATCCTGATGGCGAGCGTCTCGACGGACGTCGTGCTGCTCGCGCTCGCCGCGCTCATCCCGGCGGCGCGCCGGGCCGAGGGGGTGCAGGCCCGGCTGCTGCTGGTGCCCGACCGCGAGGAGGACATCGCCACCGAGCCCTCCCGTTCCTGGGCCGACCGGCGGCGCACGGCCGGCTGGCTGATCGGACGGGTCGCGCTCGGTTCGGCGGTCGGGTTCCCCGTGGTCTTCGGGATCGCCGGGGCCTTCGAGCGGCTGACCGGTCCGGACGTCCTCTGGTACCTCCCGTTCACGCCGTTGGCGGCACTCGGCCTCGGCTGGTTCCTGGTGTACGCAGGGCGCCTCCAACTCGCCATGGCAGTAAGACTGTTGGGCCCGTCGCCGGCGGAGCGACTGGCCGAGGCGGAACTGCGGGCCGAACGGCTGCTGGAGCGCAACCGGTTGGCCAGGGAGCTGCACGACTCGATCGGCCACGCCCTGACGGTGACGGTCCTCCAGGCGGGAGCGGCGCGCGAGGTCGGGGATCCGGCCTTCGTCGCCAAGGCGCTCGAAGTCATCGAGGAGACCGGCCGACAGGCCATGGAGGATCTCGAGCGCACCCTCGTGCTGCTGCGCGAGACTCCGGCCGGAGCGAACGGCGCGGCCACCGAACAGCCCGGGATCGACCAGCTGCCCGCGCTGTTCGACACCGCCCGGGCGGCCGGAAGCCCGGTGGAGGCACGGATCGAGGTGCCTCCCGGCACCCTGCCCGGAGTGCTCTCCCGCGAGTCGTACCGGATCGTCCAGGAGGGAGTCACCAACGCGCTCAAGTACGCGCCCGGCGAGCCGATCGACATCCGGATCGCCGTACGGGACGGCCGGTTGGAGCTGCGCTGCGCCAACCGGCCACTCGGAAGCGGTCGTTCACCGGCCGGGGCGGATCGGCCGGCGGCCTACGGCGCGGGCAGGGGCGCAACGCGCAAGGGCGGCAAGGGACTGCGCGGCATCCGCGAGCGTGCCACCCTGCTCGGCGGGGAGGCGACGGCGGGACCGGCGCGGGGAGTGGCACCGGGGACGGGGAAGGGGACGGGGTCGGGAGCGGGGTCGGTGCAGGGGACGGGGCCGGGGGCGGCCGAGGCGCAGGAGGGGAACGGGGGATGGGTGCTGACCGTCCGGTTGCCCCTACGCTTGGGCTCGTGACGAACGATCTTGTGACCCGAGGTGCGGCCGGAGGAGCCGCCGAGATGACGGACATCCTGCTCGCCGACGACGAGGAACTGGTCCGGGCCGGCCTGCGGGCCGTCCTGGAGGCGCAGGGGGACCTGCGGGTGGTCGGCGAGGCGTCCGACGGTGCCGAAGCGGTCGCCCTCGCCCGCGCGTTGCGCCCGCACGTGGTGCTGATGGACGTCCGGATGCCGGTACTGGACGGCCTGGCGGCCACCCGCGAACTGCTGCGCCCCGGCGCACCGGGGGAGCGCCCTCCGAGGATCCTGGTCGTGACCACCTTCGAGAACGACGACTACGTCTACCAGGCGCTGCGCGCGGGCGCCGACGGCTTCCTGCTCAAGCGCACCCGCCCGGCCGAGATCGCCCAGGCGGTGCGGCTGGTGGCGGCGGGCGAGTCGCTGCTGTTCCCGGCCGCGATCCGCCGGTTGGCGGCCGGGCACGGCAACCCGACCGCCCGGGCGGCCATGGAGCGGGCGGCGCTGACCGAGCGCGAGGCGGAGGTGCTGCGGCTGGTCGCGCGCGGCCTCAGCAACGGGGAGATCGCCGAGCAGCTGTTCCTCGGCGTACAGACGGTGAAGACGCACGTCAGCAGCGTGCTGGCGAAGCTGGGCGCGCGGGACCGCACCCAGGCGGTGATCGCGGCGTACGAGTCGGGGTTCGTCGAACCGGCGGAGTGACGCTGCCGGCTCGATCCCGTCGGAGCGGCCCCGTCGGAGCGGCCCGCCGAAGCTGGCCTGTCGGGGCGGCCCGTCGGAGCGGCCCCGCCGGAGGGCTCCTGCCGGAGCCGCTCCGGCGGTGGGCTGTCAGGCAGGGTAGGCGTGGGTCTGGGTCGCCTTGACCGAGGCCCAGACAGCGACGCCGGGCGCCAGCTCCAGCTCCGCGACGGCGGCCGGGGTGAGGTCGGCGGCCAGCGGCAGGTCGCCGGCGAGTTCGGCGCGGACCTGGTCGCCGTGCAGGTCCAGCCCGGTGACCTCGGCCTTCCACAGGTTGCGGGCGCTGGCCTGCGGGCGCTCACGGTACAGCGTCACGGCGGAGGGCGGGAAGGCCACGAAGGCCGGGCCGTCCAGCTCCTCGGTGGTGGCCAGGACCGTTCCGTCCGGGAGCGTGACCCGGGTGCCGTCGGCCCGGCCCTGGTACAGGTTCAGGCCGACCAGCCGGGCGATGTAGTCGGTGCGCGGACGCCGGGCGACCTCCGCCGGGCTGCCGGACTGTACCTCCCGCCCGTCCTCGATCACCACGAGCCGGTCGGCCAGCACCATGGCGTCCAGCGGGTCGTGCGTCACCAACACCGCCACCGCCTCGAACTCGGCCAGGTGGCGCCGCAGCTGGGACCGTACGTCGAGCCGGGTGCGGGCGTCCAGGGCGGCCAGCGGCTCGTCCAGCAGGAGCAGCCGGGGGCGTACGGCGAGGGCGCGGGCGAGCGCCACCCGCTGGGCCTGGCCGCCGGAGAGCCGGCCGGGGCGGACCGAGGCGTGGTCGGTCAGGCCCATCCGCTCCAGCCAGGCCGCCGCCTCGGCCCGCGCCTCGCGCTTGGGGCGGCCCTGGCAGCGCGGACCGAAGGCGACGTTGTCGAGCGCGCTGAGGTGCGGGAACAGCAGGTAGTCCTGGAAGACCACGCCGACCGGCCGCTCCTCGGCGGGGGTGTACGCGCGCTGCGCAGGGTCCTCCAGGACGTGACCGTCCAGGCGCAGGTGGCCGCCGGTGAGCCGGAGCAGGCCGGCGAGGGCGCGCAGGGCGGTGGACTTGCCGGCCCCGTTGGGGCCGAGCAGCGCCACCACCTCGCCGGGGGCGGCGGTGAGGTCGAGGTCGAGGGCGAACCCGGGGCGCTCGACCCTCAGACGGGCGTCCAGGGCGGGGCCGGGGCGGCTGGCGGTGCTCATCGGTGCGGCGTCCAGGTGTCCGGAGTGTCCAGGGCGTTGGAAGTGTCCAGCGTGTTCGAAGTGTCCAGGGTGTTCGAAGTGTTCCGGTGTGGCCAGTGTCTCCGGTGTCTCGGTGCGGGCGAAGTCACGGCGTCGACAGCCAGCGGTCGCGCAGGCCGACCAGGACGGCCACGGAGACCACCAGCAGCACCAGCGACAGCGCGATCGCCGCCTGGGGGTCGGACTCCATGGCCAGGTAGACGGCCAGCGGCATGGTCTGGGTACGGCCCGGGAAGTTGCCCGCGAAGGTGATCGTCGCGCCGAACTCGCCGAGCGCCCGGGCCCAGGCGAGGACGGCCCCGGCGGCGATCCCCGGGGCGATCAGCGGCAGGGTGACCCGCCGGAACGCGGTCAGCCGGGAGGCGCCCAGGGTCGCGGCGGCCTCCTCGTAGCGGGGATCGGCGGCCCGCAGCGCGCCCTCGACGCTGATCACCAGGAACGGCATCGCCACGAACGCCTCGGCGATCACGACCCCGGTGGTGGTGAACGGCAGGGTGATGCCGAAGGCCGAGTCCAGCCAGGAGCCGACGATGCCGCGCCGCCCGAGCACCAGCAGCAGTGCCACGCCTCCGACCACCGGCGGCAGCACCAGCGGCAGGGTGACCAGCGCCCGGATCACCCGCCGGCCGGGCAGCTCGGTGCGGGCGAGCAGCCAGGCCAGCGGGACGCCGAAGACCAGTGACACCGCGGTGGCCGCGGTCGCGCTGATCAACGACAGGCGCAGCGCCTCCCAGACCGCGGCGCTGGTGAGCTGCTCGGACAGGCTGCTCCAGGGCGCCCGGATCAGCAGGCCGGCCAGCGGCAGGGTCAGGAAGGCCAGTCCGAGCAGAGCCGGGAGCAGCAGTGCGACCGGGACGCGCTGCGTGCGCGGGCGACGGCTGTGGGGCCGGCTTCGCGGACGGCTTCGGGGGCGGCGGCTTCGCGGGCGGCCGCCCGGCAGGGCCTGCGCGGGTCCTGCCGGGCCGCCGCCGACGGTGCGGGCCTGCTGGTCCCGGCCCGGACGGCTGTTCGCCCCGGAGCCGGCAGTGCGGTCGTTCACGGCGCCTGGAAGCCCGCCGCGGTCAGCACCTGCCTGGCCTCGGGCGTCCGGACGTACGCGACGAAGGCGGCGGCGCCGTTCTTGTTCGGTGCCTTGGCGAGCGCGGCGATCGGGTAGTCGTTCACGGCCTTGTCGGCCTCGGGGAAGTCCACGCCGTCGATCTTCGCAGCATCGGCCTGCACGTCGGTCCGGTACACCAGGGACGCGTCGACCTCGCCGAGTTCGACCTTGGTGAGCGCGCCCTTGACGTCCTGCTCCAGGGTGACCGGGGTGAGGTCGACACCGGCGGCCTTGAGCGCGGTCTGGGCGGCGGCGCCGCACGGCACCTCCTTCGCGCACAGGGCGACCTTCACGCCGGAGGCGGTGAGGTCCTTGAGGCCCGCGACGTGCTTGGGGTTGCCCTTGGGGACGGCGATGGTGAGGGTGTTCCGCACGAAGGTCGTGGGCTGTCCGCTCGCACCGCCCGCGTCGCTCACGGTCTTCATGGTGGCGGGGCTGGCGGCGGCGAACACGTCAGCCGGGGCACCGGAGTTGATGCTGGTGGCAAGGCTGGAGCTGCCGCCGAAGTTGAAGGTGACCTTGCTGCCCGGGTTGGCGGCCTCGAACTTCCTGCCGAGCTCGGTGAAGGTCTCCTTGAGCGAGGCCGCGGCGAAGACCGTGACGGTGCCGGCGGCCTTCGGGACGCCGCCGCCCGCGCCGCCCGCGTCCGCGGCGGCGTTCGGGGAGGTGCTCGAGGAGGCCGCGGAACCGGAGGACGAGCCGCCGCCGCTGCCGCAGGCGGTGACCCCGAGGCCGAGGGCGAGGGCCGCGGCGGTGGCGACGGCGAGTCTGCGGGTGGTCGGCGTGCGGGTGCTCATCGGTGCTTCCCCTCCAGGGTGCGCGCCGGAAGGGGCGCGGAGGCCTGATCGCAGGTGCGGCCATTACCGCGATCATAGTGCCGCAGATGCGAGTGATGAACCCCCTGTCGGTTCGCACGGCGCAGGCCGATGCCGGCGGGTGGCGGCCGGTGACAGCCGGGTGGCGGCCCTCGGACTGGCGTGGAACGGCGCGTCCGGGATCGTGAGTGCCCGGCGTGAGTGCCCGGCGTGAGTGCCCGGCGTGAGTGCCCGGCGTGCGCCCCCGGCGTGCGTGCGCCGTAAGGGGCGCGCGGAAATTGTGTCGCGCCGTAAACGGCCGGACGGTCACAGTGGTCGCTGTCCGTACATGCGGCCGGGGGCGCTCAGAGGCGCCGCCGCGGCCGAACCAAGGGGAGGGGTCCGTCCGTGTCCACGCTGCGCGTCACCGCCGAGAAGCTGGTCATCCTGGAGCACCCGAACGCCGATGCCCTGGAGCTCGCCCAGGTCGGCCTCTACCGCGCGGTGGTCGCGAAGGGTGCCTACCGGACCGGGGACCACGCCGTCTACATCCCCGAACAGGCCGTCCTCCCCGAGGGGTTGATCGACGAGCTGGGGCTGACCGGCAAGCTGGCCGGCACCCGGGCGAACCGGGTGAAGGCGGTACGGCTGCGCGGCGAGCTGTCCCAGGGCATCGTCTGCCGGCCCGCCGCGCTCGCCGGCTCCGACCTGGCCGCCGCGGCCGAGCGCGGCGAGGACTTCGCCGAGCTGCTCGGGATCGTCAAGTGGCAGCCGCCGGTGCCGACGTCGATGAGCGGCGACGTGGTCAGCGCGCCGGACCTGCTGCCCTGGGTGGACATCGAGAACCTCAAGCGCTACCCCGACGTCTTCGCGCCGGGCGAGCCCGTGGTGCTGACCGAGAAGCTGCACGGCAGTTGCTGCCTGGTCACGTACTTTGCCGCCACCGGCGAGGTGCAGGTGTCCTCCAAGGGCATCGGCGCGCAGGGGCTGGCGCTGGCCGAGGACGAGCGCAACCTGTACTGGCGGGCGGTGCGGGCGTACGGCATCCCGGAGGTGGCGGCGCGGCTGGCCGAGCGCCTCGGGGCCGAGCGGGTCGGCATCTTCGGCGAGGTCTTCGGCGAGGGGGTGCAGGACCTGGGTTACGGTGCCTCGGCGCGCAGCGAGCGCCCCGGCTACGCGGCCTTCGACGTGTCGGCCCTGATCGACGGACAGCTGAACTGGCTGTCGTCAGTAGAACTCCTGGACGGTGAGCTGCCGTTGGCTCCGGAGCTGTGGCGCGGGCCGTTCGACCCGGAGACCGTGCTGGCGTTCGCCCGGGGCAAGGAGACCGTTTCCGGACGTCAACTGCACCTGCGGGAGGGCGTGGTGGTGCGGCCGGTCACCGAGCGGTGGAGCCCGGTGCTCGGCGGGCGGGCGATCGCCAAAGTGGTCAGCGACGCTTACCTGACCCGCAAGGGGGGCACCGAATACGAGTGAGACGGGTCCGGATCCGACCGGGCGGATCAGCCCGGTCGGGCGGGTCCGGGCGCGGCTCCTCTCGGTGCTGACTGCCCGTCGGGAGAGACGGCGGGCGCATCCCCGTACAGAAGGAGTGCCGATGGCCACCGACGTCATCCCCGTGCGCGCCCCCGGGCTCGTGCCCGCCCCCACCTCCGCGATACCCGTACCGTCCGGGAACCGTCTGGTCGGATCGTTGTTCGACCTCACCCGTCGCCCGCTGCGCAGCTACCTCGCGGCCCACCGCGAACACGGCGACGTGGTGCGTTTCCAGGCCGGGCCGCCCGGGCTGCGGGCCGACTTCTACGGGGTGTTCTCGCCGGAGGGCGTCCGCCAGGTGCTGGCCGGCGACGCGGCCAACTTCCGCAAGGAGAGCTCCTTCTACGACGAACTGCGCACCAGTGTCGGCAACGGGCTGCTGACCAGCCAGGACGCCGACTACCAGCGTCAACGACGGATGATACAGCCGCTGTTCACGCGGCGCCGGGTGGACGGCTACGCGGACGCGCTGGCGCAGGAGGCGCAGTCGCTCGTCGAGCGCTGGCGGGCGGTGCCCGACGGGGTGGTGGACGCGGCGGAGGAGACGTCCCGGTTCGCGCTGCGGGCGGTCGCGCGCATCCTCTTCGGCGCCGACGTGCAGGAGGCGATCGCGGTGGTGCACCACAGCTTCCCGGTGCTCGGCGGGTACGTGAAGGAGCGCGGCTACGCCCCGGTCCGCCTTCCGCGCACCTGGCCGACCCCGGCCAACCGGCGCGGCACCGAGGCCCAGCGGGCGCTGTACGGGGTCTGCGACCGGATCATCGCCGAACGGGCCGCGCGCGGCGACGACGAGGCCGCGGACGACCTGCTCACCCTGCTCGGGCGGGCCCGCGACGACGACGGCGCGCGGCTCGACCCGGCCGAACTCCGCGACCAGGTCCTTGTGTTCCTGCTCGCCGGGCACGAGACCACGGCCACCGCGCTGGCCTTCGCGCTGCACCTGCTGGCGATCCACCCCGAACAGCGGCGGCTCGCCCGGGAGGAGGCGCGGACCGTCCTGGCCGGGCGGGCGCCGACGGCGGCGGACCTGGACGCGCTGCCGTACATCACCCGGGTGTTGAAGGAGGCGATGCGCCTCTACCCGTCGGCGGCCCTGGGCGGGCGGCGGGCGGTCGAGGAGACCGTCATCGACGGGTACGTGATCCCGGCAGGGGCACAGGTGGTCGTCGCGCCGCTGGTCACCCACCGGCACCCGGACCACTGGGAGGAGCCGGAGCGGTTCGACCCGGACCGCTTCCTGCCGGAGGCGGAGCGGGCGCGGCACCGGTACGCCTGGTTCCCGTTCGGCGGTGGGCCGCGGGCCTGCATCGGTCAGCACTTCTCGATGCTGGAGGCCGTGCTGGCCCTGGGGGTGCTGCTGCGGGACTTCGAGCTGGAGGCGGTGGACCGGCGGGTGGCGCTGGCGCAGGGGATCACGCTGCGGGCGGCGAGCCCGATGCGGATCCGGGTGACGCCGGGCGACTGACGGGCGGCTTGCGGTAGGCGGGCGACAAGCTGACAGGCGACAGCCGACGGGGTTCAGCGGACAGATGACAGATTTCAAACTCTGTTATCTGTCCGCTGTTCGCTGTCGGTTGTCCGCTGTCGTCCGTACGTCGCCCGCCGCGCGCTCGTCGACCGTCCGCTGGGTACACGACCGGGCCATTCGAACACACCACCCGTGTGTCACGGGCAGCTTTTCAGATCTTTGTCTGACCGATTCCGGCCTCTCGGTAGCGTCCCACGCACCCCGGACCGGAAGCGCACATGCGGCTGGCATATGCCATTCACGCAGTCCGCCCGGCCAGGGGAGCCCGGGCGCACCGCGTACCGCCCCCGGGCCCGACCGGTCGACCGGAGGTCCCATGGGCACCCTCAACAATCTCAGCCTCGGCTGGCTGACCCCCGCCCTCTCGTACCTGATGGCCTGCGCCGGCGCCGCCCTCGGGCTGCGCTGCACGCTGCGCGGCCTCACCGCGAGCGGCCCGGCCCGGCGGAACTGGCTGGTCACGGCCGCTGCCGCGATCGGCTCCGGCATCTGGACCATGCACTTCGTCGCCATGTTCGGCTTCACCGTCGACGGCACCGAGCTGCGCTACAACGTGCCGCTGACCCTCCTCAGCCTCGTGGTCGCGGTGCTGGTCACCGGCCTCGGCCTGACCGTGGTCTGCTACGGCTGGCACCGCGGCCTCTCCCTGCTCTCCGGCGGCGTCACCACCGGCCTCGGCGTCGCCGCGATGCACTACCTGGGCATGGCCGCCCTCCGGATGCACGGCGGACTGCACTACGACCCCGGAACGGTCGCGGCCTCCGTACTGGTCGCCGTCGGTGCCGCCACCGCCGCGCTCTGGTCCGCCGTCACCATCCGCAACGTGTACGCGGCCGCGGCCGCCGCGATGGCCATGGGCCTCGCCGTCAGCTGCATGCACTACACCGGCATGGCCGCCGTCCACGTCCGGCTGGAGCCGACCCGCACGGAGCTCGGCGGAGTCAGCCCGATGGAGTTCGTCTTCCCGCTCGCCGTCGGCCTCGGCTCCTTCCTCTTCCTCGCCTCCGCCTTCGTGGCGCTCTCGCCGACCGCCCAGGAGCGGGCCGGCTACCGGGCGGCCGGCGAGCCGTCCATCGGCGAGCCGTCCATCGGCGAGCACCCCGGCGAGCCCCCGCACTCCGGGCCCGCTCCGCACGGGCCCGCTCCGCACGGGCCGTCCCCGGCCGAGGCGGGGGCCGGGCAGCGCGCCGCCTGAGCTGCGCATCCGCCGCGGCGCGTTCTGCAAGCCGCCTGAGCCGCACGCCTTCCGCCTTCCCGTTTTCCCGCTTTCCCGTTTTCCCGCTCTCCCCGCCCGAAAGGCTCCTCACCCATGCGAGAAGACCGCGGTACCGCCCCCGGTACCCGTCGGGGTGCCCATGCCGGGCCGCCCGCCCGTCCGCCGCGCCCGGGCCCGTGGCTGCGCGGGCTGCGCCCCCGGAGCGTCCGCGCCCGGATCATCGCGCTGCTGATGGTCCCGGTCGTCTCCGTCATCGCGCTGTGGGGGTTCGCCACCGTCACCACCGCCCAGGGCGTCTGGGGTCTGATGCGCCAGCGCGATGCCCAGCGCACCCTGCTCACCCCCGTCGCCGAAACCGTCGCCGGGCTGCAGGCCGAACGCACCGCCGTCGGTCAGCTGCTGGCGGCCCCGGCGCCGGCCCCCACCGCCGTCCGGGAGAGCGCCCTGCGCGAGGCGGCGGCGGCCACCGACCGGGCGCTCACCCCGCTTTTCCCGGACGCCCACCGCCCCGACCGGGGCTACAACCGCGCCGACGCCCAGGGACTGGGCGGTGAGGCGGCGGCCAGGCTGGACGCCCTCGGCAGCTCGCTCGCCGCCCTGCCCGTCCTGCGCGACCGGGTCCTGGCCAGGAGCGTCGGCTGGCCCGAGGCGTACGCCGTGTACGGCGAGGCGGTGGACCGGGCGCTCGCCGCCGCCGGCGCCGTCGCGCCCTTCCAGGACCGCCAGGTGGCCGCCGACGCCCGGGTGCTGCTGGAGCTGGCCCGCTCCCGTGAGCTGCTCGCCCGCGAGGACGCGCTGCTGCGCGCCGCCCAGTTGTCCGGCGGGCTCGGTGACGACCAGCTGCGGGAGTTCTCCGGCGCGGCCTTCGCCCGGCGGGAGTTCGAGCGGGGTGCCGCCGCCGACCTGCGCCCCGCCGACCGGGAGTCGCTGCTCGCCGTCACCGGTGGCCAGGACCACCGCGAGCTGGCCGGGTACGAGGACAGGGTGCGGACGGCCGCCGACGGGCGGATCGCGGTCGCCGCGGTGCAGGCCGACCGCTGGGCGATGGTCGCGGGCAATGTGGCCGGCGCCCTGCGGACCGTCGAGGACCGGGCCGGACGGGTCGCCGCCGAGCGCCAGGACCCCTACGCCCTGGGCCTGTTCACCCCGGCCGGGATGGCCGTGCTGCTCGGCCTGGTCGGCGTGGTGGCCTCGCTGGTGATCTCGGTGCAGATCGGTCGCGGTCTGGTCAGCGAGCTGATCGGCCTGCGCAATTCGGCACTGGAGCTGGCCGGGCGCAAACTCCCGGCGACCATGCGGAAGTTGCGCGCGGGCGAGGAGGTGGACATCGAGGCCGAGGCGCCCCGGCCGGTGGGGCGGGACGACGAGATCGGCCAGGTGCACCGGGCGCTGGGCACCGTCCAGCGGGCTGCCGTCACGGCGGCGGTCGAGCGGGCCGAAGTGCTCTCCGGCGTCTCCGGGGTGTTCGTCAACCTCGCGCGCCGCAGCCAGGTCCTGGTGCACCGCCAACTCACCCTGCTGGACGCGATGGAGCGCCGCACCGACGACCCGTCCGAGCTGGCCGACCTGTTCCGGCTGGACCACCTCACCACCCGGATGCGCCGCCACGCCGAGGGCCTGATCATCCTCTCCGGGGCCGCTCCCGGCCGTGGCTGGCGCCGACCCGTCCCGCTGGTGGACGTGGTGCGCGCGGCCGTCTCGGAGGTCGAGGAGTACGCCCGGGTCGAGGTCCACCCGCTGCCGTGCGCGGCCGTGGTCGGCCACGCCGTCGCGGACCTCACCCACCTGGTGGCCGAACTGGTCGAGAACGCCACCGGGTTCTCCCCGCCGCACACCCGGGTGCACATCCGGGGCGAACGGGTCGGCAACGGCTTCGCGTTGGAGATCGAGGACCGCGGCCTCGGCATGGGCCCGGAGGTGCTGGCCTCGGCCAACCGCCGGATCGCCGCCGTCGAGCAGAGCGACCTCTTCGACAGCGACCGGCTCGGCCTGTTCGTGGTCAGCCGGCTCGCCCGGCGGCAGGACGTCAAGGTCTCGCTGGTGACCTCCGCGTACGGCGGCACCACCGCGGTGGTCCTGCTGCCGACCACGCTGCTGGCCGACGAGGCGGCGGCGGAGGCGATGGCGGCGGAGACGATGGAGCCGGAGGCGATGGAGGCGGGGGACGTGCGACACGACGTCGAGCCGGTGGCGCCCCTGCCGTCCGCAGCGGCGCCGGGCGGTGCGGCGGCCGGGGAGGCGCCGATGGGGCCGCTACCTGCCGAGTGGGCACAAGCCGGTCTTCCGGAGCGGGAGTTCACGGCGGTGCACGCCCGCGGGGAGGGGGCGACGGGCGATCCGGGCAGCGCCGTGGGCAACGCGTCGAGCGGCGGCCCGAGCGGCGGCCCGAGGCGCCGGGAGCACCCGCAGGGCAGGACCGGCGACGGGTTTCCGGCGGTGGGTGGGCCATCGCCGGAGGGTGGGGCTCTGCTGGCGTTCGGTGTCCGGGGCAGTGACCCGGGGCCGGTGCGCCGCACCCCCTTCCGGGCCGACGGCGCCCGGGTGACCGGTCCGGCCGCGGGCGGGGGTGCGGGTGCGACCGCCCGTCCGCGGTCCGGACCGCCGCAGCCGTACGGCGCGGAGCCGTACCGTACGGAACCCCAGGCCGAACCGGTACCCGGGCCCGGCGGCGCGGGCGACGCCAGGCCGGAGGACCGGCGATCGGGTGGCCAACGACCGGGCGGCCGGCGATCGGAGCGCCACCGACCGGGCGGCCACCGGCCGGACGATCACCGACTCGACGATCACCGACCGGAGGCCCGGCGATCGGAGGCCCGACCTGCGAGCGGCCACGTACCGGACGGTCACCCAGCCGACCCGGGCCCCGCCGAGCTGCCGCGCCGGACCCGCCAGGCGAGCCTCGCGCCGCAACTGCGCGAGGCCCCGGCCCGCCCGACCGCGCGCGGCCGCGGTACGGCTGCCGCCTCCTCGGCCGATCCCGGAGCCGGCGACGGCCTTGGCGCCGCGGGCCGCAGCCCCGAGGAGGCGCGGGCGGCGATGTCCGCCTTCCAGAACGGATGGGCGCGCGGCCTGTACCCGGAGGGCCGGCCGGACGGGCAACCCGCCGACCCTCCGCAGCCGCCGCGGGCACGCCACCCCCGACACCCGTTCCGACCCGAAGGAGAGCGTCCGTGATCGCCACCACCCACCGCGCGGGGGAGCTGAACTGGCTCCTCGACGAGCTGGTCCAGCGCGCCGCCGAACTCCGCTTCGCCGTGATGCTCTCCGCCGACGGCCTGGCCATGGGCACCTCGGCCGGCCTGGCCCGCGAGGACGGGGAGCATCTGGCGGCCGTCGCCTCCGGCTTCCACAGCCTGGCCAAGGGCGCCGGCCGACACTTCGGCGCGGGCGAAGTCCGCCAGACCATGGTCGAGTTGGAGGGCGGGTACCTGCTGGTCGCGGCGGCCGGGGAGGGCACCTGCCTCGCCGTGTTCGCCACCGCCCGGGCCGACCTCGGCCTGATCGCCTACGAGATGGCCAGACTGGTCCGCCGGGTCGGCGAGCACCTGAGCGCCCCGCCGCGGGCGGTGGGCGGCCGGTGAGTCCGGTGCCCCACCCGTACCGGGGGCGACATCCGGAGCACCCGAGGGCCGAACCCGACGGGCACTCCCGCAATCCGCTCGCCGCCGCCCACCGGTCCCGCTGGTACGACGACGACGCCGGGCCGGTGGTCCGCCCGTACGCGATGACCCGGGGGCGCACCGGGGCCGGGGAGCAGCAGTTCGACCTGATCGCCGTGGTGGTCACCGAGTTGCCCGACCCGGTGCTCGTGCCGGACGCGCCCGAGCCGCCGGTCGGCCCTGAACAGGCGCGGATCCTCGCGCTGTGCCGGGGGACCCCGCTGTCCGTGGCCGAGCTGGCCGCCGACCTCGACCTGCCGGTGGGCGTCGTGCGGGTACTGCTCGGCGACCTGCTGGCGGCCGGGCTCATCCGGGTCCGCCGCCCCGTCCCGCCCGCCCTGCTCCCCGACGAGCGCATCCTCCAGGAGGTCATCCGTGGACTCCGCGCACTCTGACCGCCCGCCCGCCCCGTCCGCGTCGGCAGCCCCGTCCGGGCCGCCCGCGCCGTACGACGGACCGGATCCATACGACGGACCGAATCCGTTCGACGCCGAGGATCCCGACGGCACGGTGCTCGCGCTCAAGATCCTGGTGGCGGGGGGATTCGGGGTGGGGAAGACGACACTGGTCGGCGCGGTCAGTGAGATCCGGCCGCTGCGCACCGAGGAACGGCTGACCGAGGCCGGGCGCGAGGTGGACGACCTGGACGGCGTGGAGCGGAAGTCCACCACCACGGTGGCGATGGACTTCGGCCGGATCACCATCCGCGAGGGGCTGGCGGTCTACCTGTTCGGCACCCCGGGGCAGGACCGGTTCTGGTTCCTCTGGGACGAGCTGGCCCAGGGGGCGCTCGGTGCGGTGGTGCTCGCCGACACCCGTCGGCTGACGGACTGCTTCCCGGCCGTCGACTTCTTCGAACACCGGGGAATTCCCTTCGTGGTCGCGGTGAACCGTTTCGCCGGGACACGGGAGTTCGGTCCGGAGGAGGTCGCCCGCGCATTGGACCTGGACGCGGGCACACCCGTGCTGCTGTGCGACGCGCGCCACCGGGCCTCGGGCAAGGAGGTGCTGATCAACCTGGTCGAGCACGCGGGCCGGGTGCACGCCGCCAGGCTGCTCGCGGACGCCTCACCGGTGGGCTGAGGCGGGCAGGCGGGCCGAGGCACCGACGGGCGGACAGCGTGCGGCGGACGGATGACAGCTGACAGATTTCGAAATCTGTCAGCTGTCATCTGTCCGCCGTCGATCGTCGACGGTGGTCGTCGGCGGTCGGTCGATCGGTCGTCCGCGTTCGGCCGGGGGTGCTCCGGCCGTTCCGCCTAGGGCGTCAGCGGTTCAGCTGTGCCACTGGAACACGACCCGCGTCCAGGTGGACCCGGGGCAGTTGCCCCAGACCGCCCAGGCCTCCGGTCGTGCGCCGATCCACAGGCCGGTGCTGTACGAGCCGTCGGCGCAGTACGTGATGGTGCGCAGTCGTCCGGAATAGACGTTGCAGCGGCCCTCCCAGCGCCAGCCGTAGTTGCCGGTGATGACGCAGCGGTAGGTGTCGGTCGCGACGGTGTTCCAGGCCGGGATGGCGTCGGGGGTCGTGGTCTGGATCCGGACCGTCGCCGCGGCGGCCGGCGGGGTGGTGGTCCCGAGTACGCCGAGGGCGGCCGTGGCCGCCAGTCCGAACATGGCGAACTTCCTGGCGATGCAGCCTCGCACGGTGGTTCTCCTTGTCGAGGGGTTCTCGTCGGGCGGGGCGCCCCGACCGCCCGGATGTCTGCCGGGAGGTGAACTCCCGCCTCCCGCGCGGTCGGTGACATGTTGCACACGATTGACTGCGCACAGTGAAACGACGAACTATGATGTGACCTGTGTCACAAGTCATCCGGTTGGCCTACGGCGCTCCGTCGTCAAGGCCGGCCTGGTGCTCGGGGTGCCGATTTCCGGGGAGAGCGGCATGGCGGATTGCAGTGGTCGGAATGCGGGCGGCGGACGGGAAGCGGACTGCGCTCCCGGCGTGAGCAGTGGTCAATCGGCAGAGTTCAACCGGGTGTTCACGGATCTGCTGCCCAGGCTCCAGCAGGCGGCGGCCTCCCTCGCCGGCGGCCCGATCGGAGCGGGAGACGTCGTCCACGACGCGTACCTCCGGATCGCCCGCCGGCCGGAGCGCTTCCTAGGCCATCCGCAGCCGTACGCCTACGCGTTCACCACGATGGTGAACATCCTGCGCGACCAGTGGCGCCGGGAGCGCCGGCGGGTGCCGATGCCCGAGGTGCCGGAGGCGGGCGACGTCGGCGAGCGGGACCGGGGTGCTGCCGACTCCTGGGCCGGCGGGATGGCCGAGTCGCAGGCGCGCTGGGAGGTGCTGCGCCTGTTGGGCTTCCTGACGGTTAAGCAGGCCCGCGCGGTGGTGCTGGTGGACCTCGACGGCTACAGCATCGACGAGGCCGCCGAACTGCTCGGGCTGCACCGCAGTACGCTCGCTGTCACCCGGCGCCGCGCCCACGGCCGACTGCGCGCGATCCTCCAGCAGGAACGCGACCGGGAACGCGACCGGGAACGTGCCCGCGGGCGTGACCGCGGGCGCGACCGAGGGGGTCGGGACGGGTGTGCGATCGCCGCTCCGACGCACCGGTCTGACGGCAAGTCAAACTGATGCGGCGCCCCGGCCCGTACCCTGCGAATCGTGATCACGTACGAGGACGGCCGCCTGCGCGCACTGGCCGAGGACGGCCGCTGGCCCGAGTTGCTCGCCGCCTACCGGCAGGGCCGGGCGGCCGCCGTGGCCGAGGCCGGTGAGGAGGCCGCGGCCGTGCTGACGGCACCGCTCGGCCACCTGATCGCCTACGCGGCGCCGCCCGAGCTGGCCGTCCGGCTGTTCGACGGGGACGGCGGCGCGGGGACGGCGGCCGGGGTGGCCGACCACGACGCCGGCCCGCTCTGGGAAGTGCTGGCGACCAGGCACTCCTGGTCGCGGCTGGCCCCGCTGCTGGGCCCGGCCCCGGTGCGACGGCTGGTCGCGCACACCCGGGCACTGCTCGGCGAGGACCTCTCGCACGGGTCCGAGCCGCACGGGTCCGAGCCGCACGGGTCCGAGCCGCACGGGTCCGAGTCGCACCGGTCCGAGTCGTGCGGCTCCGGGCCGTACGGGCCCGAGTCCGACCCCGAGGGCGTGCCGTTGCGCCTGGAGCCGTGGGAGGCGTCGGGCTGGGACGAGGCGGCCCGGGTGCGCGAGTACCTGCCCGGCGGGGGTGCGCGCAGCGCGCTGCTGACCCTGCCTGCCAGCCGGGAGGGCCTGGGTGAGGTGGAACTGCCACCGGCGGAGGAGTCGGCCGGACGCCCGGACGGGCCGCGGGTCACCCGGGCGCTGGCCGGGCTGGGGGCACTCGCGCCGTGGGCGGCGGCGGCCTGTGTCCGCGGTCCGGCCCCGGCGGCGGCCGCCCTGCTCGCCCGCGACCGTCGGGTGATCGGCGGGTACCTGCCGTTCCCGCTCGCCTATCCGGCGCTGGTGCGGGCCGCCGCCGTGGGGCGGGATCAGGGCTGCGCGCACGGGCGGTTGGCGCTGTGGCGGGCGCTGGCCGCGATGGCTGCGATGGGCGGTGCGGACACGGCGGACGGGGCGGGCACTTGGGAGAGGGCAGCCGGGACGGCTGGGACGCGCGGAGTGGACCGCGCCGAGGTGAACGCGCTGGTGGCCCGGATGCGCTGCTTCACCTGGCAGGAGCCGTCGGCCGGGCTGCACCATCTGCACGTCGCGCTGGAGGATCCGGCCAGCGGGGTGGCCTGGGTGGTCAGCGGCTCGCAGGAGCTGTGACGAGCGAGTCGCGAGGCCCGTCCGGGCTGGCCGACCGGTCCGGGAACGACGAGGCCCCGGCTCGGGGAAGACGAAGCCCCGGTCCGGCGCCGTCCGGATTGGTGGAGGCGCCGGGCCGGGGGAGTGCGAGGGCCGCTGCCGGGCTCAGACGCCGGCGGGAGCGGCGCCCTGGGCGGGAACGGTCTCGGGGGCGGCAGCCGCCGAACCGTCCGCCGCGGTGGCCGGGCCGGCGGGCGCGCCGTGGACGTCGACCAGCGTCTGCTCGTCGAACGGCAGCTCGCCGGCCAGCACCCGCCGGGAGCGCTCGGTGTCGAGCTCGCCGGTCCAGTGCCCGATCAGGACGGTCGCGACGGCGTTGCCCGCGAAGTTGGTGAGGGCGCGGGCCTCCGACATGAAGCGGTCGATGCCGACGATCAGGCCGACCCCGTCCACCAGCGCGGGCTTGTGCGACTGCAGCCCGCCCGCGAGGGTGGCCAGTCCGGCCCCGGTGACCCCGGCCGCGCCCTTGCTCGCGATCACCATGAAGACCAGCAGCGAGAGCTGCTCGCCGAGCGACATCGGCTTGTCCATCGCCTCGGAGATGAAGATCGAGGCCATGGTCAGGTAGATGGCGGTGCCGTCGAGGTTGAAGCTGTAGCCGGTCGGCACGGTGATGCCGACGACCGGGCGGCTGACGCCCAGGTGCTCCATCTTGGCGATCAGGCGGGGCAGCGCGCTCTCGGAGGAGGAGGTGGAGAGGATCAGCAGGAACTCGCGGCCGAGGTACTTCAGCAGCGAGAACACGTTGACCCCGGCGACCAGGCGCAGCAGCGTGCCCAGCACCACGACGACGAACAGCACGCAGGTGACGTAGAAGCCGATCATGATGACGGCCAGGCTCTTCAGCGCGGCGGTGCCGGTGGCTCCGACCACGGCGGCCATGGCCCCGAAGGCGCCGATCGGCGCGACCCACATGATCATCGACATGATCCGGAAGACCAGCCGCTGCAAGTGCTCGATCCCGCGCAGGACCGGCGCGCCGGCCGTGCCCATCGCCTGGAGGGCGAAGCCGGCGAGCAGGGCGACCAGCAGGGTCTGGAGCACCTTGCCCTGGGTGAGGGCCGAGAACAGGGTCTCGGGGATCATCCCGAGCAGGAAGTCGGTGGTCGACTGGGCGCCGCCGGCGGCCGCCTGGGCGTGGCCGGACTTGGCGAGCGCGGCGGTCAGGTGCAGGCCGCCGCCGGGCTCCAGCAGGTTGCCGACGACCATGCCGATGCCCAGCGCGACGGTCGACATGGCGAGGAAGTAGCCGATGGCGAGGCCGCCGACCTTGCCGACCTTGGCGGCCTTGGTCACCGAGCCGATGCCCAGGACGATGGTGCAGAAGATCACCGGGCTGATCATCATCTTGATCAGGTTGACGAAGCCCGTACCGACCGGCTTCAGCTCCACAGCGAAACCGGGGGCGGCCAGGCCGACCACCACACCCGCGACCACCGCGGCGATCACGGCGATGTAGAGGTAGTGGGTCCGGTCCTTGCGTCTGGGTCCTGCCGCCGTGGCGGCTCCGGTGATCGACATCTGCGGCTCCCTTGCCGTGCAGTCCTGGTGGCCCCGGGGGATGGGCCGCTCTGACTATGGGCCCGGAGGTGACGGAGGTCACGTTTGCGTTCATAGAGTTCATGAACGGTGCGGGTGGTCCGGATGTCCCGGCCGCGAACGGTGCGGGCTGTGATCAGTGCGGGCCGCGAACGGTGCGGGCCGGGCGGGCACGGGTGGGCTGCTCCCGCCCGTCGCCGTGCCCTGGGGGCGTCCGGGAGTGTGGTGCACACTGGCAGGCATGTCCGAGCGCACCGCCCCCACCGCCCCGCGCCGCCGTTCGCACCGGTCGACGGGCCGCGGGCCCCGGCGGCTGGTCCGCAGCCTGGCCGGGCAGCTGTTCGTCGTCCAGGTGGTGATCGTCGCCGCCGTGGTCGCCGGCGGCGCGGTGCTCGCGTACCTCTTCACCGCCGGCCGCACCGAGGACGCCGCCCGCCGCCAGGTGACCGCGGTCGCGCACGCCGTCGCGGACTCGCCGTCCGTCCGTGCGGCCGTCGGCGGCCCGGACCCGACCGCGGTGCTCCAGCCGTACGTCGAGCAGGTACGGGCCGACACCGGGGTCTCCTTCATCACCGTCATGGACACCGACGGCGTGCGCTGGACCCACCCGCTGCCCGAGCAGATCGGCCGGACCTACCTCGGGCACATCGACTGGGCGCTCGCCGGGCAGACCCGCAGCGAGACGTACACCGGAACGCTCGGCCCGTCCGTCCGGGTGGTCACCCCGGTCTGGGACGACCAGCACCGGGTGGTCGCGCTGGTCAGCGCGGGCCTCACGGTGGAGTCGATCTCCGCGCAGCTGAGCGGTCCGCTGCTCGCCCTGGTCGGGGTGGCGGTGGCCGCGCTCGCGCTCGGTGGCGTCGGCACCTACCTCGCCAACTCCCGGCTGCGGCGGCACACCCACGGGATGGGGCCGGACGAGCTGAGTCACCTCTACGAGTACCACCAGGCCACCCTGCACGCGGTGCGCGAGGGGCTGGTCCTGGTCGACCGCTCGCACCGGGTGGTGCTGTGCAACGACGCCGCCCGTGAACTGCTCGGACTGGCGGGTGACTTGGAGGGACGTCCGGTGGTGGAGCTGGGCCTGCCGGAGGCGCTGGTCGCGGCCGTGCTGGGGAAGGAGCCGGTCCGGGACGAGGTGCACCTGACGGCCGAGCGGGTCGTCGTGCTGAACACCTCCACCATCGGCGCCGGTACCGGCCTCGGTCGGGTGGTCACCCTCCGGGACCACACCGAACTCCAGGCACTCAGCGGCGAGTTGGACTCGGTACGCGGCTTCACCGAGGCGCTCGGCGCGCAGGCGCACGAGGCCGCCAACCGGCTGCACGCCGTGGTCTCGCTGATCGAACTGGGTCGCCACGAGCAGGCGGTGGAGTTCGCGACCGCCGAGCTCGAACTCGCCCAGCAGCTCACCGACCGGGTGGTCGCGGCGGTGAGCGAGCCGGTGCTGGCCGCGCTGCTGCTCGGCAAGGCGGCCCAAGCCGCCGAACGGGGTGTGGAGTTGACCCTCACCGAGGACAGCCGGATCGACGACGGGGTGCTGCCGCCCGGGCTCTCCGCACGAGACCTGATCACCGTGCTCGGCAACCTCATCGACAACGCCGTGGACGCCGCGATCGCCGGAGCGGCCGAGAGCCCCGTCCCGCCGGAGGTCACCGTCACGGCGCGGATCGCCGACGGCCGGGACTGCGGCGTTCGGGACGATGGCGTTCGGGATGGCGGCAGTCGGGACGGCGTCGGTCGGGATCGCGGGAGCGACGGCCGGGGCGACGACGGGGACGCGGGGGCGCCAGGCGCGTGCCTGCTACTGCGGGTCGCCGACACCGGCGCGGGGATCGACCCGGGCGCGGTCGAGGACGTGTTCCGGCGCGGCTGGAGCACCAAGCAGGACGGCCGTGGGCACGGGCTCGGGCTGGCGCTGGTCGCCCAGGCCGCGCGGCGCAACGGCGGCACCGTCGAGGTCGGACGGGAGCGTGGCGCGGTGCTCACGGTGCGGCTTCCGCTGGCCGGCCGGCCGGGTGGGCCGGGGGAGCCGGGAGGAGCGGCGGGCGAATCGGAGGAGTCCGCGGACCGGGCCGACCAGGCCGCCCGGTCTGCCGGTCGGGAACAGGAAGGGGCCCTGGCATGAGTGGCGCCGCCGACAGCACGGCCGACACCGGGATCGGCGCCCCCGCCGGGAAGGAGATCTCCGTCCTGGTGGTCGAGGACGACCCGGTGGCCGCCGCAGCGCACACCCTGTACGTGCGGCGCGAGCCCGGCTTCCACGCCGCGGGGACGGTCCACAGCTGCGCCGACGCGCTGCGCTTCCTGGACCGGGCCCGCGCGGCCGGGACGCCCGTCGACCTCACCCTGCTCGACCTCTACCTGCCGGACGGCCACGGGCTCCAGCTCTGCCGCACCCTGCGCGCGGCCGGTCACAGCACCGACGTCATCGCGGTGACCTCGGCCCGTGACCTCGCCATGGTCCGGCAGGCCGTCTCCGCGGGCGTCGTGCAGTACCTGCTGAAACCGTTCAGCGCGGCCGCCCTGCACGACCGTCTGGAGCGTTACGCCCGCTACCGCGACAGCCTCGGGCGCACCGGCGAGGCGACCGGCCAGGAGGAGGTCGACCAGGCGTTCGCGCTGCTCCGCACGCCGGAGCGCACCACCCTGCCCAAGGGGCTGAGCGCGCCCACCCTGGACTCCGTCGCCTCGGTCCTGCGCGAAGCGGCCACCGGACTGTCGGCCGCGGCCGCCGGCGCCGCCGCCGGGGTCTCGCGGATCACCGCGCGGCGCTACCTGGAGCACCTGGTGGAGACCGGGTGCGCGGTGCGGGAGCCGCAGTACGGCAGCGTCGGGCGACCGGAGCTCTGCTACCGGTGGAGGAGCCGGGCCTGACGGTTCACCGAGCCCGAGTCAGAGCCCGAGCCCGGCCCGAGCCCGAGCCCGGCCCCGAGCCCGAGTCCGGGCTCGGGGCCGGGCTCGGGGCCGTATCCGGACCCGGACCGTCGGTCGGAGGGGGCGTCGAGGTCCGGGCCGTGACCTTTCCACGCGGCGCTCGTTGGGCGAACCGGGGGAGGTTCACTCGCGCGGGTGGTTCTGGGGCCCCGGGGGCATTCCGCCAGGTCACGGCCAGTAAAGTTAGGCTTACCTAACTTCCCCTGGGGGTTTCTCGTGTCGCTCGCTGCCGTACCCGTCCAGGCCACCTCCGGAACCCCGGCCGCCGGTGAAGCCATCCTGCGCCGTCAGCGCGTCCGCGAGTCCGCCGCCAGAACCTACGCCCGCTCTTTCCCGATCGTCCCGGTCCGCGCCCACGGCATGACCGTCGAGGGTGCCGACGGACGGCGCTACCTGGACTGCCTCTCCGGCGCCGGCACGCTCGCCCTGGGCCACAACCACCCGGTGGTGCTGGAGGCGATCCGCCGCACCCTCGACAGCGGCGCCCCGTTGCACCTGCTCGACCTCGCCACCGCGGAGAAGGACGACTTCACCAGCGCGCTGTTCGAGAGCCTGCCCGCGGAGTTCGCCGCCCGCGCCCGGGTGCACTTCTGCGGACCGGCCGGGACGGACGCCGTCGAGGCCGCCCTCAAGCTGATGCAGACCGCCACCGGCCGCTCCGGCGCGCTCGCCTTCACCGGCGCCTACCACGGCATGACCGCCGGCGCCCTCGCGCTCACCGGCAACGTCGCCGTCAAGGAGCCGCTGCCGAGCGGCGGCGAGGTCGCCCGGCTGCCGTACCCGTACGGTTACCGCTGCCCGTTCGGGGTCGGCGGCGAGGCGGGTGCCGAACTCGCCGAGACGTACGTGGAGCGGCTGCTGGACGACCCGGCGGGCGGTGTGGTGGCGCCCGCCGCGATGATCCTGGAGGCCGTCCAGGGCGAGGGCGGGGTCGTCCCCGCGCCCGACGGGTGGCTGCGCGCGATGCGCCGGATCACCGCCGAGCGCGGCATCCCGCTGATCGTCGACGAGGTGCAGACCGGAGTCGGCCGCACCGGGGCGATGTGGGCGATCGAGCACAGTGGCATCGTCCCGGACGCCATGGTTCTTTCCAAGGCGATCGGCGGCAGCCTGCCGCTTGCCGTCGTCGTCTACCGCGAGGACTACGACGGCTGGCGGCCCGGCGCCCACACCGGCACCTTCCGCGGCAACACCCTCGCCATGGCCGCCGGGGCCGCGACACTGCGCCACGTCGCGGCGAACGGGCTGGCCGAGCGGGCCGCCGCCGTCGGCGAGCGGATGGCGGCCCGACTGCGCGAACTCGCGGCCGACCTGCCGGTGATCGGCGACGTTCGCGGACGGGGGCTGATGCTCGGGGTCGAACTGGTCGACCCGGCGGCCGAGCCCGACGCGTGCGGCGCCCGGCCGGCCGACTCGGCGCTCGCGGTGCGGGTCCGGGAGGCGTGCCTGGCCCGGGGGCTGATCGTCGAACTCGGCGGACGCCACGACGCGGTGCTGCGGCTGCTCCCGCCGCTGACCATCACGGACGAACAGGTGGCGGCGGTGCTGGAGCGGCTGGCGGAGGCGATCGCGGCGGCTTCCGCGAGCGGGCCCGGCGGTGGGTCGTCGGGCGCGGTGGTACATGGTTCGGCAGGCGGTCCGGCGGGAGCGTCGGCGGTTCGGGGGAAGCGGTGACCGGGGCCGGAGCCGGCCCCGTCGGGCTCCCCCACGACAGCGTCGCGACGGACGCCCTGGCGGGCGGCGCGGCCGGGCCGGGCGCACTCGGACCGCTGCTGGCCACCGTCCTCGACTCCCTGGAGCGCGGCACCGCCACGCGCTCCGGACCGCTGCCGAAGGGCAGCCCGGCCGAGATCGCCGCACTCGTCGACGACGCGCTGGCCACCGCCGACGGACCCGGTGCGCTCGCCCGGCTCACCGAACTGCTCGCCCACGCCGCCGCCGACCCCGCCGACCCGGCCTGCGCCGCGCACCTGCACTGCCCGCCGCTCGCCGTCGCCGCCGCGGCGGACCTCGCGGTCAGCGCCCTCAACCCCTCCCAGGACTCCTGGGACCAGGCCCCCGCCGCCACCGCCCTGGAGAGCGCCCTGCTCGCCGAGATCGCCGGACTGGTCGGCTACGACCCGGACCGCGCCGCCGGCGTCCTCACCTCCGGCGGTACCGAGTCCAACCTCATGGGGCTCATGCTGGCGCGCGACCAGAAGCTCGGCGGCATCGTCGAGTTGGACGGCATCCCGGCCGGCGTCCGGCCGTGCATCCTCGCCTCCGAGGCCGCGCACTTCTCCGTCCAGCGCGCCGCCGCCCTGCTCGGACTCGGCGAGCGGGCCGTCATCCCCGTCCCGGTGGACCGGAGGCTGCGGATGCGCGAGGACGCACTCGAGCGGGCGATGTCCGAGGCCGACCGGGCCGGACGGACCCCGATCGCCGTCGTCGCCACCGCCGGCACCACCGACACCGGAGCCGTCGACCCGCTGCACGCCGCCGCCGACCTCGCCCGCCGCCACGGCGCCTGGCTGCACGTGGACGCCGCGTACGGCGGCGGGGCGCTGCTCTCCGACCGGCTCGCCCCACTGCTCGACGGCCTCGCCCGCGCCGACTCGGTCTCCCTCGACTGGCACAAGCTCGGCTGGCAGCCGGCCGCGGCCGGGATCTTCCTGGTGCGCCGCGCCGAGACCTACGCCTCGCTCGCCCGCCGAGCCGAGTACCTCAACCCGGCCGACGACGAGCGGGCCGGCTACCCCAGCCTGCTCGGCCGCTCGCTGCGCACCACCCGCCGGGCCGACGCCTTCAAGCTCGCCGTCACCCTGCGCACCCTCGGCCGCGACGGACTCGGCCGGCTGGTCGACGCCTGCCACGACCTCGCCCGCGCCACCGCCGACGCGGTGCGCGCCGACCCGGCGCTCGAACTCCACGCCGAGCCCGTGCTCACCGTCCTGCTCTTCCGGTACCGGCCGCCCGGCATGACGGACGAGACGGCGCTGGACGAGGTCAACGGGCGGCTGCGTCGCCTGCTGCTGCGCACCGGACGGGCGGTGGTCGGCCGCACCGAACTGCCGGGCGACGGTCCGGGCCGGGTTCGGCTGAAGCTCACGCTGCTGAACCCCCACACCACGGTGGAGGAGGTCGGCGCGCTGCTGCGGGAAGTGGTGGGCGCCGGCCGCGAGGTGGCGGGCGAGCGGGCGGGGTAGACGCCGGTCCGGCTGTGCGGGGCCGGAACGGGGCGCGGCCGGAAGGGGGCCAGGTGGGCGCGGCCGGAACGGTTCCGGGCGGGCGCGGCCGCGGGGTCAGCCGTCCAGCAGGATCGAGTGGGTGAGTTCCCAGGTCTCGGGGTCGGCGGCGACCAGGAGACCGTCCTCGCAGCCGGGGGCCTCGGGGCGGTACGGGGAGCCGTCCGGGCGGGCGGAGACACCGCCGGCCTCGGTGACCAGGAGGGAGCCGGGGGCGTGGTCCCAGGGGAGGGTGCGCCAGTAGAGGACGAAGTCGGAGCGGCCCTCGACGACGTCCGGGTACTCGATCCCGGCGGCGTGCCGACCGGGGGAGATCTCGCCGAAGGCCGCGATGTTGTCCTGGAGCCGGCGGCTGTGCTCGGCGTCGAGGTAGCGGCTCTTCACCGAGCCGCGCAGCTTCGCGACGTCCTTCGGCGCCGGGGGGCGGGTCAGGCGCACATCGTCGCGCCAGGCGCCGGAGCCCAGTTCGGCGCGGTAGGCGGTGGCGGTGGCGGGCTGCCAGATCCAGGAGGCGACGGTCCGGCCGGAACGGACCAGTGAGCACATCACGGCGTACTCGGGTCTGCCGGCGACGAAGTTCGCGGTGCCGTCCACCGGGTCGACCAGCCAGACGGCGGGCTCGTCGTGCAGGGCCATGGCGAGCGACGGATCGGCGGCGACCGCCTCCTCGCCGACCACGGGCACGGGGAGCAGCTCGTGCAGGCGGCGGGCGATGATCGCCTCGGCCTCGCGGTCGGCGACCGTCACGATCTCGCCGGGGGCCTTCTCCAGCACCTCGCCGGCGGTCAGCGCCCGGAAGCGGGGTTCCACCGCCTCGGCCGACGCCTCGGCGAGTATCTCCGCCACCTTGTCCATCAGCACGTTCGCGCTCCCTTCGCTGCCTACCACTCTCCCACGAGCGGCGGAAGGGGGCGGCGGCGGACCGGGTGGCGGAAGGGGGCGGCGGTTCAGGTGGCGGGCGGGGCGGGCGATCGGCGGCCGACGGACAACAGCCGACGGCCGACCGCTGACGGATGACAGCTGACAGATTTCGAAATCTGTCAGCTGTCATCCGTCAGCGATCCTTCGTCGGCTCCTCCGTCACTCCTCCACCGCGCCCGGCCCGTCGCCGTCCAGGTGGTGGAAGCCAGGGCGAGGGTGCATCAGGAACTCGTGGTGCGAGATGTTCCAGGCGTACGCGCCCGCCATCGCGAACAGCACGCGGTCGCCCGCCCGCAGACCGTCGGCTCCCTCGGCGGCGCGGGCGAGGACGTCCTTCGGGGTGCAGAGCTGCCCGGCCAGGGTGGCACGGCCGGTGGTGACGGCCGGGCGCGGCCACGGGTGCGGCCAGGCGTCCACCGGGAGGACGGCGAAGGGCTGGGAGTGCCCCCGGGTCGCGGGCGTGCGCAGGTGGTGGGTGCCGCCGCGGACCACCGCGAAGTCCTCGCCGTGGCTCGCCTTCACGTCCAGCACCTCGGTCGCGTACCAGCCGCAGTAGGCGGTCAGTGCCCGGCCCGGCTCGATCCGCAGCGTCAGCCCGGGGTGGGCGTCGAGCAGCTTGGCCAGGCCCTCGCCGAAGGCCGTCCAGTCGAAGCGGGCGGACGGGTCCGCGTAGTCCACGGCCATCCCGCCGCCGATGTTGACCTCCGTCAGCGGGAAGCCGTGCCGCTCGGCCAGCGGGGCCGACCAACCGACGATCTGCGCCGCGACCGACAGCTGCTCCGCTGCCGCGAGCCCGCTGGCCAGGTGGGCGTGCACGCCGCGCAGCCGCAGCTGTCGCCCCAGCGGGCCGTCCCCGGTGAGCAGTCGGGCGCACTCCTCGGCCCGGTCCGGGTCCAGGCCGAACGGCGTCGGACGTCCGCCCATCGCGAGCGGCACAGCGTCGAGTGCCTCCGTCTCGACCGCCAGGTTGACCCGCAGCAGCACGTCCACGACCGTGCCCGGTCGGTCCGCGAGGACGGCGGCCAGCCGATGCAGCTCCTGTTCGCTCTCGACGTGCCAGCGGTGCACCCCGGCCTCCACCGCCGAGGTGATCTCGGCCGGGGTCTTGCCCGGGCCGCCGAAGGCCAGCGGTGCGCCCGGCACGGCGGCCCGGACGTGGGCCAATTCCCCACCGCTGGACACCTCGTAGCCGTCCACCGATTCGCGCAGCGCGATCAGCAGCGGTGCCTCCGGGTTGGCCTTGGCGGCGTAGTACAGCTCGACCCGCTCGGGCAGCGCGGCCCGGACGGCCGCGGCGTGCTCCCGCAGTGCCGCCAAGTCGTAGACGTAGGCGGGTAGTTCTTCGGCCGCCAGGCCGGCGCTGAAGCGGCGGACGGCCTCGGTCGGCCCGGCCGCCTCGGTCGCCCGGCAGGGCTGGGTCGGCCGGATGGTCTGGTTCGTCATCGGGCGGTGCTCCCGGCGGGAAGGCGGACGGACGTGTGGGTGGGCGCGTGGGCGGACGCGCGGGCCGACGTCCGGGCGGGCATGCGGGCGGCCTCGGCGAGGACGGAGCCGGCCAGCGGGGAGGGCAGTCGGACGTAGCCCGCCTCGCGGTCGGCCTTGCGCTCCCAGCGGGTCAGCAGGTTCGCCTTGGCGGGCAGCGGGACACCGGCGAGCAGCGCGCGCAGCCGGGGCGGGCAGCCGTGTGCGGCGGCGTACTCCTCCAGGCTGTCCCGGACGGCCTGCCAGAGCGCGCACTCCAGGTCGGGGTGGCGGTCGGCGAGCGCGGCGAGCAGTTCGGCGACGTGGTTGACCAGCAGGCAGTAGACCACCCGGTCCCAGCCGCGCTCCGCGTCGTAGGTCATCGGGCCGGCCACCTCGGGCGGCAGCGCGGCGAGGACGTCCCCGTTCTGCTCGGGGACGAGCTTGGTGCCCTCCAGGTCGCGGAAGAGCACCTGGACGGGGTGCCCGGTGGGGTCCACGCCGATCAGCACGTTCTGCAGGTGCGGTTCGAGCACCACGCCGTGCTCGAAGTAGGCGGCCAGGACCGGCGGGACGAGCAGCCGCAGGTAGTCGCGCCACCAGCCGAGCGCCGCCGCGCCGTCCGAACCGCCCGCCGGCAGCCGGGAGACGTGCGCGGAGCTGGTCGGGTGCTCGTCGGCGACGGCGGCGGCCAGCAGCGGGGTGACGCCCGGCCGGAGCACACCGCCGAAGCCCTCCCGGACGATCAGGCCGAAGCCCTCGTACAGTGCCCGGTCGGCGTGGCCGTCGGCGCCGGGCAGCGCGAGGGTGCGGAAGGCCGGTTCGCGCAGCATGGCCGAGTCGGGGAAGCGCCGGGCGAGGTCGGCCAGGGCCGGGGCGAGCAGCCGGGTGAGGGCGACGGCTCCGGTGAGCTCGTAAGCGGCGTTCTTGCGCAGGCAGTTGGTGATGCGGACGTTCAGGCTGAACTTGAGGAAGGCGTCGGCGCCGTGCAGGGTGCGCACCGAGGCGGTGGCGGTGAAGCGTTCGCCGCGCGGACCCAGGTCGAGGACGTCGCCACGGGCCAGGGCGGCGCGCAACAGCGGGTGGTCACCGATGAGTTGGTACTGCCAGGGGTGGGCGGGCAGCAGCCGGTAGCCGTCCGGTACCTCGCCGAGCCCGTCCAGCAGGGCGGTCGTGCTCCCGTCCAGCGACTCCTCGGCCAGCAGGTCGGCCCGGACGGCGAGGTGGTGCAGCGGGAAGGCGGCACGGGACTCGGGGGCGTAGCTGCGCCAGTCGCCGCGGGCGGCGGAGCGGGACTTGGGGGCCGGGTGGAAGCGGTGGCCGAACAGCAGCGCCTGCTCGGACTCCAGGTAGCGGTCGGTTCCGGCGGCCGGTCGGCCCGCCAGGCCCTCGCGGACGCCGTGGTGACTGGAGGCGACCTGGTCGAGGAACTCCTCGTTCACCGTGCCGGTGCGCAGCTCCAGTTCGTGTCGGACGTGCTCGGCCAGTTCCCGCCAGTCCAACTCGTCCCAGCCGCCGTCGCGTTCGGCCTCGACCGGGCCGGTGAAGCGATGCGCGCCGAGCAGCGAGGTGCGGCGCAGCGCGACCCGCAGCAGCACGCCGCGGCGCGGCAGGCGCAGCAGCAGGCGGCCCTCGTCGGCGGCGGTCTGGTGCTCGGGCGCGGAGACCTCGCGCAACAGGCAGTTCAGCAGGGTGTGGACCACCGCCTCGTCGGCGGTGGGCAGTTCGTCGGTGCCGCAGGTTCGGCTTCCGAGCTCGAAGGGCCGGCCGTCGGTGCCGCGGGGGTCGTCGGTCCTGGGCGAGTGGGGGGACTGCTCGGGGGTCATCGGCGACTCCAGCGCTGGCGGAGGGACGGGAGGGTGAGGGTGGTGGCTGCGACGGCGGCCAGCAGGGCGGCGGCGGTTCCGGCCACCACGGGGGCGGCGGCGCCGAACCGCCCGTTGGCCAGCGCGGCGACGGCGCCGGCGGCGACGGCGCCACCCTTGGAGACCAGTTCGAGGGTGCCGAACATCCGCCCGGGCGGGCGCCCTTGGGCGGCGCCGGCGGCGAGCACGGCGAGGCAGACCAGCCCCAGCGTGAGCCCGGCCCCGAGCAGCAGCCGGACGGCGACGAACACGGGCAGCGAGTACGCCACCGCGTGCCCGACCAGGCCGAGCGCGACGAAGCCGAAGCCGAGCGCGATGCCGGCGTGCGGGCGGGAGTGGAACACGGTGTGGGTGCGGGCGGCGAACACCAGGTAGCACAGGTGCGGCAGGGCGAACAGCACCCCGGTGGTGGTGCCGTCCACGCCGGGCAGGCGCTGTTCGGCGAGGGCGATCAGGTACGGGAAGGAGATCACCGTCGCGAAGACGAAGGTGAACTCGAAGGCGTAGAGCGGCATTAGGGACACCGTGGCGGTCCGCTCGACGGGCCGGCCGCCGGTCGCCGGGACGGTCTCGGGGCGCTCCGGCTCGGGCAGCAGCGAGAGGAACACCGCCGCGGCGAGCGGGAGCACGGCCATCACCAGGTACTGGCGGTGCGGGTCGATCCACGGGGAGAGCGCCCCGACCAGGATCGGCGCGGCCACCAGCGCGGCCCGCGCGCTGCCCTGCATCAGGGTGAGGGCGCGGGAGAGCCGGGGGCCGTCGAGGGCGGCGGCCAGGTAGCCGTTGGTCGCGGCGAAGGTGCCGCCGAGGAAGCCCTGGAGGACCAGTGCGAGGGTGAACGTGGTCAGGCTGTCGGCGGCTCCGGCCAGCAGGAAGGAGACGGTGAGCCCCAGTTGTGCGCGCAGCAGCAGCCGCTTGCGGCCGAAGCGGTCGGCCAGTCGGCCCCACAGCGGCGCGCCGAGGGCGCTGAACACCGTCGGGACGATGTACAGCACACCGGCCCAGCGGGCCTGCGGGTCGCCGAGCGAGGGCAGGATCGCGGTCAGGTAGGGCGGCAGGCCGAGCGCGGCGAAGGAGGCGACGAAGTAACAGGCCGCGACGGCGTGCACCTGGCGCCGGCCGAGCCCGCCGGAGCGGTCGGCCGAGGGCTGCGACTGCGGCGGCAGGGTCTCCACGGTCACCGGACGGCCTCGTCCGTGCGTCGCCGGCTGTTCGGAAGTCCGTCCTGAAGTCCGTCCTCGTGAAGACCGACCGGGTGGTCGTGCGGGTGGTTGTGTGGGTGGTCATCCGAATCGCCGTCCGGAACGATGCCGCCCGGCCGGTCGTGCGGGGGCTCTCCGGCCTGTTCGCGCAGATAGTTGGGCCCGCTGGTGTAGTGCTTGTTGATGTCGGCGGCGCCCGAACGCTGCTTGCTGAGCAGTGTCCCGGCCGTGACCATGGCCTTGACCGGCAGTCGCTCGGCGTCCAGCAGCGCGGCCCGCAGCGGTGCGCCCGCCGGCCCGATCCGCTCCACGGCCTCGGCCGTACGCTTGCGCAACAGAGCCAGGGTTTCCGAGAGTTCGGCCCGGCCGTGGTCGGCGAGACCGAAGGCGAGGGCGCCGGTGCACAGGTGGCCGGTGATGGTGGCGAACAGGTCAGTGAGCGCCCGGTCGTCCTCGCCGAATATCCGTGCGTCGTCGAACTCCTCCCGGGCGGGCGCGAGTTCGCCCAGCGATGCGGTCATCCGGGCGGTGTGCACGCGCGGGCCGTCGTCGTCCTTGTAGAGCAGCCGCAGGCCGTCCCGGTCGATCACCAGCGAGGTGTTCTGCTGGTGCGACTCCAGGGCGACACCGTGGCCGAACAGTGTGGCCTGCCAGTCCAGCAGCAGCTCCAACAGGGCGTCGTAGCAGGCGAGGACGTCACCTCGGTAGTAGCGGTCGGCGAGGTGGTCCAGGACGAGGCGGCCGCCGGGTGCGGGGGCCAGCAGGGCGGCCAACGGGACGGTGACGGCCTGCTCCAGCCCGGTCGGGTAGCGGCGCAGCAGCACGGCCAGCAGCTCGTGTCCGGCATGCGCCCAGGACTGCTCGTCGGCGTGCAGGATACGGCCGGCGAAGCGCGGCTCGCGCGCCAGTACGGCCTCGACCAGCCGTTGGCCGGCGGCGCCGTCGAGCAGTGTGCCGGGCTTGATGGTGCGGCGGTTGAGGCGCCCCAGGGTCGCGGTGGCGAGCGGGAGCTTGAGGTGGCACGAGGGGTCGTCGACGACGGCGACGGTGCGCATGGACAGGGTCGGGACGACGGTCAGGTACGGCCGTTCGGCGAGCACCGCGCGGCCGGTCAGGCCGGTGGCGGCCAGCGCCTCGTCCAGGGGTTCGCCGACGGTGAGCGGGTGGACCGGCAGGGTGGCCCAGCCCTCGCCGGGGCACCGGTCGCCGAGGCCGAGCCAGGCCGGGGTGGGCCACCAGCTCGGCAGCGGCTGCCCGCCGTGGACGGTCAGCGCCGCGGCCGGCACGGCCAGCCAGCGCAGCTCGAAGGGGGAATGGAACTCGGGGGCGTACAAACGAAGTTGTGGCTCGGTGAGGCCGGAGCGGCCGCGCGCGGTGGGGTAGACGGGGTGGTCGAGGTAGGCGGCCAGGGTGTCGTGGCCGAGGGCGGCGGCGGGGCCGGTCCAGTCGGCCGGGTCCTCGCCGTACAGGTCGACGAGCCGGTCGTGCACCTCGGGGCGGACCCGCTCGTGCAACTCCATGGTGGCGAGGGTCTGCCGGCACTCCTCGGCGAAGGCCGCCCAGCCGGGCCGGTCCTCGGCCTCGGCCGACTCGGCGAGCGCCGCCACGACGGCTTCCGGGCCGGTGATCCGCCGACCGGCCGGCTCCAGCAGCGGCAGCCGGGCCGCGTACTCGCACTGGAAGCCCTCCGGTCGTACGGGCAGGGCCAGTCGAAGCCCGGGGACGGTCAGCCAGTGGCCGTCGGTACGCTCCTCGACGCGGCCGAGGGTGCGCAGGCCGAGGACGTCCTCACGCAGCAGGGCGGAGAGCACGCGCAGGGTGAGCTGCTCGGCCGCGGTCCAGCGCTGTGCGGCACCGGTCGACGACTGTCCGGCGGTCATGGGGTGATCTCCCAGCGGTTGGCGGCGAGGAAGCGGGCGGCGGCTGCGTCCACCGCGTCCTGGTCGGCGCCGATCGCCCAGACGACGCCCAGGTAGTCGCGGTTGGTGCGGTAGTGCTCGTGGCGCTCGCCGAGCGGGCGCAGGGGCCGGTAGGCGAGCCGGACGCCGTCGCGCTCCTCGTCGTACGGGCCGGGCGCGGCGGTGAGGACGCCGGCGCGGTCGGCGCAGACCACCTCGTTGCGGGCCCGGCGCGGGGTGGCGGCGCACCGCTCGGTGAGGTCGGCGGGCAGGTCGCGGCCCAGGTGGACGCCGAGGACGAGTTCGAACAGGGGGATGTCGAGGATCTCGGCCAGCATCAGGTCGCACTGGTCGCCGATGGCGCGGTAGTTGACCTCGATGATGCGGGCCCGGCCGTCCGGCTGGAGCACGAACTCGGTGTGGCAGGCGCCGAAACCGACGCCGAGCGCGTCGAGTTGGGCGATGACCTGGTCGACCACCGGCTGCGGGTGGGCCGGGACGAAGGTGAGCACCTCCTCGATGAAGTCCGGCGGCGGGGAGAGCCGGGTACGGAACCCGCCGAGGACGTGCCGTCGCCGGCCGTCGCCGAGGGTCTCCAGGGTGCACAGCTGCCCGACCAGGAACTCCTCGACCACCAGGGTGGCGCCGGCTCTGCGGAGTCGGATCTCCTCGCAGCGCTTGGCGAGTTCGGCGGCGTCGGTGACCAGGGTGACGTCCTCGCTGGCCACACCCTCGCGGGGCTTGACCACACAGGGGAACGGCACGTCCAGCTCGGCCGGGTCCTGGCCGGGGGCCAGCTCGGCGGACCGGACGGTGTCCAGGCCGGTCAGCGTGAGGTGGCGGCGCAACTGGCCCTTGTCCTTGGCTCGCAAAGTAGCCTTCCAGTCCTTGGCCGGGAGGCCGAAGTACTCGGCGGCCAGCGCGGTCTGGGTCTGGAGGTGGTCGCTGTTGCTGAACACCGCGTCGGGCGCGTGCTCCGGGTCGGCCAGGGCGCGGCGGGAGACGAGGCTGATGACGGCGCGGAAGTCGCGGACGTCGCACTCCAGGACCTCGGGTGCGGGGAACGGGAGCTCGGCGTAGGCCCGACGGTGGGCTTCGGCGCCGTCGGTCAGGACGGTGACGTCGAGCCCGAGCCGGGCGGCGGCGGGCAGGAAGCCGGAGGTGACGGAGTCGGTGGGGTTGAGCGCGAGCAGGTAGAGCCGCATGGAGGGTCCTCGGGGGCTGGCGGAAGCGGGAGGGGCGAACAGATGACAGCTGACAACTTTCGAAATCTGTTATCTGAAACCCGTCATCTGAAATCTGTCGTCTGTCATCGCTCGTCCGACGGTTGTCATCTGTTCGCCCGGGCTGTCGACGGTTACTTCGGCGCGTCCACGCCCGCGGCGTTGGCGATGTCGACGAGCATCGCGTCGGCGGCCTGGACGCCGATGCCGGACATCCAGGTCTCGTCCGGGACGTTGAACACCTTGTTGTTCTTGACAGCGTTCAGGCCCTGCCAGACCGGGGTCTGCTGGACCTCGCTCTCCTTGGTCTTGCTCGGGTCGTCGGCGGTGGTGACGAACACCAGGTCGGCGTCGGCCTGGCTGATCTGCTCGGCGCTGACCTCGACGATGTTCTGCTCCACGTCCTGCGAGGCCGGACGGGCCAGGCCGACGTCCTTGAGCACCACGCCGCTGTAGGAGGCCTTGGCGTACAGGCGGGTCGGGCCGGCCACGAAGCGGACCACCGAAGCCGTCGGCATCGTCCCGTTGTTCTTCGCCTTGATCTCCTCGCCGAGCTTCTTCGCCCGCGCCTCGTAGTCGGCCAGCGCCTTCTTCGCGTCGTCCTCCCGGCCGAGCGCCTGGGCGTACAGCGCGAGGTTCTCCTTCCACGGCAAGCCCGTGGTCTCGGCCAGCACGGTCGGGGCGATCGCGTTCAGCTGGTCGTACACCTTGGCGTGGCGGACCTTCGAGGAGAGGATCAGGTCGGGCTTGAGGGAGGCGATCAGCTCCAGGTTCGGCTCGTTCATCGGGCCGACGTCCTTGGTGTCCTTGATCTTGTCCTTGAGGTAGTTCGGGAACCCGCCCTCGGTCTTCATGTGCGGGGACACCGCGCCGACCGGCGTGATGCCGAGCAGCGTGACGTCGTCCAGCTCGCCGCTGTCCAGCACCACGACGCGCTTGGGCTGGCTCTTGATCTGGGCGGTTCCGGCGGCGTGCTTGACGCTGCGCGGGAACCCGGCGGCGGTCGCGGCCGAGGCGGAGGACGCGGACGACGCGGAGTCGCCGCCCGACTTGGTGCCGTCCCCGTTGCTGCCGCAGGCGGCGAGCAGGGTGGTCGAGAGGGCGACGGCGAGGACGGCGACGGGGAGTCGGCGGTTCATCGGGGTTCCTTGGATCGGTTCGGGCGGTCGGCCCGAACAGGGGGACGGGGAGGGGGGATGGGAAGGGGGAGTTCGGCAGGGCGGAGGTCATCGGCCGCAGGTCACGAGGCGGAGCTCAGGAGCCCGGGTTCAGGAGGCGGACGCGGTGGCGCCGCCGCGTCCGCGCGCCCGCGGCACGACCAGCGGAGTCCCGGTCTCCGGGTCGGGCACGACCCGGCACGGCACCTGGAAGACGGCTTCCACCAGTTCCGCCGTCAGCACCTCCGACGGCGGACCGGCGGCGGCGAGCCGCCCGTCCTTGAGCACCACCAGGTGGTCGGCGTACCGGGCGGCCTGCCCGAGGTCGTGCAGCACCATCACGACGGTGCGCCCGGCCTGGGCGTGCAGGTCGGCGACCAGGTCGAGGACGTCCAGCTGGTGACGCAGGTCCAGGAAGGTGGTCGGCTCGTCCAGTAGCAGCAGGTCGGTCTCCTGGGCGAGCGCCAGCGCGATCCAGACCCGCTGGCGCTGCCCGCCGGAGAGCCGGTCCACCTGACGGTCGCGCAGCTCGGCGGTGCCGGTGCGCTCCAGCGCCTCCTCGACCGCCGCCTGGTCCGCCTTGGACCACGGGCTGAGCATCCGCTGGTGCGGGTAGCGCCCGAGCCGCACCAGCGCCTCGACGGTGACGGCCTCCGGGGTGACGGGCTGCTGTGGCAGCAGGCCCATCCGCTTGGCGAGCGCCCGGGCGGGCATCCGGTGAATGTCGGCGCCGTCCAGGGTGACCGTCCCGGCGGCCGGGTCGAGCAGCCGGACCAGCCCGCGCAGCAGCGTCGACTTGCCGCAGGCGTTCGGCCCGACGATCGCGGTGACGGCGTTGCCGGGCAGTTCGAGGTCGAGCCCGTCCACGATGGTCCGGTCGCCGTAGCGCAGGCCGAGGCTCCGGGTGGCGAGCCGGTTCGCGGCGGCACCGGGGGCATCACCGGCGGCGGCACAGGCACCGGCGGCGGCACCGGCGGCAGCACCGGCACCGACGGCCTTACCGGTAGCCGCACGTGCGGCCTGGCCCGTCCCGGCAGTCGTCTCGACGGAGGTCATCAGCTGCTCCTCTGGGGAAGCCGGCCCTGGCGGATCATCAGCACCAGGAGCCAGGGCGCGCCGAGGGTGGCGGTGACGGCACCCACCGGCAGGCCGTGGACGGGGATCACGTGCAGCACGAGGAGGTCGGCGGAGAGCAGCAGCACGGCGCCGGTGAGCGCGGTGAGGCCGAGCGTGCCGAGGGTGGGCGGCCCGGCGAGCAGCCGGACCAGGTGCGGGACGGCGAGCGCGACGAAGGCGACCGGCCCGGTGAGCGCGGCGGCCAGTGAGGCCAGGGTGATGGTGAGCAGCAGCAGCCAGAGCCGGTCCCGGGCCGGATTGAGGCCGAGGCCGCCGGCCGAGTCGTCGCCGAGGTCGAGCACCGCGACCCGCCGCTGGCAGAGCAGCAGGGCGAGGGTGGTCAGCGCGATCGCGGTGCCGCCGATCCACACCTCGGCCCAGTTGCGGCCGTAGAGCGAGCCGGTGGTCCACTGGAGAGCGGAGGAGGCCAGCTCGGCCGGGAACCGTACGATCATCAGGTTCACGGCGGCCGCCAGGCCCTGCTGGACCGCCAGGCCGACCAGCACCAGCCGGGTGACGGCCATCTTGGAGCGCCAGGCGAAGCCGCCGAGCAACAGCGCCGCGAGCAGACCGCCGCCGACCGCGGCCAGCGGGATCAGCTGCTGGGAGGCGCCGGTGGCGAGCATCAGCACGGCGCCGAAGGACGCGCCGCCGGTGATGCCGATGGTGTCGGGCGCGGCGAGCGGGTTGCGGAACAGCCGCTGGAGCATCGAGCCGGCCACCGCCAGCCCGGCGCCCGCGATCAGTGCCGAGACCACCCGGGGCGCGCGGAACTGCTGCACCACCAGGACGTTCCCGGGCTCGCCCTGCCCGACCAGCGCGCGCAGCGCGTCCCAGGCGGGGATGCCGACCTGGCCGGTGCCGAGCGCGATCCCGGTCAGCAGCACCAGCAGGGCGGCGGCCACCAGCGACCAGGCGGCGGTACGGGCGCGGCGGCGGGCGAGGCCCCGGACGGGCAGCGCGATCGCGCTCACTTGGCCACCTTCCGGGCCAGCACCGCGAGCAGCGGCGCGCCGAGGAAGGCGGTCACGATGCCGACCTCGATCTCGGACGGTCGTACCACCAGCCGGCCGAGCACGTCGGCGCCGAGCAGCAGCAGCGGACCGGTGATCAGACAGCCGGGCAGCAGCCAGCGGTGGTCGTTGCCGAGCAGCGGACGGACCAGGTGCGGTGCGGCCAGCCCGATGAACGCGACCGGTCCGGCCACGGCGACGGCGCTGCCCGCGAGCAGGACCACGGCCAGCCCGCCGGCCAGCCGGATCCGGGCCACCGGCACGCCCAGGGCCTGCGCCGTCTCGTCGCCGAGCGCCAGCGCGTTGAGCGCGGGAGCGATGGCGAGGGCGCCGACCAGACCGAGCGCGAGGAAGGGCAGGACGGGGGCGAGGGTGTCAAGGTGCCGGCCGGCGATCGAGCCGGCCAACCAGAACCGGGCCTCGTCCAGGGTGCGGTGACTGGCCAGCATCAGCGCGGAGGTCCAGGAGGTGAGCACCACGGTGAGCACGGTGCCGCCGAGCGCCAACCGGACCGGGTCCAGGTCCCCGCCGCGCCGGGACATCGCGTACGCGCCGACGGCGGCGACGGCGGCACCGGCGAAGGCGAACCAGACGTACTCGACCGGGCGGGCGAGGTCCAGCGCGTAGATCGCGGCGACCACGAAGAGGCTCGCGCCGGCGTTGATGCCGAGGGTGACCGGGGAGGCCAGCGGGTTGCGGGTGACGCCCTGGGCGACCGCCCCGGCGACGCCGAGCGCAGCCCCGACCGCCAGCCCGACGAGGGTGCGCGGGACCCGAAGGCCCGTCACCACATCGGCGTCACCGCCGTGGGCGGCACCGGTGAGGGCGTCGACCACGGTGGAGAGCGGAATGGAGCGGGAGCCCAGAGCGAGGCTCAGGGCGGCACACAGCACGAGCGCGCACACGCCGGCGAGCAGCAGCAGGGGCTGCCGGATCGCCGGAGAACGAGGCGTCGCCGGGGCTGTGGAGGCCGGCGGGTCGGTTCTCAGCACGAAGCAATATCTTAGGTTAGCTTTACCTAAATTCGTCAAGCTTCGGTTGGCTCGACCGTGAAGCGTTGTAAGGTGAGCCTCACCTTAATCGATCATGCAGAATCGATCACGGGAGTGTCAATGGTTCCCGGAACACCCATGCCCGTCGCGCCCGTTGCGTCCGTCGCGTCCGCGGCGTCCGTCGCATCCTCGGTGCCCGCTGCGTCCTCGGTGCCCGCCGCGTCCTCGGCGCTCGTCGCCGACTACCGGCGGCTGCTGGAGCTCTGCCCGGTGCTCGAACTGCGCCTGCTCGACGCCGCAGAGCCTGACCCGCGCGCCGCCGACGGCTGGTACTCCGGAGCCGAACTCATCACCGACGAACCGGCGTTGGCCGCCGTCCTGGCCGGCACTGAGGCCCGCATCGCCGACGAGCACGGCCGCGCCCCGCGACCGCACGTCACCGCCTCCCGGCTGCTCCACCACTACGCCTGGTCGGTCTGCCTGCTGATCGCCGGGCCCTGGCACCTCGCCCGCCGGGTCCCCGTCGTCGAGGCCGCCGACCTCTGGCTGCACGCCCCCACCGGTGCGCTCGCCCTGCGCCCGCGCGGGCACGTCACCCTCCCCGGCGACGACGAACTGCGCGCCGAACTGCGGGCCGCCGTGGTCGCGCACCTCGAACCGGTGCTCGCCGCGTTCGCCGGGCCCACCCGGCGCCGCGACCGCGCGCTCTGGGGCATGGTGACGGACGACCTGGCCTCCGCCCTCTGGTACCTCGGCCGGATGCTCGGCGAGGAGGACGCCTCCGTCGCCGCCGCCGAGGCCGTCCTGCCCGGCGGCACCCTGCCGCTCCCCGGTGGCGCCGACTTCCGCCGCCTGCACACCCCCGACGGGCGCGCCCACCACACCCGAACCCGGCTCGGCTGCTGCCTCTACTACGCCGTCGGTCCCGCCGCGGCCGCCTGCCTGACCTGCCCGCGGACCTCCGACGAGGAACGGCTGGGCCGCCTCTGACGGGCCGTCCACAGCACTGCCGGACGGGCCCGTTCGCTGTCAGTGGCATCGGCTATGGTCACTCGCATGATCGATTCCACGACGCGGGTACGGATCGCCCGCCCCTCGCGCGACCTCGCGGCGGCCGAGCGCTTCTACGTCGGCGGCCTCGGCCTCGACGTGCAGTGGCGCAGCACCGAGCGGGTGCCCGGCAAGCACGACCTGCTGATGGTTGGTCCGTCCGGCGGCAGCTGGCACTTCGAGCTGACCCACGACCCGGAACGGCCGCTGGAGCCCACTCCGACGGTGGAGGACCTGTTCGTCGTCTACCTCGGCGCCCCGGTGGACGAGGCCCTGGTCGCCAGGCTGGAGGAGGCCGGTGGCACCCGGGTCGAGTCCCACAACCCGTACTGGGAGGAGTACGGCGTGACGATGGCCGACCCGGACGGCTACCGGTTGGTGCTCTGCTCCCGCACCTGGGAGTCCTGAGCCCCCTTCTCCCCGGGCGTCCGCCCGCCGGCGCCGTCGGGCAGCACCGCCACGCCCCGGTCCAGGTCCACGCCGAAGTGCGGCGGCGCTCCGGCCTGCGCGTCGTCCCGCAGCACGAGCCGCTCGTGCTTCTGCTCGATCTGCACCTGCTTGCCCGGGCTGAACAGCGCGTGCAGCTCCTCCAGCCCGCCGACACCCAGCCCCGTCCCCGGCCCGCGCTGACGCGGCCGTGACGAGGCCTCGTCCTGGACCTGCCACGCCGCCAGCAGGACCAGCCCCAGCACCGCCGCGACCACCGCCGTCACACCCACGATCCACCCCATGCCCGCACAACGCCCCCGCGGGGCCCCGGCGTTCCCCGGGCACGTCCTGGCCGTGCATCGTGGTTGCGCCGGGGTGCGAAGCCACGCCGCGTGTGGGGGCCGCGCCGGGAGGGCGAGACCGCGCTGTGAGGGCGAGGCCGCGCTGTGGCGAAAAGCGCACGGGCGGGCCGCGGACCCACCGGATACGCTGCCGGACGAACCGGAAGGAGCGCCCCTCACCATGCCCGTGCGCGGAACCCTCGTGGACATCCCGACGGCGGACGGCACCGCCGACGCCTACCTCACCCACCCCGACGACGGTCGGGCCCACCCCGGCGTCATCCTCTACATGGACGCCTTCGGGCTCCGGCCGCACCTGGAGGCCATGGCCGACCGGCTGGCCGACGCCGGGTACACCGTGCTCGTCCCCAACGCCTACTACCGCAACGGCCGCTCGCCGGTCGTCGAACTGCCGGAACTCATAGACCTGGACCAGGCCGACGAACTCTTCGGCCGGCTCGTCCCGTTGCTCGACACGCTCACCCCGGAGGCGACCGCCCGCGACGCGGACGCGTACCTGCGCTGGCTCGCCGAGTCCCCGCTGGTCCAGGACGGCCCGGTCGGCCTGACCGGCTACTGCCGCGGCGCCCTGCTGGCGCTGCGCACGGCCGCCAGCCACCCGGACCGGATCGCCGTCGCGGCCGGGTTCCACGGCGGCAGCCTCGCCACCGACCTCCCGGACAGCCCGCACCTGGGTGCCGATCGGATCACCGCAGAACTGTACTTCGGCCACGCGGACGACGACCCCGCGCTGCCGCCCGAGCAGATCGACCGGCTCGCCGAGGCCCTCACCGCCGCCGGCGTCCGGTACAAGGCCGAGGTCTACGCAGGCGCCCCGCACGGCTACACCCAGGCCGACACCACCCGCTACGACGCGGTGGCCGCCGAACGGCACTGGGATGCGCTGCTCGGCCTGCTGAAGCGGGTCCTGCCGGCCTGAGGCCCGATTTCGACCCGGCCGACCCGGCCGATCCGGCCGACCCGTCGGCACATGGCCAGCAGCGCCGTCCGGGGAAACGCACGGCACCGTTCACGGCGCCGGTCACGCCATCCAGTCCGACCGGCCGCGGGCCGTCGCCGCGGCCGGTCGGAAGGTCGCGGACTGTGCTCGGTACTTCCTCGCCGACTGACAAGCGATGCTCAATTCCTCTTCAGGACTGCGCGACTGAGTCCTCGACATCCTCTGGCACACTGTGTGCCGACGACCCGCGGGGGCGGGGTCATGACACGGGGGAGCAGGGGTATGAGCGGCGCGGGCACCGTGCTCGGTGGGCGGTACGAGCTGGTCGAGAAGATCGGCGGCGGTGCGATGGGATCGGTCTGGGAGGCCGAGGACACCGTGCTGGCGCGGCGGGTCGCGGTCAAGATCCTGCGCTCGGAACTGCTGGAGGACGAGACCTCGGCCCAGCGCTTCCGCCGCGAGGCCCAGCTCGTTGCCGCGGTCGACCACCCCGGCGTGGTGGGCGTCCACGACTACGGCGAGAGCGGCGGGGACGGCGAGGAGCGCTGCGCCTACATCGTCATGGAGCTGATCGACGGCCGTCCGCTGGACCGGGTGCTCAAGGACACCGGCCCGATGGGCGTCGAGCGCGTCCTCGACCTGGTGGCCGGCGCGCTGGACGCGCTGCACGCCGCGCACCGGCGGGAGATCGTGCACCGGGACATCAAGCCGTCCAACCTGATGGTGCGCGCCGACGGACGGGTGGCCATCACCGACTTCGGCATCGCCCGGGCGCTCGCCAGTACCAAGCTCACCGCCCCGTTCGCGATCATCGGCACCGCGCTCTACATGTCCCCGGAGCAGGCCGAGGGCGCGGACCTCGGGCCGGCCACCGACCTCTACTCGATCGGTGTCGTCTGCTACGAACTGCTGGTCGGCCGGCCGCCGTACTCCGGTGACGGGCCGCTCCAGATCGCGCTGAAGCACGTCAACCAGCCGGTGCCGAAACTGCCGGACACCTTCCCGGTGTCGGTGCGGGCACTGGTCGCCAGGGCGCTCGCCAAGAAGCCCGAGGAGCGGTACGCGGATGCCGCCGCGATGGCGTCGGCGGCCCGTGCGGCCCGTGCGGCGCTCGCGGGGGAGGGTGGCGCCGCAGGCGCGCGGGTGCCCGGGAAGGCCGGCGCGGCCGACAGCGGGACCATCCCGCTGCGGCCCGGTGCCGGCGAAGGGGCTGCGGGCGGTGCCCGTGCCGCGGACCCGGCCGAGCGGGTCACGGCGGATCGACCCGAGGACCGGGCAGCGGAGCCGGCCGGGGGCGATGCCGCGGTGGACCTGGCGAAGGGCGGCACCCCGGCGCCGGACGAGGTCGCGAAGGTGGGGCCGCAGGCGCCCACCGAACCCGGCCGACGGCGCCCGCGGCGCACCCTTCTGGTGCCCGTCGTCATCCCCGTCGTCATCTCGATGGGCACGGCGACCGTCCTGCTGATCGACCGCGGTGCCGGCGGCTCCGATGCAGCCCTGCCGCCAGGCGCGCAGCCGACCGTGGTGGTCACCGCCCCCGCGAACCCGGGCGGCGCCACGCCGGCGACCGCGCCCGCGACCACGACCGCGCCCGCCGCCCCGGCACCGACCGACACCCCGGCGGCCACCCCGGGGTCCGACCAGCCGGTGCCCGGCGCCGCCCAGGGCCAGCCGCAGCTCCCGGCCGCCCAGGTCCCGGCCGCCGGTCAGGGCGGCAGCGGCGGCCCGGGTGGCTCCGGCGGCAACCGGGCCGGCGGTACGGGAACGGCCGCGGGCGGGGCGTCGGCGGGTCAGGCGAACCAGCCCGCCGGTGGCAACCCGGCCAACCCGCCCGCCAACCAGAACCCGCAGCCCCCGGCCCAGACCAACGGTGGCGGCGCCACCGGCGCCCCGCAGAGCCCGAGCCGGCCCGCCTCCTGTGGCGGAAACAGCTGGGGCACCATCGTCAGCGTGAAGGACGGCCGTGCGATCGGCATGCGCGACGACAACCTGAACGGCGACAACCCGATCGTGGTCGGAGGTCACGCGCAGTACGGCTGGGTGCGTTCGACCAACCCCGGCTCGTGGATCCTCTTCAACGCCTGCAACAACGGAGGCCCGCTGATGGTCCAGACGATGGACGGGAAGGTCGTCCTGAACAGCGGATTCAGCTTCCTCACCAACTGGACGGTTCGCACCGGGAGTTCGGCTGGCTCGTACACGCTCGGCGACTACCAGAACCAGAGCTGTATGACCAACAACGGCCCCGGCAGCGCGGTCACCATGGTCGCCTGCACCCCTGGAAACACCGCCCAGGAGTGGCGGCTCCAGTGACGGCCCAGGCCGCGCGGACCCGGGTTCAGGCCCGGCCACAGGCCCGGGCGCAGGTACGGGCCGATGCGCGCCGATAGCAGGAACTCACCAGGTAGGCAAGGGGGTTCGGGTGGCGGGACCTCGCCACCAGGGTGTCAAGGGACCGTATGGAATCTTCTACACACATGTAAAAGTCGATCGACGGTCGGCCGGGCGCACGAGTCACCCCGGCGTTCGGCGGGTGAGTGCCCGTAGGTGCAGGCGGTCGGCCGTCGCACGGGTCGAGACCCGCGGTGGGATGTGGTGAATCGCCCTGGTATGCCCGTCGATTGGACGCCCTTTACCCAATGGCGGGACCTGGCCAATCGCTGAACCAGACCTGTCAATTCATCTGCTGGATTGTCATGCTTCTGGTCATCCCCCGGCGGTAGCCCCACCCCCACCCCTCGGTGGCGAGCCGCTCGACTGCACGGGGTTCCCGCACGTCAGTGCCCGTCCCGCCCCACAGGTGCCGACCCGGCCCCCCGGGACGCGGTGCGACCGCGCCCAGACGCGGTTTCCCGGAAGGACTCGTACGTGAAGCGTAAGCTCGCGGCCGTCGCCGTACTCTCGGCCACGGCCCTGTTGACCGGTGTGATCCAGGTGAGCACCGCCGCCCAGGCCGCTCCCACCCCCTCGCTGCAGGCCCAGGCCGCCCAGCAGCACGCGACCGTGCTCAAGCTGGCGGCCGGTCAGGCCGGCCCGCTGGCCAAGGCGCTCAAGCTCGGCGACAAGGAGCAACTGGTCGCCAGGGACGCCGTGCTGGACAAGAACGGCACCCGCCACCTGCGCTTCGAGCGCACCTACGCCGGCCTGCCGGTGATCGGCGGCGACCTCGTCGTGCACCAGAAGGCCGACGGCTCGGTGAAGTCGGTCGACAAGGCGGTCGCGGCACGGATCGCGCTGCCGAACCTGACCCCGAAGCTCTCCGCCGACCAGGCCGTCACGCAGGTCACCGCGGCGGTCAGGGCCACCGTCGGGGTGACCACCGACGCCGACGAGTCGCCGCTCACCGAGGTCCACCAGGCCGGCCGGGCCGAGCTGGTGGTCTGGGCCACCGACGGCAACCCCCGCCTGGCGTACCGCACCACCGTCGAGGGCCTGCGCGCCGACGGCACCCCGAGCCGTCAGATCCTGGTCACCGATGCCACCGACGGCCGCACCCTCGCCGGCCACGAGACCGTCCAGACCGCGGCCGGCACCGGCAACGGCGTCTTCGTCGGCCAGGTCCCGCTGACCACCGCCCAGAGCGGCTCGGAGTACCAGCTGAAGGACGACAGCCGTGGCGGCCAGTCCACCAGCGACCTCAAGAACGGCACCGACGGAACCGGCTCGCTGTTCGCCAACACCAGCAACAGCTTCGGCGACGGAACCGTCAACAACCGCGAATCCGCCGCCGTGGACGCCCAGTTCGGGGCCGCCACCACCTGGGACTTCTACAAGAGCACCTTCGGCCGCAGCGGCATCCGCAACGACGGCGTCGGCGCCCTGAGCCGGGTGCACTACGGCTCCAACTACGTCAACGCCTTCTGGGACGACAGCTGCTTCTGCATGTCGTACGGCGATGGCAGCAACGACACCGCACCGCTCACCGAGATCGACGTGGCCGGCCACGAGATGAGCCACGGCGTCACCGCGGCGACCGCCAACCTCAACTACGCGGGCGAGTCCGGCGGCCTCAACGAGGCCACCTCGGACATCATGGGCACGATGGTCGAGTGGTACGCCAACCTGCCCTCCAACCCGCCGAACTACTGGATCGGCGAGCTGATCAACCTGCGCGGCGACGGCAGCCCGCTGCGCTACATGGACCAGCCGACAAAGGACGGCGGCTCGGCGGACTACTGGGACGCGAATGTCGGCAACCTGGACGTGCACTACTCGTCCGGGGTGGCGAACCACTTCTTCTACCTGCTGTCCGAGGGCAGCGGCGCGAAGACGATCAACGGGTTCAGCTACAACAGCCCGACGTACGACAACTCCACGCTCGCGGGCATCGGCCGCGACAAGGCCGCGCAGATCTGGTACCGCGCGCTGACCACGTACTTCACCTCCACCACCGACTACGCGGGCGCCCGTGCGGGCACCCTCAGCGCGGCGGCCGACCTGTACGGCTCGGGCAGTGCGGAGTACAACGCGGTCGCCGCCACGTGGACGGCGGTCAACGTCAACTGATCCGGACCGAGGTCAAGGTCCGGGCCTGAACCGATCGGGCCCGGCCCGGGACAGTGTCGAGGCCCCGCCGGGCCGTGGGTGCCGGCCGGCGGGGGAGTACGGCGGGGGCGACGGTGAGCGGACCACCGTCGCCCCCGCTGTGTGACGCCTGACGATACGTCAATTTTTCTTCTCGTGCAGCTTTCGTGGTGACTCGCGGCATGACGGGTGGCGGGCGGCGGAGCGCGGGGCGTGACGTAGCACCTCTGCCGGACTCCCGTACACCCAGAAAACTCGACCATCGCGGTGGTAGTGGACAACTACCGCGGGTGGCAGTGCACTTGGTTCCGGGAACGGGCCCGAGGTCCGTAACGTCCCCGACATGACGCTACTGACGCGAACCCCGACGAGCGCCGTCCGGCGGCGCGGCCTGCTGGTCTACCTGGTGCTCGCCTACGCCGGGATGTGGGCGGCGATGGCACCGCTGCTCGCCGACGGGTACCGGCGGGCCGACGCCCGGGAAGAGACCGGTGCCCTGGAGCAACTCTGCATCGGGGCCGCCATGCTGGCCCCGGCGCTGGCGGCGCTGCTCGTGGTCCGCTTCGTCGAACGCGGCGGCGGAGTGCGGGAGGCGCTCGCGCTGCGCCTGCCCCGGCCGCGGTGGCGCGCGGTCCGGGCCTGCCTGCTGCCGCTCGGGGTGCTCGGCGGGCTGACGGCCGCGGCGCTGGTGCTCGGCGCCCTGGCGGGCAGCTACCCCTTCGCCGGCTTCGGCTCGCTGGATCCGGGGCGGGTCGTTGCGTGGGCGGCCCGGGGGTTGATCGGATTGGTGCTGTCGCTGCCGCTGTTCTTCGGTGAGGAGATCGGCTGGCAGGGCTTCCTCTTCCCCCGGCTGCTGCGACGCGGTGACGGTAGTGGTGGCGGAGGCGGCGGTGCAGGGGTGCTGGTGCGGGCGTACCTGCTCACCGGGACGGCCTTCGCGCTCTGGCACCTGCCGACGCTGCTGATGGGTGGCCAGTACCCGGGAAGGCCCTGGTACCTGGCGGTGCCCGCGCTGACGGTGAGCTGTGTGCTCGTCGTGCCGGTCTTCACCTGGCTGAGGCTGCGCTCGGGGTCGGTCGTCCCGGCGGTGGTGGCGCACGCCTTCGCGAGCAGCATGAGCGTGTCGATGGTCCGGGAGTTCGCGGACCCCGACGCCGAGCTGGACCCGCTCACCATGTCGTTGGCGGGCTGGCCCGGCTGGATCGTCCTCGGCGGGTTCGTGGCCTTCCTTGCGAGTACCGGGCGGTTGGCGCCGGCGGGCGGTCGGTGACAGATGACGGAGTTCAGATGACAGATGATGAACTCCGTCAGCTGACGGCTGACATCTGAAATCCGGCACCGTCACCCGGCACCCGTCACCCGACCGTCGGCACCAGGTCCCTGCGGATCTCGTCCAGGATCAGCCCGGCCCCGGTGTAGCCGATGCCGAGCATCCACAAACCGTCGTCCACCCGGAACACCCGCCCGCTCCTCACGGCGTCCAGGTTCTTCCAGAGCGCCCCTCCGGTGATCTTCCCCTGGTCGGACTTGGCCTCGTCCCCGTACACGGAGTAGAAGATGACGTCCGCCGCGGCCTGGTCCACCTGCTCGGGGCTGATCTCCATCGAGAAGCCGGTCTTGTCCTGGTTGGCGGGCCGGCCGAGCCCGAGGTCCTTGAGCAGGGAGCCGACGAAGGTGTCGTTCAGGTAGAGCCTGGTCGGCGCGCCCGCCAGGAAGCGGGCCATCTCGACCCGGGTGGCCGCCGCCCTGGCCGGCCCGCCGAGCGCGGTGACCAGGTCCCGGAGCTTCGCCCGGAACGCCGCGTCCGCCGCGTCGGCCTCGGCCGTCCGGCCCAGCGCCTCGGCGTGCAGCCGGACGTTCTCCTTCCAGGTCGGCCCGGTGGTCCGGGTGAGCACCGTCGGCGCGATCTTCGACAGTTCGTCGTACCGCTTGTCGTCGCGGACCTGGTTGCTCAGGATGAGGTCCGGCCGCAGTGCGGCGATCGTCTCCAGGCTGGGCTGGCCGATGGCCCCGACGGGCTTCGTACCGGCCAGCCGTTCGGCGGGCAGGTAGGCGGGGAAGGCGGTACCCGCCGCGACGGTGGTGGCGCCGACCGGGTCGAGCCCGAGGGTGACCACCGAGTCCAGCGCGTCGCTGTCCAGGGCCACCACCCGGCTCGCCCGCGCCGGTACGGTGCTCTCGCCGCGCGCGTGCCGGACCGTCCGGGGCCCGCCGGTGCTGCCGGTGTCGCCAGCGCCGCCGGTCCCGCCCGTCCCGCCAGTGCCGGAAGATCCGGACGAGCCGGAGCTCGAGGCCGTGGAGCCGGCCCCGCACGCGGCGAGCACGAGCCCGGGGGCGATCCCGGCGGCAAGGCCGAGAGCGGTGCGGCGGCTGGGCGGTCGGGGCATCGGCGGCACCTCCAACGTACGGGCGGGGCGCCGGAATCCCTGCCCGGCCAGTGGCCCGGTTACGCCTCGGAGCCGTTCTCCCGTCGCTGGCGCAGGAGTTCGGCGTACTCGACGTGGACCCGCCGGTCCATCGCGAGGGTGAACTGGGCGTCCGCGACGGTCCGTGCCAGCGGCCGGACCCGAAGGATGCGCTCGGTGAGCCGGGCCGCCTCGCCGCGCGGCAGAGGGGTGTCGGTGGCGAGCGCGCTGAGCAGGTGTTCGGTGACCACCTCGATGAAGATCTCGGCGATGGCGTCCACGTGCTCACGGGTGCGGCGGCTCGCCTCCAGCACCGCCGAGAGCGGCACCCCCTCCGCCACCAACTCGGTGGTGGCGTCCATCAGCCGGCGGCTGACGTGGGTGATGCCGTCCTCCTCGACGGTGATGTAGCCCTGGGCGATCGACTCGGCGGTGTTCTCCTCGGTGAGCTGGTCGCCGAAGGCCGCCTTCAGCTCCTCCCAGTCCAGCCGCACCGGCGTCTCGTCCGACCACGGTGCGACGATCGCCGCCTCCAGCCCGATCAGTCCGGCGACGTCCCGCCCGCTCTCCCCGGCGCCGATCAGCTCGGCGATGCCGCCCAAGGTGTGGCCGCGCTCGAGCAGTTCGCCGATCATCCGCAGCCGGGCCAGGTGCTCCTCGCCGTACCAGGCGATGCGGCCCTCCTTGCGGGGCGGCTGAAGCAGTTTGCGCTCGCGGTAGAAGCGCAGGGTGCGGGTGGTGATGCCGGCGGCCTCGGCCAGTTCCTCCACCCGGTACTCGCGTTTTCTGTCGCCCGCAGCAGCTCTGACCTTGTCCACGGCGATCAGCATAGGACCGTCGGCTCGGAACGATCCCCGAACCGGAGCTGTCGTGCTTCTTCCATCCGGTGTCAGCAAGGGCTACCCTGCCAACGATGCCAGTGATTGCTGGCGCGATTGGCGGGGTCCCGGAGGCGAGCCCCCGGGAGGTCCCGGGGCCGCAGACCCCCGGGAGAGCGCGACGATCACCGTCCCATCCTCAGGAGGTTGCCGCATGGCATCCAGCAGCAAGCGCCCCAGTTCCGGCGCGTCCGCAGCGACCGACACCGCCGCTGCGCAGGAGTCCGTCCCGCACGTCCGGGTGGCGGTGATCGGCTCCGGCTTCGGCGGCCTCGGCGCCGCGGTCCGACTGCGCCGCGCCGGGATCACCGACTTCGTGGTCCTGGAGCGCGCGGACTCCGTCGGCGGCACCTGGCGCGACAACAGCTACCCCGGCTGTGCCTGCGACGTGCCCTCGCACCTCTACTCCTTCTCCTTCGCGCCCAACCCCGACTGGCCGCGCAGCTTCTCCGGCCAGCCGGACATCCGCGCCTACCTGGAGAAGGTCGCCACCGTCTTCGGCCTCCGACCCCACCTCCGTTTCAACGCCGATGTGCTGGAAGCCCGTTGGGAGAGCGAGCGGACCCACTGGCGGATCACCACCTCGGCCGGCCAGTGGACCGCCGACGCCATCGTCTCCGCCGCCGGACCGCTCGCCGACCCGCAGATCCCCGACCTGCCCGGGCTCAGCGGGTTCCCCGGCAAGGTGTTCCACTCCTCCCGCTGGGACCACGACTTCGACCTCACCGGCAAGCGCGTCGCGATGGTCGGCACCGGCGCCTCCGCCGCCCAGATCATCCCGTCGATCCAGCCCAAGGTAGGAAAGCTGACGGTCTTCCAGCGCACCCCGGCCTGGGTGCTGCCGCGCCGCGACCGCGAGATCACCCAGCTGGAGAGGTGGCTGCACGGCCGCCTGCCGGTCACCACCAAGATCCGCCGCGGCACCCTCTTCGCGCTCCGCGAGATCCAGGTGGACGCCTTCGTGCGCCGCCCCGGACTGCTGCGCCTGGTCCAGCGGCTCGCCGAACGCCACATCGCCCAGGGCGTCCCCGACCCGGCGCTGCGCGCCAAGCTGACCCCGGACTACCGGATCGGCTGCAAGCGCATCCTGCTCAGCAACACCTACTACCCGGCGCTCGCGGCGGCCAACACCGAGGTCGTCTCCTCCGGCCTGCGCGAACTGCGCGGCTCCACCCTGGTCGCGGCCGACGGCAGCGAGCACGAGGTGGACGCCATCGTCTTCGGCACCGGCTTCCACGTCACCGACATGCCCATCGGCGCCCGGGTGTTCGGTACCAACGGCACCAGCCTGGCGGAGGAGTGGAAGGACGGCATGGAGGCGCTGCGCGGCTCGACCGTGAACGGCTTCCCGAACCTCTTCTTCGTCATCGGGCCCAACACCGGCCTCGGCAACAGCTCGATGATCCTGATGATCGAGTCCCAACTGAACTACATGATCGACGCGTTGACCACGCTCGGCTCGATCGGAGCCGCCGCGATGCAGCCCACCGCGCGCGCCCAGCGGCAGTGGAACCTCGAACTCCAGCACCGGATGGACCGCACCGTGTGGACCACCGGCGGCTGCCTCAGCTGGTACCTCGACCCGAACGGCAAGAACACCGTGCTCTGGCCCGGCTCCACCACCTCGTTCCGCCGGGCCACCCGCAAGGTCGACCTCGGCGAGTACGAACTGATCATGCGCGCCGCACCGACCGCCGCCCGCACCGCCGGCCAGGAGGTCTCCGCATGAGTGGCGTCCACCTCCCCGATGGGTACGAACCACCGGTTCCGGCGGAGGAGTTGAGCATCCGGTCGGCGGACGGCATCCGGCTGCACGTCGAGGTGCACGGCCGGCCCGGCGCGCCCACCGTGGTACTCGCGCACGGCTGGACCTGCTCGACCGCCTTCTGGGCCCCGGTGATCCGCCGACTGACCGACCGCTACCGGGTGGTGGCCTACGACCAGCGCGGCCACGGACGCAGCGAGATCCCGCCGAGCCGGGCCCGCTACTCGACCCGGGCACTGGCCGAGGACCTCTCCGCCGTGCTCGCGCGGACCGTTCCGGCGGGCGAGCGGGCCGTGCTGGCCGGACACAGCATGGGTGGGATGACCATCATGGCCGCCGGCGGCCGACCCGACGTCGCCGAACGCACCGCCGCGGCCGTCCTGATCTCCACCGGGCCCGGCGACCTGGTGGCCGAACTCGCCGTCCTGCCACCGGCCGTACGCTCCCCGGGACTGCGGCGCCTCCTGCACCGGCAGCTGCTGCGCTCCCGGATGCCGCTCGGGTCGGTCTCGCCGGTCAGCCGGGTGGCGCTCAAGTACGCGACCATGGGGCCGGGTTCGCCCGCCGGTCAGGTCGAGGCGACGGCCCGGATCGTGCACGCCTGCCCGACCGCCGTCCGCGCCAACTGGGCCGCGGTGCTGGACCGGCTGGACGTCCACGCCGGGCTCGCCCGGCTCGCCGCGCCCACGGCGGTGGTGGTCGGCACCGCCGACCGCCTGACCCCGCCGGTGCACGCCCACCGGATCGTCGCCGAACTCCAGGACCCGCAGGGGCTGTTGCTGCTCCCCGGGGTCGGCCACATGTCGCCGCTGGAGCGCCCGGACGAGGTCGCCGCCGAGATCCACCGGATGGCCTCGGCGTACCTGGCCGCCGCTTCCGCCGCCGCTTCAGTCGCTGGTGCCGTCGCTGGTGCCGAGCCCGTCGGCACCGTTCCCGCCTCCGTCGAGGAGAGGACCTCCGTCGCATGAACGCCATCCCGCCGCTGTCCGCGCAGGTCGTCGTCGTCACCGGGGCCGCGCGCGGCGTCGGCGCGTCGCTGGCCCGCAAGCTCGCCCGGCGCGGGGCCAAGGTGGCCTTGCTCGGGCTGGAGCCGGAGGAGCTGAAGGACGTCGCCGAGCGGTGCGGTCCGTCCGCCACCAGCTGGGAGGTGGACGTCACCGACCTCGAGGCGCTGGAGGACACCGCCCGCCGGATCAAGGAGCACTACGGGCGGATCGACACCGTCGTCGCCAACGCCGGGATCGCCATCGGCGGGCCGCTCGCCGACAGCGACCACAAGGCGTTCAGCCGGGTCATCGAGGTGAACCTGCTCGGCAGCGTGGCCACCGCGCGGGCCTTCCTGCCGGCGCTCGCCGAGAGCCGCGGATACCTGCTCCAGATCGCCTCGCTCGCCGCGCTGACCCCCGCGCCGCTGATGAGCGCCTACTGCGCCAGCAAGTCCGGGGTGGAGGCCTTCGCCCACTCGATCCGTGCCGAGGTGGCGTACCAGGGGATCAAGGTCGGTGTCGGGTACCTGAGTTGGACCGACACCGACATGGTGCGCGGGGCCGACCAGGACGCCGTGCTGAGGCAGATGCGATCCCGGCTGCCGTGGCCGGCGAACAAGACGTACCCGCTGGAACCCGCGGTGGAGCGGATCGTCGCCGGGATCGCCCGCCGGTCCGCCCACGTCTACGCGCAGGCCTGGCTGCGCGGGATGCAGCCGGTCCGCTGGCTGGTGCCGACCATGATCGCGGTGGTCGGCTCCCGGGACGTGGCCCGGCTCGCCCCCCAGCTCGCCGCCACCGCCGCGAGCCGCCTGCGCGCCGTCGGTGCCGGGGGCGCGGCGGACACGGAGGCCCGGGGGAGCCGGAGCGGGTCGGGCGGCTGACGGCTGACAGTCCGGCGGCCGGCGGCTGGCTGCGAACAGATGACAGCAGACGGACGACAGCAGACGGATGACAGCAGACGGATGACAGCGAACGGATGACAGCTGACAGATTTCGAAATCTGTCAGCTGTCATCTGTCACCCGTCCCCCCTAGCTTGTTCGCCGCCCTCCGCCGAGCTCCGCAGCGATCACCGCCAGCATCTCCAGCGCCCGCGCCAGCACCGGCAACGGCGGTGAGGCGAGCCCGACCCGGACGGCGGAGGGCGAGCGCCGGGGATCGACGGCGAATGCCGCCGCCGGCGTGACCGACACCCCGGCCCGCGCCGCCTCCGCGACGAAGGCCTCCGCCCGCAGGCCCGGCGGCAGTTCCCACCACAGGTAGTACGAGCCCGGGTCGGACCGCAGCCGCTGCCCCGTCAGCACCTCGCGCGCCAGCAGCTGCCGGGCCGTCGCGTCGGCCCGCTTCGAGGCCTCCACCGAGGCCAGCGTGCCGTCCCCGATCCAGCGCACGGCCGCCTCCAGCGCGAAGCCGCTCGGCGCCCACCCGCCCGAGCGCAGCGCCCCCGCCACCCGCTCGCGCAGCGCCGCGGGAACGACCGCGAACCCGGTGGTCAGCCCCGGGGCGAGCCGCTTGGAGAGGCTGTCCACGAGCACCGTGCGCTCCGGCGCGAGCGCGGCCAGCGGCGCCGACCCCGGCCGGAGGAAGGACCAGACGGCGTCCTCGACCACCGTCAGGTCGAGCCGCCGCAGCACGGCCACCAGCGCCACCGCCCGTTCCCGCGGGAGGCTCACGCCGAGCGGGTTCTGCAGGCGCGGCTGGACGTACACCGCGCGCAGCGGACCGGCGGTCCGATGGGCGGCCGCGACGGCGTCAGGCAGCAGCCCGTGCTCGTCGACGGCCAGCGGTACCAGCACGATGCCCAGCCGTTCCGCCACCGCCTTGACCACCGGGTACGTCAGTTCCTCCACGCCCAGCCGCTGCCCGGGCGGCACCAGGGCGGACAGCGCCCCGGCGATGGCCTGCCGCCCGTTGCCGGCGAACAGCAGGTCCGCCGCGTCGACGTGCCAGGAGCCGCAGGAGTCACAGGAATCGCAGGAGTCACAGGCGTCGCAGGCGTCGACCGAGAGCAGCCCCGCGAACGCCCGCCGGGCCGCGCCCGTTCCCGCCGCGCCGACCGGCCGCAGCGCCTCGCCCAGCGCGTCCGGCCGCAGCAGCGGCGCCAGTCCGGCCGTCAGCAGCTCGCTCTGCCCGGGGACGGAGGGGTAGTTGAGCTCCAGGTCCACGGGGGTGGCGGACGGCTCCGCGAGCGCGACCCGTGCGCCGTCCGGTGCGTGTCCGGCCCGGACGAAGGTTCCGCGACCGACCTCCCCGACGGTCAGTCCGCGCCGGGCCAGCTCCCGGTAGACGCGCCCGGCCGTCGAGGCGGCGATTCCCCTGCTGCGGGCGAACGCGCGCTGGGTCGGCAGCTGTTGGCCGGGCCGCAGCCGCCCGTCCGCGATCTCGGCGGCGATCCGGTCGGCGAGCAGGCGGTAGTCGTCCATCGGGGTCGGCCCTCCAGCGGCTCGCATTGCACCGAGTGCAAAGTCATCATTGCATCGAGCCGATTGCCCGGCCTAGCCTCCTCGCATGGACGCGTTGACATCCGCCGTGGACGGCCGGGCCGTGCTCGGGATCGCCGCCGTCGCCCTGGGCATGGTGCTGTCGCCCGGGCCCAACATGATCTACCTGGTGTCGCGTTCGATCGCGCAGGGCCGCCGCGCCGGGCTGATCTCGCTGCTCGGGGTCGGGGCCGGTTTCCTGGTCTACCTGGGCGCGGTGACGGCGGGGGTGGCCGCGGTGTTCTCGATAGTGCCCGTCCTCTACACCGCGATCAAGCTGGCCGGTGCCGGATACCTGCTCTGGCTGGCCTGGAAGGCGGTCAAGCCGGGCGGCACGGCGGTCTTCGCCCCGCAGCAGCTGCCGCCGGACCCGCCGCGCCGGCTGTTCGCGATGGGCTTCCTGACCTGCCTGCTCAACCCCAAGATCGCCATCATGTACATCTCGCTGTTGCCCCAGTTCGTGGCCCCGGAGCGCGGTCACGTCGCCGTGCAGAGCCTGCTGTTGGGCCTGACCCAGATCGCGATCGCGATCACCGTCAACGGCCTGATCGCGGTGAGCGCGGGCAGCATCGCGGCCTTCCTCAACCGTCGCCCCGGCTGGCTGCGGATCCAGCGCTACGCGATGGGCACCGTCCTCGCCGGCCTCGCCGTGAACATCGCCGCCGACCGAGCCAAGGCCGTCGCCGTCTGAACCGGGAACCGTCCCCGCCCGGGCGGAAGCGTCCCCTCCCGGGCGGAACCGTCCCCGCCCGGGCGGGGACCGGTACCGGCACCCTCAGGCCGGCTGGCGGCCCGCAGCACCTCGTACCCGGCCTGGACGAACCGGCCGTCCAGCGCCGGGGCGGTGTTGGCCACCGCGGCGACGGCCGCCTGGCCGTCCGGTGAGAACCCCACGAAGGCGGTGAAGCCCCGGGTGCCGCCGCTGTGGAAGGAGAGGTCCCGGTCGCCCGAGCGGCGGTGCATCCACACCAGGCCGATCCGGTCGGTCGAGTGCGGCAGCCGCAACCGCAGCCGCTGGACGTCCCGCAGTGCGGTCCGCAGCCCGCCGTCCGGGTCCGTCGCGGGTCCGCCGTCCGGGCCCGTGGCCGGTCCGGGGCCCGGGCCCCTCACCAGTCCGCCGTCCGGACTCGTCGCAGGTCCGCCGTCCAGGTGGGCCCGGAGGTAGCGCAGCAGGTCGGCCCCGTCGGCCCGGACGGCACCGGCTCCCGGTAGTCCGGGGATGTACCGGGGCGGGAGGACGCGTGCCTCGGACAGCAGGGCGGCGGCGGTGCCGTCGGGTTCCGCGCCGGTGAGCAGCTGCGGCGCGAACAGGTCCGCGCCGAGCACCCGTACCGCGGCCGGCAGGGGGCGGGGTACCAGGCTGTCGGGGTCCGCGAGTGCGGCCGTGCCCCCGCCGTCCTGGAGGACGGCGAGGGTCCGGTCCGCCACCCGCTCGACCGCCGCGGCGAACTCGTCACGGAGAGGGGTCTCGGCGGTTGGCATGGTGAGCGGGTCCCCCTTCAGGAGGGAGTGGTCACGGGCGCGTGGCCCGACGGGGGAGGAGCCGTCCTACCGGGTCGGCTTCTCCCTCGGGCCCTTCGGCGAGAGGAGCAGGAGCGCGGCCAGCAGCACCGCGCCGGTGGCCTCGGGCAGATACGTGGGCGCGTCGGACACGACGGCCTCGTCCTCCACCGTCAGGCTCGCGGGTGTCTCGGCCTCCAGCGTCGCGCTGTGTGACGTCGAAGCCGTTTCGGCCCGGAACTGAGCAAGCATCAGATGTGCCTCCTCGAATGGTATCCGCCCGGTCGGACGATGCCCCCGTTCGACAGTACGAGCACCCCCGGGGCCTGCATCCGGAGGTCGCCGAGCAGGTGGGGTCGCCCTGGGTGTGTGCTCGGGTGCGACGAGTCGGTACGGTCGGGGCATGACCACAGCCTTGATCACCGGCGCTACCGCCGGCATCGGAGCCGCCTTCGCCCGCCGGCTCGCCCGCAGCGGCTACCGGCTCGTCCTGGTGGCCCGGGACACCGAGCGCCTGGAGCGCGCAGCCGCCGACCTGCACGGCAGGTACGGCATCGAGACGGAGGTGCTGACCGCCGACCTCGCGACCGACGAGGGCATCGGCGCCGTGGAGGCCCGGCTCGCCGACTCGGCCCGCCCGGTGGACCTCCTGGTCAACAATGCGGGCTTCGGCAACAAGGGCGCCTTCGGGACGGTCCCGCTCCAGGACGAGCTGGCCATGCTGAAGGTGCACATCGAGGCGATCCTGCGGCTGACCACGGCCGCCCTGCCCGGCATGCGGGAGCGCGGCCGCGGAGCGATCGTCAACGTCGCCTCGGTGGCGGCGTTCCTGCCGCGCGGCACCTACGGAGCCAGCAAGGCCTGGGTGGTGAGCTTCACTCAGGGCGTGATGCGCGACCTCGGCGGTACGGGTGTGCGGATGATGGCGCTGTGCCCGGGCTTCACCCGGACCGAGTTCCACCAGCGGGCCGGTATGGGCACGGGCAACATCCCGTCCTGGTCCTGGCTCTCCGCCGAGCGGGTCGTGGACGAGGCGATGCGCGACCTGGCGCGCGGCCGGTCCGTGTCGGTGCCGAGCAAGCGGTACAAGATGGCCGTGGCCATCGCCCGGGTGCTGCCCTCCGGGAAGCTCGGCGGGCTCTCCTCGAAGGCGGCGCGCACGTACCGGACGAACTGACGATCGGCGCGGTCGGGCGCGGTCGGCGCGGGTCAGCGAGGCCTCCCGGGGAAGCGGGAGCGAGCGCCGAGGGCCGAGCGCTGGGGGCCGAGGGGCGAGGGCCGAGGAATAGAGCTGCCCTCACTATTAGCTTGTCTAACTATGAGCTATTCTCGCTATGTCGCCCCCAACCCGCCCGTCCGCCCGACCGCCCCACCCAGGGAGGCCCGTCCTTGAGGCCCACCGCCATCGACTGGACCCCGCCCGAGCGCGCCGAGGGCGAGCCCCGCCCGCCCGCGCAGTGGCGCCGCATCCTCGCCCTCTTCCGCCCGTACCGGGGCCGTCTGGCCGTGGTCGGGCTGCTGGTCGCTGCCTCCGCCGTGGTCTCGGTCGTGTCGCCGTTCCTGCTCCGGGCCGTCCTGGACACCGCGATCCCGCAAGGCCGCACCGGGCTGCTCAGCCTGCTCGCGCTCGGGATGATCCTCACCGCCGTGGTGAACAGCGTCTTCAACGTCCTCCAGACGCTGATCTCCACCACCGTCGGCCAGCGCGTGATGCACGACCTGCGCACGGCCGTCTACGGCCACCTCCAGCGGCAGTCGCTGGCCTTCTTCACCCGCACCCGCACCGGCGAGGTCCAGTCCCGGATCGCCAACGACATCGGCGGCATGCAGTCCACGGTGACCTCCACCGCGACCAGCCTGGTCTCCAACCTGACCGCGGTGGTCGCCTCCGTCCTCGCCATGGTCGCCCTGGACTGGCGGCTGACCGTCGTCTCGTTGTTGCTGCTCCCGCTCTTCGTCTGGATCAGTCGCAGGGTCGGCCAGGAACGCAAGAAGATCACCACCGAGCGGCAGAAGCAGCTGGCCGCGATGAGCTCGGCGGTCCAGGAGTCGCTCTCAGTCAGCGGCATCCTGCTCGGCCGCACGATGGGCCGCTCCGACTCGCTCGCCCGGGAGTTCACCGGGCAGTCCGACCAGCTCGCCCACCTGGAGGTGCGGGCCAGCATGGCCGGGCGCTGGCGGATGAACACCATCCAGATCGTGCTGGCCGCGATGCCCGCGCTGATCTACTGGGCGGCCGGGCTGACCTCCGCCGCCGGCGCGCCGATCGTCTCCGTCGGCACCCTGGTCGCCTTCGTCACCCTCCAGCAGGGCCTCTTCCGCCCGACCGTCAGCCTGCTCTCCACCGGGGTGGACGTGCAGACCTCGCTCGCGCTCTTCCAGCGCATCTTCGAGTACCTCGACCTGCCGGTGGAGATCGACGAGCCGGCCGACCCGATCACCCTGACCGACATCCGCGGCGAGGTCCGCTTCAAGGACGTCGACTTCCGCTACGACCCGACGCAGGAGCGGCCGACCCTGTCCGGCGTCGACCTGACGGTCCCGGCCGGGAGTTCGCTGGCCGTGGTCGGCGAGACCGGCTCGGGCAAGACCACCCTCAGCTACCTCGTCCCGCGGCTGTACGACGTGACCGGCGGACAGGTCAGCCTGGACGGCGTGGACGTGCGCGAACTGTCCTTCGACACGCTGTCCCGGGCGGTCGGCGTGGTCTCCCAGGAGACCTACCTCTTCCACGCCTCGGTCGCCGAGAACCTGCGCTTCGCCAAGCCCGGCGCCGACGACGCCGAACTGGTCGAGGCCGCCCGGGCCGCGCAGATCCACGACACCATCGCCGCCCTCCCGGACGGCTACGACACCCTGGTCGGCGAGCGCGGCTACCGGTTCTCCGGCGGCGAGAAGCAGCGCCTCGCACTCGCCCGGACGATCCTGCGCAACCCGCCGGTGCTGATCCTCGACGAGGCCACCAGCGCGCTCGACAACCGCACCGAGCGCGCCGTCCAGCAGGCTGTGGACACCCTGGCCGCCGGCCGCACCACCATCACCATCGCGCACCGGCTCTCCACCGTCCGCGCCGCCGACCAGATCGCCGTCCTGGACCGCGGAGAGGTGGTCGAACTGGGCACCCATGACGAGCTGGTGGCGCTGGACGGCCGGTACGCGGCGCTGCTGCGCCGGGAGGTGCCGGAGGCCGCCGTCCGGGCCGACGCGCCGGAGCCCGCCGGGCAGCCCGAAGCGGCCGCGCCGGAGTCCGTGTGACGGACCCGGCCGCGCTGACGGACCGGCCGCACGACGACGACGCTGACGGACCGGCCATGCCGACCGATCGGCCAGGCCGCCGACGGACCGCCGACGCCGGCGAGCGGCCGCCGGTCAGGCCGCCTTCGGGACCTCGTTGTAGCTCCCGGCGACCTCCTGGCCGGAGAGCCGCTGGATCGCCGCCATCACCTCGTCGGTCACCTGCCGACGGGCCTTCAGCGAGCGGGCCTGCCCGTGCAGCTCGTCGAAGTGCAGCGGCTCGCCGAAGCGCACCGTCACCTTCTTCAGCCGCGGCACCCGCTTGCCCACCGGCAGGATCTGCTCCGGACCCTCCAGGGCCACCGGCACCACCGGCACGCCCGCGGTCAGCGCGAGCCAGGCGACGCCCGTCTTGCCCCGGTAGAGGCGGCCGTCCAGCGAGCGGGTGCCCTCGGGGTAGATGCCGAAGGCCTTGCCGTCCTCCAGGATCTCCAGCGCCGACTCCAGCGAGGCCTGGGCGGAACGGTAGGTGCCGCGCTCGACCGGCACGGCGCCGATGGCCTCGAAGAAGCCCTTGGAGAGCCGGCCCTTGAGCCCGGTGCCGGTGAAGTACTCGGCCTTGGCCAGGAAGTGGACCCGGCGCGGGGCGGTCAGCGGGATCACCACGCTGTCGATGAAGGACAGGTGGTTGCTGGCGAGGATCACCCCGCCCTTGCGCGGCACGTTCTCGATTCCCTCGATGACCGGCCGCCAGATCCCCCGCGAGACCGGTTTCAGCACCAACTTGGTGACGAGGTCGAGCACGATTCCCTCCCTGGACGAACGACCGCCCGGGAGGAGCCCGGGCCCGCAATCAGATCCGCAGACTACGACACCCACCCCCGCGCACGTCCACTCCCGGCGACCGTGGCGCGCACCACGGCCGGGTAGGGTACGGCCGTCGGAACAGAGCAACACCGCGCAGTACCCAGGAGGGCACGATGGAGACCACCGAGGCGATCAAGGCCTTTTTCGACCGCTTCGACAAGGACGGCGACGGCAAGATCACGGCGGCCGAGTACGCCCTGGCCGCCAATGAGATGGGCGACCACGACGTCACCCTCTCGATGGCCGAGGCGCTGATCCACAGCATGGACACCAACCACGACGGCGTCCTGACCTTCGAGGAGTTCCTGGCCGCCCGCCGGCGCTGAGCCCGCGCCGACGGGGCCGGTCGCCGTACCGGCGGCACCGGCCCCGTCCGGAGGCCCGTCCTCGCGCGGGCCTAGAGCCCCCTCCGCCGCGAACCACTGCCCCTCCGCCGCGAACCGCTACTTCTCCGCCGCGAACCGCTACTTCTCCACCGGGAACACCCGGCGCACCACCCGCTCCGCTGCCCCGCCGTCGTCCCAGACGCAGAACTTCTCCCGGAACCGCGCCCGCGCGGCCGGCTCCGGGTCGCCCGCCAGCAGCGCCCGCGCCAGCCCGTCCGCGTCCACCGTGACCGCGCCCGGCGGCTCCGCGAACAGGTCGAAGTAGACGCCGCGCTCCCGCTGGTACTCCTCCCAGTCCGGGGCGAAGATCACCACCGGCCGGTCCAGCACCGCGTAGTCGAACATCATCGACGAGTAGTCCGTCACCAGCACGTCCGCCGCGAGGTAGAGGTCCTCGACGGTGGGGTGCGCCGAGACGTCCACGATCCGCGCCGACTCCGCCCCGGCCTCCGCCAGGTCGCCCGGACCACCGGTGTGGAAGTAGTGGGTGCGCACCAGCAGCGTGAAGTCCGGGCCCAGCCGCCGGGCCAGCTCCGCCACGTCCAGCAGCGGCACGTAGCCGCCCTTGCTGCCGCGGTGGGTCGGCGCGTACAGCACCGCCCGGGTGCCGGGCCGCAGTCCGAGCAGCTCGCGCATCGCCCGGACCTCGTCCGAAGTGGCGTTCGCCAGCCGGTCGTTGCGCGGGTAGCCGGTGTCCAGCATCTCGTACCGGCCGGGGAAGGCGCGGGCGAAGTGCTCGCTGGTGTGCGGGTTGGGGGAGACCAGGAAGTCCCAGCGGTCGACGGCCTCCTGGAGCGCCTCGAAGTCCATTCCCTCGGCCGCCGCCGGGTGGTCGCGCAGGTCCATGCCCATGGCCTTGAGCGGGGTGCCGTGCTGGGTCTGGACGTGCACCGTGCCCCGCCGCTTCGTCATGGTGCGGGGGAAGTTGACGTTGTTGACGAAGTACTTGGCGGTCGCCATCGCCTTGAGGTAGGCGGGGGTGTTGACGATCACGTACGGCACCCCGGGCGGCAGCGTGGCGGCCTGGGCGCGGTTCTCCACCACCCACACGCCCCGGATCCGCGGCGCGAGTTCCTTCGCCTTCTCGTAGATCGCCGCCGGGCTGCACGCGTAACCCCGGTGCCAGTACGCGGCGTAGACCGCGAGGTTCTCGTCCAGCGGCAGCCGGCGGAACGCGTTGTACGCGGTGAACCGGGCGCTGCTGCGCATCCCCTTCTTCACCGCGGGCGCCACCGCCCTCGCCCCGCGCTTGAGTTCGCGCGGCAGCCGGCCGGTGCGGCGCAGTTCGGCGTACGCGATCCGGGCGCCGCGGGCGGCCAGCCGGTACTGCACGCCGCGAACCCCGCCGGGGAAGCGGTAGTCGGCCGGGCGGTGGCGGTCGAAGTGCCGGGCGATCCGCTGGAAGAAGTCCCTGCGCAGGTCGGTGGGGACCAGCCCGGGGGTGTCGTAGACGTTCAGCGCCTGGCGGACGGTCCGGTCGAAGACCAGGGTGCGCAGCGAGTCCGGGACGGGTCGGCCGGGGCGGTCCGGGCGGTCCAGGAAGGCGAAGATCGCGTCGTACTGGGCGAACACGTCGGCGTGCTTGGGGGAGGCGGTGGCGGTGATCGCGCCGTCCCGGCCGCGCCGGTAGAAGTAGCAGGGGCGGTCGAGGTAGCGCAGCCGCTCGGCGGCCAGCAGCGCCGGGTAGGTGGCCGAGATGTCCTCGTAGTAGCCGCGGCCGAAGGAGACGCCGAGGCCGTCCAGGAACGCGCGGCGGAACAGCTTGTTCCACACCGACATCACGGTCTGGAACAGCGCCGGGTGCTCGGCCAGGGTGCAGCCCTCGACCAGCGGGGAGCCGATCAGCACGTGGCGCCAGGGGTTGGGCTCGGTCCCGCCGTCCGGGTAGACGTGGGTGAAGTCGGTGATCAGCACGTCGGCGGGGGTGTCCCGGCGGCTCTCCTGCGTCAGCTCGTCCAGGAGGGCGCCGACGGTCCCCTCGGGCACCCAGTCGTCGCTGTCCACGAACCAGACGTACTCGCCACGGGCCTGCGGCAGGGCGGCGGTGCGGGCGCCGCCGAGGCCCTGGTTCTCGGTGAGGTGCAGGACCCGCAGGCGGCTGTCGCGGGCCGCGTAGGCGTCCAGGATCGCGCCGGAGCCGTCGGGGGAGAGGTCGTCGACCGCGATCACCTCGAAACGGGTCTCGGCGGCGGGGGTGTCGGCGAGGATCGAGTCGAGGCAGCGCGGGAGGTACCGCTCCACGCCGTGGACCGGGAGCACGATGCTGAGGAGGAGGGACACGCTGGCCGAGTGTACCGATCCACCGGGTGCGACCTGCGCGGACGGCCGGCCGGGCGCCGTGGGGGCCTGGAGGTCGGTGCGGGCGCGGTGGGGACCAGCGGCTGTGGCGGGCCCGTGGGCGGGTGTCCGGGGGCGGGCGTTCGTGGTGGACCCGGAACCGCCGGTGCCGGGCCCCGTGCGGGGCGGCACCGGCAGTCAGGTGGCGGTCCGGCCGACCCTCTACGGCCGACCGCCGGTCCGGGCACCGCGCGAGCCTGGCCGCCGCAGCGTCGAGGCGGCCGGGCAGTGGCTCGCGGGGAGCCCGAGTTCTTCACCACTCGAACACGCGCTTGAGTGCGGTGCGGGCACCGGCGCGTGCATCAGAATACTGCTTGGAGGTTTGACGGGAGTCAATCCCTCGAATGTGTTCACTTCCTGAAGTCGGGTGGTCAGGGGCCGATGACGCTCGCCGGGCGGGCCCGGGCCGCTCGGCGGGCGCCTCGGTGATCACTTTGTCGATGTGGCGGCCGTCCCCTATTACGGAGGCGCGGGTGGAGGCACGGGTCGAGGAGCGGGCCGAGGCGCGGCGCCGGGCGGGCGCCGTGCGCGGCGTCGCCGCAGCCGGATCGGCCGTCCCTGGTGACGGGCGGCTGGTCGTGCACCATCATTGATGCCTAGTCGTGACCGGCCGGGCGGCCCCTGGTGCTTCGTCAGTTGACGCCGCACGGTACGGTGGCACAACACCGAGGACGGTTGCGCGAAGGCCGTCCGTCACGGATAGTCTTCGCCTCACGGCCCTGGCGCCTCGTAGGGGTGGGAAAACTGATGGAACACATGCAAGTGCGGACTCGGCCCCGCGTGCCGGCGATCCAGTGCGGTGTCGGCACGACCGGCCGCCGGATCGACCGACACCTGGCCGTGCTCGGCGCGCCCGCACTCCCGGCGGTGGACACCGCCGAGGCGCTCGGGCTGATAAGGGAACTCACGCCGCGCGGCGCCGAGGTCCCGACGATCCGCCGTCGCCACACCAGGATCTCGCTGCTGACGCCGCTGCGTCGGCTGCGTCGGAGCCTCTTCGGTGGGCGCGGCTAGAGCCTGGTCCGGCCGGCGGTACGGGTCCCTCCCCGCCGCCCGGTCGGCAACCGACCCGGTGGACCATCCGGTCCGCCGGGTCTTCGGTGTGCCCGGGGCGTGCCCTGGCCGTGCCCGGGTGGGTACCCCCGGCGCCCGGGGTGCTGTGGTCTGAACCTTTCACCCTACGCGAGTTCGCCCCTCCGGCACGGCGAGACGGCGAGGGAGTACGCCCGGCCCGCCGGCCTGGGACAGGATGGCGCCATGGCGGACAACAACCACTCCCCCCAGCCCGGCCCGTACCCGACGACCACCTTCCAGAGCAGCACCTTCGAGATCACCACCGGCGCCCGCGAGGTCGCGCTCGACATCACCGACCGCTGCGTCGCGTTCCTCGACGAAAGGGCCGTCGGGCGCGACGGCCTGCTCAACATCTTCGTCCCGCACGCCACCGCGGGGATCGCGGTGCTGGAGACCGGATCCGGCAGTGACGACGACTTCCTCGCCGTCCTGCGCGACCTGCTCCCGGCCGACGACCGCTGGCGCCACCGGCACGGCAGCCCGGGGCACGGCCGGGACCACGTGGTGCCCGGGCTGGTCGCCCCGCACGCCACCCTGCCGGTGCTCGGCGGCCAACTGGCGCTCGGCATCTGGCAGTCGGTGGTGCTGGTCGACACCAACGGGGACAACCCGCGCCGGACCGTCCGGCTGTCCTTCCTCGGCTGATGCCCGAGCGGCGCGGCCGACGCCCGAGCGGCGCGGCTGACGCCGCCCGAGCGGCGGACTCAGCGGACGTGCGCGGCCACCGCGGCGAGGTAGCGCTCGATCGCCAGGTGCTGGCAGAGCAGGGCCACCGGGCGGCCCAGCCGGGCGTACCAGGCGGACAGCCGGGAGAACGCGGTGACCTCGAACCACACCTCGCCGGCGGCGTCCATCGACACCAGGAACGCCTCCTCGCCGCACTCCGGGTGCCCCGGGAGGGTTCCGTACCCGTATCCGATCCGGTCCGGCTCGTCCACCGTCCACACCACCCGGCACGGGATCACCAGCCGCGGCCACCGGATCCCCGGCAGGTTCAGCCGCAGCAGTACCGTTTCGCCTTGCCGGGCGGGGCCGGCCGGGAACACCGCGAAGCCGGTGCCCAACTGGCTGCCCCAGGCGAGCACGTACCTCCCGGCCCGCTCCAGCACCTCCCGCCCGTGCCCGAGGTGGACCCGCCGCCGCAGGTGGGCGTAGCCGTCCGGCAGTCTCCCGCCCCCGTTCCGGGTGGCGCCCACCTCGGGGTACGAGGGGCTGGTGGCGCGGGCGGCGAGCAGGCGGCGGTGCGGGGCGGTGGGCATGCCGGTCACGGTAGCCGCCGGGCGGGAGGGGGCCGGCGGCGGGGCGGACGGGTTCAGGTGAACGGATCCCCCGATGACGCCCCGCGAAGCCACGCCCGCCCTGCTGCGCGCCGTACGCCACCCCGTCACCCGCTGCCTGCTCGCCTGCCTGGCCACCGCCGTCGCGGTCGCCGCTGCAGCCGGCCCGACCCGGAGCGCCGCCGGGCCCGGCTGTCCGGGGCGCCGCTGACCGCGTGAGCTGACCGCGTGAGAAGTCGGGCAGGCCGACTTCTCACGCTGGACGACTACGGACGAGCGGAGGTGCCGGGCGAGCCCGCACGGGCCGCCCGGCACGTTCCGCTAACTGGGTTCGAGCACGAAGACCGGGATCACGCGCTGGGTCTTCTCCTGGTACTCGGCGTACGGCGGATACGCGGCGACCGCGCGCTGCCACCACTGGGCCCTCTCGTCCCCGGTGAGCTCACGCGCCGTCATGGCCCGGCGGTCGGGGCCGTCCTGGAGCTCCACCCGCGGGTCGGCCTTGAGGTTGGAGTACCAGGACGGGTTCTGCGGGAAGCCGCCCTTCGAGGCCACCGCCGCGTACCGCCCCTCGTGTTCCACGCGCATCAGCGGAATCTTGCGGAGCTTGCCGCTCTGCGCGCCGCGCATCGTGACGATGACGACCGGCAGGCCCGTCTCCCGGAGCGTCGTGCCCTGGGTGCCGCCCGAACTCTCGTACAGCTCGACCTGTTCGCGCACCCACTGCGTCGGACTGGGCTCGTACTCGCCCTGAAGGGGCATCGCCTTCACCTCATTGCCGTGTACGGATCGCGCCGGGACGCCCCGGCGCAGGCCTTGCGCGACGGAGAGGCGCTGTTCCCGCTCCGTCGACAGCCTCAAGTGTGACGGCAAGGTTCAGGGGTCGCACCCGGCTCTCGGTCTCACCGGCGGGGCTCGGTCGGCGCGTCGCCGCCGGCGCGGCGCCGACCCGGCGAGCTCCTGGGCGGCGGTTGGGGCCGCACTCGTCGCCGTAGAGGCGGCGGGCGAGGCCGGTCAGGGTGCTGCGCATGCCGGGGCCCTGCACACGTGGGAACCCCTGACTGCCGGGCGATCCGTGGTGGGATCGCCCGGCACATCTCTGTGTGGCGGGGCGGTCAGTGCTGGTGAGCGCCCGCCTCCTCGGCGTGCTCGGTGGCTGTGGCGGCGGTGGCGGTGGTCAGGGTGAAGGCCGCCGTGTGGACGGTGTCCTGGTGCTTGAAGTCCAGGAAGAGCCGGTAGCCGCCGGTGCTGGGGGCGGTGGTGGTGAAGTCGATCTCCGGGCCCGGGGCACTGGTGTCCGGGTGGACGTGGAGGTAGGCGAGGTCGCCGGCGCGCAGGGCGACGAGGTGGCCGTACGCGCCGAGGTAGGGCTGGAGGTCGGTGACGGGCTTGCCGTCCTTGCTGACGCCGAGGGTGAGCCGGCCGCTGCGCCCGGGGGTGAGGTCGCCGCCCAGGGTGACGGTGTAGCCGTCGACGGTGACGGTCCGGCCGGTCTCCGGCAGCGGGGCGGGGTGCAGGTCGCCCGCGGCGTGCAGGTCGGCGCCGAGGGTGAGGCCCTCGCTCTGGCCGGCGGGGGTGAAGTCCGCGAAGACCCGGTACTCGCCGGCGGCGGGGACGGCGGTGGGGGCGCTCCAGGTGCCGTCGGCGGTCAGCGTCGGGTGCAGGTGCTGGAAGGTGGACAGGTCGCGCGGGGCGACGATCAGGTGCAGCTCCTTCTCGTGCTGTGGCTGGTAGGCGGTGACGGGCTTGCCGTCCGTGCCGAGGATGCGGAAGCGCAGGTCGGTGGGGGAGCCGGCGGTCACGAAGGGGTTGTCGACGCTGAGCGTGCAGCCGCGTTCGGAGATCTGCAGCCCGCCGGGCAGGTGCTCGGTGCCGCCGCTGTCCGCCTTCTCCTCGTGCCCCCCGTGCCCCGCGTGTGCTGCGGCGGGCTTGGGTGCGGGGCCGCTGCCGGTGGCGTGGCCGACCCCGAGGGCGAGGCCGAAGGCGGCGGCGAGTCCGCCCGTGAAGGCGGTGATGCGCAGGGCGGTGTTCATGGCGGGGTTCCCCTCGGAAGGACGTGCGGATCGGACGGGACGTGCGGCTCGGACGGACGTACGGAGTGGTGGGGCGGGCCCAGGCCCGGACGACCGGGCGACGGCCTGCGAGACCTCGGCGATCTCGGCGGGGCGCGCCCTTCGGCTGAAGTGAGTGAATACCCCATAGGGGTACCAGGCCAACCCGGATCTGGGGGTCGAAAAATACCGGCCAGGGGTATCTCGAAGGCTTGTGGCTGATACCCCTCGGGGGTATAAAGGGACCCGGCACCGCCCGATACCCCGACCGGGTATGACGGCCCGGCCGCCGAACGTACCGCACGACGACGTCACGAGGAGCGACGATGACTACGCAGGCACCCGCCTCCGCGGAGGTGGAACTCTCGATCGGCGGAATGACGTGCGCCTCCTGCGCGGCCCGCATCGAGAAGAAGCTCAACCGGATGGACGGGGTCACCGCCAGCGTCAACTACGCCACCGAGAAGGCGAAGGTCTCCTTCGAGGGCGGAGTCGAGGTCGCCGACCTGATCGCCACCGTCGAGGCCACCGGCTACACCGCCGCGCTGCCCAAGCCCCCGGCCGCCGAGGGCACGGGCGGCACCGGGCAGGCCGAACCCGCCGACGAACTGGCCCCGCTGCGCCAGCGGCTGTTCACCGCGGTGGCGCTCGCGGTGCCGGTGATCGCGATGGCGATGGTGCCGGCCCTCCAGTTCGACAACTGGCAGTGGCTCTCGCTGACCCTCGCCGCGCCGGTCGTCACTTACGCCGCCTGGCCGTTCCACCGGGCCGCGTTCACCAACGCCCGGCACGGCGCCGCGACGATGGACACCCTGGTCTCGCTCGGCACCCTCGCCGCGTTCCTCTGGTCGCTGTGGGCGCTGTTCTTCGGCGACGCCGGGATGCCGGGCATGCGGCACGGCTTCGAGTTCACCATCGCCCGCACCGACGGCTCCTCCAACATCTACCTGGAGGCGGCGGCCGGCGTCACCGCCTTCATCCTGGCCGGCCGCTACTTCGAGGCGCGCTCCAAGCGCACCGCCGGGGCGGCGCTCAAGGCCCTGCTGGAACTCGGCGCCAAGGACGTGACGGTGCTGCGCGGCGGAGCCGAGGTGCGCATCCCGATCGCGGACCTCGCCGTGGGCGACCGCTTCGTGGTCCGCCCCGGCGAGAAGATCGCCACCGACGGCACGGTGGTCGAGGGCGCCTCGGCGGTGGACGCCTCGATGCTGACCGGCGAGTCCGTCCCGGTCGAGGTCGGGGTCGGGGACGGCGTCACCGGCGCCACCGTCAACGCGGGCGGCCGGCTGGTGGTCGAGGCCACCCGGGTCGGCGCGGACACCCAGCTGTCCCGGATGGCCAAGCTGGTCGAGGACGCGCAGAACGGCAAGGCCGCGGCCCAGCGCCTCGCGGACCGGATCTCCGCGGTCTTCGTGCCGATCGTGATCACCCTCGCGGTGGCCACCCTCGGCTACTGGCTGGGCACCGGCGAGGGCTGGACCGCCGCCTTCACGGCCGCCGTCGCCGTGCTGATCATCGCCTGCCCGTGCGCCCTGGGCCTGGCCACCCCGACCGCGCTGCTGGTCGGCACCGGCCGCGGCGCCCAGCTCGGCGTCCTGATCAAGGGCCCGGAGGTCCTGGAGTCCACCCGCAAGGTCGACACCATCGTCCTGGACAAGACCGGCACCGTCACCACCGGCCAGATGACCCTGCTCGCGGTGCACACCGCCGAGGGCGTGGACCAGGCCGAGGCGCTGCGCCTGGCCGGAGCCCTGGAGCACGCCTCCGAGCACCCGATCGCCCGGGCGATCGCCAACGCCGCCGCCAAGGCCGGAGAGCTGCCCGCCGTCGAGGGCTTCGAGAACGTCCCGGGCCTGGGCGTCCAGGGCGTGGTGGCCGGCCACGCCGTGGTGGCCGGCCGGGAGGCCCTGCTCAGCGAGTGGTCGCAGCAGCTGCCCGAGGCGCTGGCCGAGGCCAAGCGCAACGCCGAGGCGGCCGGCCGCACCGCGATCGCGGTCGGCTGGGACGGCGAGGCCCGGGCCGTGCTGGAGGTCGCCGACGCGGTCAAGCCGACCAGCGCCGAGGCCGTCGACAGACTGCGCGCACTCGGCCTGACGCCGGTGCTGCTCACCGGCGACAACCGGGCGGTCGCCGCGGCCGTGGCGGCCGAGGTCGGCATCGCGCCGGAGCACGTGATCGCCGAGGTGCTCCCCGAGGACAAGGTCGCCACCGTCAAGCGGCTGCAGGCCGAGGGCAGGGTCGTGGCGATGGTCGGCGACGGCGTCAACGACGCGGCCGCGCTCGCCCAGGCCGACCTGGGCCTGGCGATGGGCACCGGCACCGACGCCGCCATCGAGGCCGGCGACCTCACCCTGGTCCGCGGCGACCTCCGCTCGGCGGCCGACGCGATCCGGCTCTCCCGCCGCACCCTGGGCACCATCAAGAGCAACCTGTTCTGGGCCTTCGGCTACAACGTCGCCGCCCTGCCGCTGGCCGCGGCCGGCCTGCTCAACCCGATGATCGCGGGGGCCGCGATGGCCTTCTCCTCGGTCTTCGTGGTCGGCAACAGCCTGCGGCTGCGCCGCTTCCGCTGATCCGTCGGTCCGTCGGTCCGTCGGTCCGTCGGTGCTCAACGGGACCGAACCTCCGAGCCACCCTCCACCACCGGGCCGAGGCCCCGGAACCCCGCCGCTTGGGGTTCCGGGGCCTCGGCGCTGCTCCGGCCCCGCCGCCGACGGCGCCCGTACGAGGACCCTCCGCCAGGGACCCCTTGCCGACCGGCGCCGATCCGCCGGGAGCTAGAGTCCGACCCATGGACGAAGACACCGCGCGCTGGAGCCGGATCGCCGATCTCCTGCCGGACGACATCGCCCGGGAGGTCAAGGACTGCCGGGCGATCGGGGAGCAGGAGAGCGGGCTCGGTCGGCTGGTCGAGGGCCTGCTGGCCCGCCAGATACCGATCAGCGGCACGGACCGTGCGCAGATCTCCGTGCTCGCCGAGGAGTGGGGAGTGCGCGAGCGGCTCACCCCGGGCCTCCTGCGCTGCCCGGGCGACGGCGCGCCCGCCCCGGTGCGGCTGCTGGACGGCGAGCGCGACGAGGCCGAGGTGCTGACGGGCTGGAGCGAGCCGGAGCTGGCCGACCTGGTGCTGGTGCCGTGGATCGGCTGCACCCGCTGCGGCCGGACCCTGCTCCGCGCCCACGGCTGGGAGCCCTGGGACGACTTGTCGTACCTCGCCGAGCACTACGTGATCAGCACGCCGGACGGCGTCCGGGCACAGCGGATCCTCCCGCGCGACGCCGCCGGCGCGGCCTTCGCCGAACTGCTCCACGGCTGCCCGGAGAAGGACTGACCTGGAAGGCGCCGACCAGGGAGAGGACCGACCGGCACAGCACCGACCCGCGGAGGGCTAACGCTCTTCCGGCAGATCCACCGCCTGCCAGCGGTACGCCGCGTCCTCCTGCCACACCTGCAACTCGCCCTCCACCACCGCCGCCAGGCACAGCCGCCAGTCCTCGCCCATGGCCAGCGCGACCCCGGTCGCCGGGCGCAGTGTGGGCCGCCACCAGCGCGGTCGGCGTGAGGCGCCGCCGACCGGCAGCCGCAGCCGTACGCCGCCCGCGCCGGCCAGCGCGACGGTCGGGCCGCCGCGGTGGCCCACCATGGCGATCCCGAGCGAGGGCTCACCGTCGCCGATCTCCGTTCCCGCCCCGGCCCTGCCGAGGGTGTGCAGCTGGACCGAGCCGTCCGGCCGCAGCGTGGCGGCCTGCGGTCCGGCGGAGGTGCGGGCCAGCGCTCCGGCGCGCAGCGGGCCGGCCGGGCCCACCGGGACGGGCGGCTGCGCGGTGCCGGGCCGCCAGCTCAGCACCCGCTCGCGGTGCTCGACCAGCAGCAGCCAGGCGCCGGGCCGCTCCTCGGTGGCGGCGAGCACCCGGTCGGCCGGGCAGCCGGGGTGTTCCTGGCCGGTGAGGGTGCGGCCGGGTGCCCAGCGGTAGGAGCGCAGTGCGCCGCCGGCCGCCGTCCAGACCGTCATCTCTCCGGCCGAGCCGCCCGACCCGAACGAACCGCCGGAGCCGAACGAGCCGCCCGAGCCACCCGGACCACCCCACCCGCCCGAACCGACCCCGCCCGCCAACCCGTTGACCCCGCGCGCCGCCTCCCACCAGCCCGCCGCCGTACCGACCCACAGGGTGCCGCCGCGGTCCTCCGTGCAGACCACCAGCTCGCCCGGCTGCCCGGCCCAGCCGGCCGCCAGCTCCCGTACGGTGGACGGCCCCTGCCCCGCCGGAAGCCGTCGGCCGAGGGCGCCGGGGCCGGCCAGCGCGGTGCCGTCGGCGCCGCCGGTGACCACCAGCGGCCGCCCGTCCGGGTCGGGCAGCACGGCCAGGCCCGCGGTGCGGGCCACCGGCCGGTGGGCGCGCAGCAGTTCACGGCCCCGGGCGGCCCACGGGCCGAGCGGGGAGGGGCGGCGGTCCGGGTCGCGGGCCAGCGGTTCGCAGGCCCAGCGCGCCAATTCCTCGCCGTAGCCGGCCGCGAGGAGCTCGGCGCGGGCCTGCTCGGCGGCCAGCCGGTGATCGAGGCGGCCGTGGTCGGGCAACAGCAGGGTTCGGGCGAGGGTGCCGACCGCGAACAGGTCCTTGGCGGTGGTCGGGAAGCCGCCGACCTGCTCGGCCTCCGGCGGGACGTGCCCGGGGGTGAACACCGCGACGGTCAGGGCGTGGTCCAGCGGGGCGAGGAAGGTCAGGTCGATCAGCTTGACCTGCCCCTGGCCGTCCACCAGGACGTTGGCGGGGGAGATGTCGCGGTGCACCCAGCGCTTGCGGTGCAGCTCGTCGACGATCCGGCAGAGCCGGGCCAGCACCTCGGCGACCGCCGAAAGGCCGCCGTGCCGGCCGCGCGCCCAGGTGTGCAGCGGCACGCCCTCGACCCAGGGCGAGATCTGGTAGCCCAGCAGCGCGGCGCCGGGTGGGCTGCCGGGCCGGTGCGGGGAGGGGCCGAGCAGGAAGCTGGGGACCACCAGGTCGGTGACGCCCAGCCGGTGCGCGTTGTGCGAGACGTCGTCCCAACGGCCGAGCCAGCGCCGCACCTCGGTCGGGTCGCGCTCCAGCATGATCTTCGCGGCGACCAGTTCCTTGCGCCCGTTGTGGCCGGTGCGAACCGCCCGCCACACCTCGGCCTCGCCGCCCCGGTGGTGGAACTCCAGCAGCTCGTACTGCTCCGGGTCGAACTCCGGCCCGAACCGGAGCCCGGGCACCCAACGCGACTGCGACACCCGACCCCCGACCCCCGACGCTACTGACCGCTGTGGACGCGCTGTTGGCGCGCTGCTGTTGAGCTGTTGCTGTGCTCTCGTCCCCCTGGTGATGTGATGCCCAGGATAGTGCTCCTTCCTGTTCGTCCGTCCGATCGAGGGCCTATTCTGATGGCACTCGGGCAACATCGCGACACGACGTCAAATCACGGCCACCCCAGGGAAGTTGATCATCCCGGTGGACGGTACTCGAACCAGGGGGACGGTGCATGGCGCTGTTAGCGGTGCTGCTGGTCGTGGTGGCACTGGCCGGTGCCACCAGCGTCGTCCTGGCCCGGCGCCGACGGGCCACGGACGCCGCGGCGGTGGCGAAGGCCCTGGCCGCGGCCGCCGAACGGCTCGCCGCCGGCCGGGCCGCCCAGGCCCGCCGCCGCTACGCCCGGCTGGCCCGCCGACTCGCCGACGCACCCGAGGAGTTGCGCCCGCAGCGCGGCCTCGCCCTGCTCGGCCAGGCCGAGGCCACCATCCCCACCGGCGACCAGCAGGCCACCCTCGCCCTGCACCGCGAGGCCTACCCGCTGCTCGCCGACCCGGCCCGCCAGCTGCCCCGGTGGAGTCTGCGCAGCCTCGCCGAGGAACGGATGCGGGCCCCCGACGGCGACCTCGGCCCGCTGCTCGCCTTCCTCCAGGCCACCGCCGCCGGCGCCGAGCCCGGCGAGGAGGCCGAGGCCGCCGCCCACGCCCTGGACTGGCTGCAGCGCCGCTGCCGGGAGGGCGCCGTCGAGCAGCGGGAGGACGCCACCGCCCGCGCCCTCGCCGCCCTGCCGGGCCGGGACTGGCCGGTGCTCGCCCGCGCCGCCCTGCTGACCGCCACCGGCCGGGCCGTCGAGGCCGAGGGCCTGGTCGCCGAAGCGGCCCCCGGCGGCAGCGGCGAACTCTGGTTCCGCTGGGGCGTACAGCTGTACGCCCGGCACCAGGACGGGCCCGCCGTCGCCGCCTTCGACGAGGCGCTGCACTTCGGCCCCGGCGAGACCTCCCCGTGGGGGCGCGGCCAGGCCCTGCGCACCGACGCACTGCTCTTCCGCGGCCTCGCCAGGCAGCGGGCCGGCAACACCCAGCGGGCCTGGGGCGACCTCGCGGCCGCCGCCGTGGAGAGCCCGACCGACCCCCGCCCCCGCTACGCCCTCGGCCGGCTCGCCCTGCTGCTCGGCGCCGACGAGCAGGCCCGGGAGGAGTTCACCGCGGCCCTGACCCTCCGACCGGACTTCGCCCCCGCCCGGTTCGGCCTCGCCCTGGTGCACGAGCGGGCCGACCGCCCCGCCGAGGCCGCCGCCGACTACCGGGCCGGCCTCGGCACGGCCCCCGACTGGCGCCCGGCCCGGGTCCGGCTCGGCGCCGCCCTGCTCGCCGCCGGTCAGGCCGGACCGGCCGAGCCGATCCTGCGCGCCGAGGCCGACACCGAACCGGGCAGCCGCTGGAGCGCCATCGCCGCCTTCCACCACGGCCTCGCCCTCGCCCGCACCGACGACCAGGCCGGCGCCCTCGCCCGCTGGGAGCAACTCGACGACGAGGACCTGCACCCCCGCCGCGCCCTGGCCCGCGACCGGCTCGCCCGCACCCGGCTCGCCACCGACCCGACGGCCGCCCGCGAACTCTGGCAGCAGGCCGCCGCCGAGCACCCCGCCGCCCCCGGCTACCGGGCCGCGCTGCGCGAAGCCGCCCTGCGCGAGGCCGCCCACCTGCTGGTCACCGGCCGCGACCGGGCCGAACCGCGCCGCCGCGCCGCAGCCGCGCTCGCCCTCGCCGACTCCCTGCCCGGCGCCCTCACCCACCGCCAGGCCCGGCTGCGCGCCGCGCTCGCCCTGGCCGAGGGCACCCCGGAGCCGGTCACCGCGCTGCTCGACGCCGGCAGCGGCCTGCGCGACCGCTACCACCTGGCCGCCGTCGCCCTGCTGGCGGGCCGCCCGGCCCGGACGATCGCCCTGCTCGGCCCGCCCGACCCGGCCGGCGACCCGGCGATCGCCCGGCTGCGCGCCCTGCTCGCCGAACGGGCCGGCAACTGGGCCGCCGCACTGGACTGGTACCGGCACTTCCTGGCCTCGGGCACAGCGGCCGGCCTGGCGCCGACCGGCGACTGCGCGCTCTGCGACCGCCCCGCCGCCGACACCTGCGGCGGCTGCGGCCGCGAGGCCTGCACCGACCACCAGCACACCCCGCGCGGTGCCGCCTCGCCCCGCTGCGTGCGCTGCACCGCCCCCGTCCTGCGCGCCGTCCTCGACTGCGCCCGCCGGGCCGGCACCCCCGAACAGGCCGAACCCGTGCTCGCCCGCTGGGCAGAGGCGCTCGGCGACGGCACGGCCGCCGCACCCGTCCGGCTCGACCTCGCCCTGCTGCGCGCCGAACTCGGCCGACCGGACGAAGCCCTGGCAGACCTGCCCGAGGACGCCACGACGGCCCGCGCGGCCGTGCTGGTCCGCCGGGCCGGCGCCGCCCTCGCGGCCGACCGGCCGGGTGCGGCCGCCATCGACCTGCGCCAGGCGCTCCGGCTCGCCCCCGAACACCCGCAGGCGGCGGGCGCGCTCGTCCTGCTCGCCGAGCACGAGGCGCACCAGGCCGCCCTCGACGGCCGCCACCGGGAGGCCTGGGAGGCCTACCGGGAGCTGCTGCGCGGGGATCCGGCCCACCCCCGGCTGCTGCACGCGCTCGGGCTGGCCGGCTACCGGCTCGCCGCCGGCACCCCCGACCAGGAGCCGGACGAGGAGCTCTGGGCCTGGACGCTCGGCTGCCTGGTCGCCGCCCTCCACCAGCCCGAGCTGTGGGCCGAGTCCGCCCGGACCACCGGCCGCACCGCCGAACCCCAGCGGCTCGCCGCCGCCCGCACCGGCCTGCTCGACCGCCTCCGTGAGGACCTGCGCGCCCTGGACCGGGCCGCCGGGCGCGGCGGCGACGAGGTCACCGCCTGGACGCTGCGCCTCGGCATGGAGGCGTACTGTGCGGACGCCCTCGCCCAGGAGGACGTCCGGATCGCCCTGCCCGGCCGCCCGGACCGCCGCCTCGCGCTCGGCCCCGTCCTGGAGCGGCTGCTCCGCGCCGATCCCGAACTCGTAGGCTGGGACGAGGCGTTCGAGCGGGCCGTCCGGCCCTGGCAGCGGCCCGCCGGCCCCGACGCGCCCGCGCCCACCCGCGCCCTCGGCCTGTTCGGGGAGCTCGGCGCACAGCGCTACCTGCAGCTCCAGGGGAGGCAGGCCGCCGCCGTCGCCGCCCTGGACGCGGTGCCCGAACAGCGGCGCGGCGAGGACTGGCAGGCGCTGCTCGGCGAGTCCCTGGTCAGCCAGGCCCGCGAGCACCACCGCAACCAGGACTGGCGCCAGGCGCTGGACAGCCTCACCCGCGCGCGGTCCGTCCCCGGCGCCCGGCTGCCCGCCGACGCCGCCGCGATCGCCGCCGAGTCCGGCGTCCGGGCCGCCCGCGCGCTGCTCAAGAACAGCCTGGACGACCAGGCCGGAGCCGCCGAACTCCTGGAGAGAGCATTGGCGTTGGCCCCCGACGACCCCGAGGTGCGGGGCGACCTCGGCGCCACCTACGCCCAGTGGGCACGCAAGATCAACAATGAGGACCAGGACTACCCCCGCGCCCTCGCCCTGCTGGAGAAGAGCCTGGACCTGGTCCCCGGCGACCCGACCGCCCGGCACTTCCTGGAGGCCGCCCTCGGCAACCGGGCCGGCCAGCTCAGCCGTCCCGACGCCACCGACGCGGAACTGGAGGAGGCCGCCGACGCCTGGCGGGCGCTGATCGAGCTCAACCCCGACCCGGACCACCGGATCGGCCTCGCCTTCGTACTGCGCCAGCTCTCCCGCTCGGCCGCCTTCGCCGACGACCGCCGGCGCGCCGTCGAGCGGATGGCCGAGGCACTGCGTGCCGACCCGGACTGGGAGGGCGGGGTCGAGCACGAGGCCCCGCGCCGGGTTTCGGTGATGCTCGCCAACCACGTGGTGGACGCCATGCAGGACCAGCCGTTCACCGCCCAGGCCGCGATGCTGCAGAAGGCCAAGTCCTACGACGACTCGCCGGACATCCGCCGGCTGATGGTCAGCCTCTGGCGCGGCGAGGCCATCGGCCACTACGAGGCCCGCCGCTACCTCGAGGCCATCCGGCTGCTGGAGGAGGCCCTCGGCCTGTCCCGCACCCCGGAGGACACCGACAAGCTGCACCGCGAACTCGGCATCGTCTACGGCTCGTTCGCCGTCCAGCGGGCCAACGCCCGGCAGCTGCGCGAGGCCCGCGACCTGGCCCGCAAGGCCGTCGAGCACAATCCGGACGACCTCGAGCTGCGAGCCATGCAGATGCGGATCAACTCGCTCTACTGACGGAAACCGTACGGCAGTTGGAAGGCGTCCCAGACCGTACGCCGCAGCCGGACCGCCACCCGGACCGCCGACCGTACCGGCACCCCAGCCACCCACCCGGCCACTGTGAGGAGAGGGACCGCCCGCCATGCCACTGCACGAGCCGTCGCCGTACGAGGTCCTGGGCATCCCGCTCACGGCCGGCGTGCGCGAGATCAACCTCGCCGTCGGACCGGCGATGCGGGCCGGCCGCTACAGCCGCCAACAGATCCAGGAGGCCGCCGCGTTGCTGCGCAACCCGGACCGGCGCCTGGAGGCGGACCTCCAACAGCCGCTCCCGCCGGAACCGGTGGACCAGGCTGCCGAACTCCTCGCCCCCGCGCTCGCCGAACCGCTGCTGGTGATCGAGCGCGAGCCGCTGCCGCCCGTCGCCACCCTGCCCGCCCTCCACCGGGCCGAGCTGGCCGCCGACTTCACCGAGCCCGCCCCCGGCGGCGCCGACCCCGAACCGCCCGTCCCCGCCCGCTACGCGGCGGACCTGTCCGTGCTGCCGCAGATCGAGGTACCCGAATGACCGACGCACCCACTGACCTGACCGCCGGCGCGTCGACCGCCGAACTGCTCGGCGGCCAGCGGCGGTTGGAGATCCCGCCCGGTGTCGAGGAGGTCGACCTGGAGGCGGCGTTCGGCCGGCTGCTCTTCCGGGCCTCGCTGCTGGGGAGCAAGCTGGCGGAGCAGAAGCAGGCGGCTCGGGCCGAGCAGCGCGAACTCCTGGGCATCCTGGTCGAGGTGGACGACGCGCTCGCCGCCCTCGGCCTGGACCGCGAACTGGTGGCGCTCGGGCGCGGCGCCGGCCTGGAGGCCACCCGGAGGCGGCTGCTCGGGCAGCTGGCCAAGGCCAAGGTGCGGCCGATGCGGTTGGAGGGCATGACGGCCGACCCGGACCTGACCGAGATCGTGGGCACCGAGGCCCGACCCGGGGTGGCGCCGGAGACGGTGGTGCGGACGGTGGTGACCGGGTTCTTCTGGGAGGACGAGGTGCTGCGCCGGGCCCAGGTGGTGGTCGCCGCGCCGGAGCCGGACCCGGAGCCCGACAGGGCGCTGGAGCCGTCCGGGGCCAGTGAAGCCGCCGAGCCCGAGGCGCTGGAGCCGTCCAAGGCCACCGAAGCCGTCGCGCCCGAGGTCTTGGAGACGCCCGAGGCACCGGAGACACCTGAGGCGACCGCCACCGTCGCCACCGCGCCGGTCATCCGCGTCCAGCCCAAGGCAGCCCCGCCCCGGGCCCGCCGCCGGGCCAAGGCCGTGGCCCAACAGGCCCAACAGGCCAAGCGCAAGAACTAGCCAGGACCAGGACCACGAGGGGCAAGAGGGGAACGACATGTACCGCACACTCGGGATCGACCTGGGTACCACCAACTCCGTGGTCGCCCATCTGCGCCGGGGCGAGCCGGAGATCATCTTCAACCGCCAGAACCAGGAGGCCACGCCCTCCGTGGTCGGCAGCGGCCGCAAGGGCGAGCTGCTGGTCGGCTCCACCGCGCGCAGCCGGATCGCCATCGACGGCGCCAACGTGATCCGCTCGGTCAAGCGCTTCATGGGCCGCAAGTTCAAGGACCCGCAGGTCCAGGCGGCCCTGAAGGAGGTGGACTACAAGGTCACCGCGGGCACCGACGGGGACGTCAACGTCTGGTTCAACGGCCGCTCGTACACCCCGATCGAGATCTCCGCGATCATCCTGCACCGCCTCAAGGAGGACGCCGAGCAGCGCTTCGGCGAGCCCTTCCACCGGGCCGTCATCACCGTCCCGGCGTACTTCGGCGAGCGGCAGGTCGCGGCCACCCAGGAGGCGGGCCGGATGGCCGGCCTGCACGTGCTGCGGATCATCAACGAGCCGACGGCCGCCGCCCTCGCGTACGGCATCACCTCCGAGGCGGGCGACGAGGGGAAGACCGTCCTGGTCTACGACCTCGGTGGCGGCACCTTCGACATCTCCATCCTGCTGCTGGTGCCAGGCTCGGTCTCGGTGCTCGGCATCGAGGGCGACAACCTGCTCGGCGGCGACGACTTCGACCGCGGGATCACCACCGCGCTGCTGGAGGACATACGCGAGGAGTACGGCGCGGAGTACCAGCCCGACCTGCGCGACCGCCCGAAGATCGCCGCCACCGCCGAGACCATCAAGATCGAGCTCTCCAACCAGGAGTCCTCCGAGGTCATCCTGCCTGGCCTGGGTGCCGGGCAGCTGGTGCTGGAGACGGAGTTCGAGCGGGCCCGGTTCGAGGAGCTGATCGAGGGCCGGATCGAGCGGACCATCGAGCTGACCCACAAGGCCATCATGCAGGCCAACCTGACCGTCGGGGACATCGACGAGGTGGTGCTGGTCGGCGGTTCGACCGCGATCCCGCTGGTCGCCCGCCGGCTCGGCGAGGTCTTCGGCCCGCGCCGGATCAGGCGCGGCGTCAACCCGATGCAGTGCGTGGCGCTCGGCGCGGCCGTGCAGTCCGCGCTGGTCGGCGAGGTGGAGTGCCCCGAGTGCCGGGCCCCCGGCGACCTGTCCGCCTCCAGCTGCGCCAACTGTGCCACCACCCTGCTCGGCGGCGCCCGGGTCTCCTGCCCGAGGTGTCACATCCCGGTCGACGCCGACGCCGCCGCCTGCCCCAAGTGCGATCAGGCGCTGGACGGTTCGGGCGCCACCGGAGCCACCGGAGCCACGGGGGCCACCGGAACCGGCCCGGGAGGCACGACGGCCCCGCAGCGGACCGAGGCCACCGCCGTGGTGCACGGCGGCAACTGCCCGCGCTGCGGCACGCCGGCCGCCCCCGGGGTCACCGCCTGCGAACTGTGCGGCGAGCCGCTCAACTCGGCCGCCCCCGGCCGGACCAGGGTGGCCACCACCGCCGCCGAGGACGTCGGCCTGCGCTGCGCCTCCTGCGGGGTGGTCAACCCGCCCGGCTGCGAGGTCTGCCCGGGCTGCGGCGAACTGGCGCAGGTCACCAACCCGTTCGACATCACCCCGAAGAACCTCGGCATCGAGCTGAACGACGGCCGCCTCGCCGTCATCATCCCCAAGAACAGCGGCTACCCGACGAGTTCGCCGGTCAGCCGGGAGTTCGTGGTCTCCGGCAGCGGGCGCCAGCGATTGGAGATCGCGGTCTACGAGGGCGAGCACGAGATCGCCCAGCAGAACGAGCTGATCGGCCACCTCACCCTTCGGCTGCCCGAGGGCCTGGGCGGCCGGACCCCGGTCGAGGTCTCCTTCGGCCTCGACCGGGACCGCACCATCACCCTGTCGGTGCGGATCCAGGGCGGCGCGGAGAAGACCGTCAAGCTGGAGCGGGTCACCCTCGACCCCGAGCTGAAGGTGCAGGTCGAGGAGCAGCAGCGGCAGATCGAGTCCTTCACCGACCGCTGGGGCAGCGAGCTGACCGAGGCCGAGCGGCGCGAGGCACAGCGGTTGATGGACACCCTGGACGACCTGGCGGCCGGGCAGACCCGCGGCCAGTCGGTGGACGCGGCGCTGGAGCGGGCCCAGCAGCAGCTCAAGGCCCAGCGCTGGGTGCGCGGCTCCGAGGCGTACCTGAGCCTGTTCATCCACTACTGCGAGAAGCACCTCGACCCGAGCGACCTGGACCGGCTGCGCTCGGTGGCCGCCGAGCTGCGGCTGCGCCGCGAGGCCGCCGACTGGGAGGGCGCGGTGCGCGCGGCCCGGAAGGCGGACGAGCTCTGCGACTCGCTCGGGCACACCATGCGGATGATCACCATGTGCAACGTGTACGTGACCCAGAACATGGTCTCGCCGGCCCTGGCCCAGCTGATCATGGCCGAGCTGCGCGGCCTGGACGCGGCCGTGGAGGCGCCCAACATGGCGGAGGTCAACACCCACATGTCGAACCTGCTGGCTCTGTACGCGCAGGCGCAGCGGGAGCTGGGCAGCGAGTCGGCCCCGGAGCCGCTCGGCCCGGTCCGCCCGGAGGAGGCGGGGCCGCGATGAGCGCCGCGGACGCACCGGAGGCCCCGGGCGCGCCGGACGCCCCGGAGGCCCTGGACGTGCCGTGCCCGCTGTGCAGGGTTCCGGCGGACCGGGAGACCCTGCGCTGCCCCTCCTGCAGGGAGGACCTGTCGGTGCTGTTCCGGCTGCGTTACGCCGGTCGGATCGACTACAACCGGGCGCTGGCCGCCCTGGCGGCGGGGAAGGAGGGGCTCGCGCTGGGGCTGCTGCACCGCGCGGTGGCGGCCGAGCCGGGGCTGCGTCCGGCCCGGGACCTGCTGGGATCACTGAGCGTGGCCAGCCCCGAGGGCGCGGCGCCGACGGGGCGGGGGGAGGGGCGGGAGGCCGACGCGCCCTAGAACGGGTCAATCCGGCGTGCGGCGGGGTGGATCGCTTGTGATCGTGAGCGAGTGTGATCGTCACACTTCGAACCGCCATGCTCACAAGGAGCGACGCAATGCGTATGCGTACCACCCTCGCCGCCACCGCCCTCGCCGCGGTGACGGTCCTCGCCGGTGCCGGGACCGCCTCCGCCGGCGACGCCACCGCCAACGGCATCGCCGCCAACTCGCCCGGCGTCCTGTCCGGCAACCAGATCCAGGTCCCGATCAACCTGGAGGCCAACATCTGCGGGAACTCGATCGACATCATCGGCCTGCTCAACCCTGCCTTCGGCAACATCTGTATCAACAAGTGACCCCGCGCGCTGGGGCCGTCCGTCGAAGCCGACGGGCGGCCCCAGCGCCGTGTCCGCACCCCCGTTCGGGGGTGGTGGCGCGGGGTCGGGGCGGGCGACCATGGTCCCTGACCCGCACCGCCGTCCCCGGGAGCCAGCCCGTGCCGACCACGCCGACCCCACGCAGCTACGCCTCCGGCACCGCGGACGTCCCGCTGCTCGGTGACACCATCGGGGAGAACCTCGACCGCGCGGTGCGCGCCTTCCCCGAGCGCGACGCCCTGGTCGACCGGGCCACCGCCCGCCGCTGGACGTACGCCGAACTCGCCGCCGACGTCGACGCCCTGGCGCTCGGCCTGCTGGAGCTCGGGATCGCCAAGGGGGACCGGGTCGGCATCTGGGCCCCCAACTGCGCCGAGTGGACGCTCACCCAGTACGCCACCGCCAAGCTCGGCGCGATCCTGGTGACGGTCAACCCGGCCTACCGGGCTCACGAGTTGGAGTACGTGCTGAACCAGGCCGGCATCCGGCTGTTGGTTGCCGTCGAGCGCTTCAAGACCTCCGACTACGCCGGAATGATCGAGGAAGTCAGGCCCCGCTGCCCGGAGTTGGAGCGCGTCCTGCTGATCGGCAGTCCGGACTGGGGCGCCGTGACCGCCGCCGGAAGGCGCGCCGACCACGCCCGACTCGCCGAGCGACAGGACGAGTTGGCCCCTGACGACCCGATCAACATCCAGTACACCTCCGGGACGACCGGCTTCCCCAAGGGTGCGACACTCTCGCACCACAACATCCTCAACAACGGTTACTTCGTGGGCGAGTTGCTCGACTACACCGAGCAGGACCGGATCTGCGTCCCGGTGCCCTTCTACCACTGCTTCGGCATGGTGATGGGAAACCTCGCGGCCACCTCGCACGGCGCCTGCATGGTCATCCCCGCCCCGTCCTTCGAGCCCGGCGCGACCCTCGCCGCCGTCGCCGCCGAGCGCTGCACCTCGCTGTACGGCGTGCCGACCATGTTCATCGCCGAACTGGCCGACCCGGACTTCGGCCGCTACGACCTCACCAGCCTGCGCACCGGCATCATGGCCGGCTCGCCCTGCCCGAGCGAGGTGATGAAGGAGGTCATCGGGCGGATGGGCATGGCGCAGGTCTCCATCTGCTACGGCATGACCGAGACCTCGCCGGTCTCCACCCAGACCCGGGTCGACGACCCGGTCGAGCGCCGGGTCACCACGGTGGGCCGGGTCGGCCCGCACCTGGAGGTCAAGGTGGTCGACCCGGCCACCGGCCGTACCGTCCCGCGCGGCGAACCCGGCGAGCTGTGCACCCGCGGCTACTCCGTCATGCTCGGCTACTGGGGCGAGCCCGAACGCACCGCCGAGGCCGTCGACGCCGCCCGATGGATGCACACCGGGGACCTCGCGGTGATGGACGAGGACGGCTACCTCGCCATCACCGGCCGGATCAAGGACATGGTGATCCGCGGCGGCGAGAACCTCTACCCGCGCGAGATCGAGGAGTTCCTCCACACCCACCCGGACATCCTGGACGTCCAGGTCATCGGCGTGCCCGACGCCAAGTACGGCGAGGAGCTGATGGCCTGGATCCGGATGCGGGAGGGCGCCGAACCGCTCACCGACGAGGCCGTCCGCGCGTACTGCGCCGGCCGGCTCGCCCACTTCAAGATCCCGCGATACGTGCACGTGGTCGAGGAGTTCCCGATGACGGTCACCGGGAAGATCCGCAAGGTCGAGATGCGGGCGCAGGCCCAGCGGATCCTGGGGATCTGATCACGGGGCTCCGACGGATCCACCCGTTCGGCCCTTCCCCCGGGCGGGTCCAGGGAGCGCAGTGGCCCGCCCGGCGGGAGAGTGTGATCATGCCCCTCGACGTCACAGTGGAACGCCTGATCCCCCTCCCGCCGACCACCGTCGCCGCCTACGCGATGGACTGGCGCCACGACTCCGAGTGGACCCGGGGCATCCGCACCGCGGCCCTCACCCGGGAAGCCGACACCGGCGGCTTCGGCGTGGGCGCCGAGGTCACCCGGACCGCGCACTTCCTCGGCAGGTCCTTCCGGTACGTGCTGCGCGTGGCACTCCACCGCCCGCCGACGGTGCTCGACATGGTCTCCGTCTGCGGGCCGACGCCCATGCGCGTCACCTACACCTTCGAACCCACCCATGCCGGCACCTTCGCCCGCATCCGCGTCCGCGGCGGCCCCCTCCTGGTCGGTCCGCTGATGTCCTGCCAGGTGCGTGCCGCCCTCACCGCGGACCTGCGCGCCCTGGAGGCCCGGCTCAGTGGGTGACCACTGCCGTACCCCTCCCTCCGGCAGGGTGCGCCGACATCCTGGCCCCTTCCACCCCCGCGTCCTCCCTCCCCCCGCGACCAGGGGCTTCCTCGGCGCCTCGGCCCCGCACCCCCTGTTCCCCTCCCTCCGGTAGGGTGCGCCGACACCACAGCCGGATCGAGAGAGGTACAGCGCATGAGTTCGTCGCCGACGGTGGCCGCCCCGGGGGAGCTGCGGCGGCACCTGGGGGTGTTCGACGCCGTGGTCATCGGGCTGGGCTCGATGATCGGCGCGGGCGTCTTCGCCGCGCTGGCGCCCGCCGCCGGGGCAGCGGGCTCCGGGCTCCTGGTGGGCCTGGCGCTGGCCGGCGTGGTGGCGTACTGCAACGCCACCTCCTCGGCGCGGCTCGCCGCCCGCTACCCGCAGTCCGGCGGCACGTACGTCTACGGCCGGGAGCGGCTCGGCGACTTCTGGGGCTACCTGGCCGGCTGGGGCTTCGTCGTCGGCAAGACCGCCTCCTGCGCCGCGATGGCCCTCACCGTCGGCTCCTACGTCTGGCCCGGCCAGGCCCACGCCGTCGCGGTCGCCGCCGTGGTGGCGCTGACCGCCGTCAACTACGTCGGCGTGCAGAAGGCCGCCTGGCTGACCCGGGCGATCGTGGCCGTCGTCCTGGCGGTGCTCGCCGCCGTGGTCACCGCCTGCCTGGCCGGCGGCGCGGCCCACACCGGCCACTGGGCCGTCGGTGCGGACGCCGGCTTCCACGGCGTGCTCCAGGCCGCCGGCCTGCTGTTCTTCGCCTTCGCGGGGTACGCCCGGATCGCCACCCTCGGCGAGGAGGTCCGCGATCCCCGGCGCACCATCCCCCGGGCGATCCCACTCGCCCTCGGCATCACCCTGGTCGTCTACGCCGCCGTCGCCCTCGCCGTCCTGGCCGTCCTCGGCCCCGACCGCCTCGCCCACAGCACCGCTCCGCTGGCCGACGCCGTCCGGGCCGCAGGAGCGCCCGCCCTCGTCCCGGTGGTGCGCGCGGGTGCGGCGGTCGCCGCCCTCGGCTCGCTGCTCGCCCTGATCCTCGGCGTCTCCCGCACCACCCTGGCGATGGCCCGCGACCGCCACCTCCCGCACCTCCTCGCCGCCGTCCACCCCCGCTTCGGCGTCCCGCACCGCGCCGAGCTGGCCGTCGGCGCGGTGGTGGCCCTCGCCGCCGCGCTCGGCGACCTCCGCGGCGCGATCGGCTTCTCCTCCTTCGGCGTCCTCGCCTACTACGCCGTCGCCAACGCCTCCGCCTGGACCCTCACCCCCGCGGAGGGCCGGCCCCCGCTCGCCGTCCCCGTCCTCGGCACGGCCGGCTGCCTCGTCCTCGCGTTCGCCCTCCCCGCCGGCTCCGTCCTCTGGGGCGCCGCCGTCCTCGCCCTCGGCGCCGCCGCCTACGCGGCGCGCAAGGCCCTCACCCGCCGCCCCTGACCCCGGAAACGCGAACGGCCGGCGAGGGCTTGCTGCCCCCGCCGGCCGTCGACGTCCGTGACGGTTACCGCGCGCCCCACTCCTGGTCGGTCGGCACGATCTCGCGGCCGAGCGGCATCAGCGAGACCGGGATCATCTTCAGGTTGGCCCATCCGAAGGGGATGCCGATGATCGACAGGAACAGCGGGATGCTCGTGATCAGGTGCCCGAGAGCCAGCCACCAGCCGGCGAACACCAGCCAGATGACGTTCCCCACGCAGGACGCCGGCCCCGCGTCCGGCCGCTCCACCGCCGACCGCCCGAACGGCCACAGGATGAACCCGGCAAGCCGGAACGACGCGATGCCGAACGGGATCGTTGCCGGGCGCTCCGGTTCGCGCGGCGAGCGTGCTGCGGTTCCGGCTTCCGACCGGGGTGGGAGCGGCGCAGTCGACGGAGCTCTCCCGGGACCGGGACGCTGCGGTGAGCGGCGTGGTCGGGGCCCCGACCACGCCGGACAGCGGCGAACGCCGGCCCAGTCCAGGGAGCGGGGCCCCGCAAACGCGCCACGCCCCGCCGGGCGTGCGGCGATCGGTGGGGGTGTTCGCTCAGCCGTCCTTCGGCTACTCGGTGATCTGGATGAGCCGCACCGGGCAGAGCGAGGCGGTCTGCCTGACCAGCGTGTGCAGCGCCGCGGGTGGCTCCTCCTGGAGCAGTGTCACGATGCCGTCGTCGTCCTGGTCGAAGACGTCGGGGGCGCGCATGACGCACTGGCCGGCCGACACACACCGGTCGGGGTCGACGCTGACACGCATAGTGGTTGTACCTCGCTCTGTGGGGTGAACTTCGGTGGAGTGGACCTCTGTGGGCTGAACGGTCACCAGGTGACGGGGAGCTCGTGGACGCCGTAGACCAGGGCCTCGTCCTTGAACTTGAGCTCGGACACCGGGACGGCCAGCTTGAGGCCGGGGATGCGCCGGAACAGGGTGCCGAAGACGACTTCGAGTTCGATCCGGGCGAGGTTCTGGCCGATGCACTGGTGGATGCCGTAGCCGAAGGCGAGGTGGCTGCGGGCCTCCTCGCGGCGGATGTCGAGGGTGTCGGCGTCGGGGAAGACGCTCTCGTCGTGGTTGGCGGAGTTGTTGAGCGGCAGGATGCCCTCGCCTGCCTTGATGACGGTGCCGTCGATCTCGATGTCCTCCAGTGCGACCCGGGCGGTGCCGGAGTCGGAGATGCTGAAGAACCGCAGCAGTTCCTCCACCGCGCCGGGCAGCAGCTCGTGGTCGGCCTTGACGGCGTCGAGCTGCTCGGGGTGCTCCAGCAGGCCGAGCACGCCGAGCGAGATCATGTTGGCGGTGGTCTCGTGCCCGCCGACCAGCATCAGCCGGGCCATGGTGACGATGTCGGTGTGGTCGGCGATCGGCTCTTCGCGGTTCTTCTCGATGAACCGGCTGATCAGGTCGTCGCCGGGTTCGGTCTCCTTGGCGGTGATCAGCCTGTCCAGGTACATGTCCAGGCCGACGACCGCGGCGCCGTACTCCTCCGGGCTGATGTCGTGGTTCATCATCAGCGCCGACCACTCCTCGAACTGCGGGTGGTCCTCGTACGGGACGCCGAGCAGCTCGCAGATCACCAGCGAGGGCACCGCCAGCGAGAGTGCGGCCACCAGGTCGACCGGTCCGCCGGCCGCGAGCATCGCGTCGATCCGGGCGTCCACGATCTCCTGGATCCGGGGGCGCAGCGCGCGCATTCGGCGGGCGGTGAACTCGGGGATCAGGTAGCGGCGCTGGGCGGTGTGCTCCGGCGGGTCCATGGAGAGCAGCATGAGGCGGACCTCGCGGAGCATCTCCTCGGGGATGTGGAACTGGTGCGGGTAGCCGGGCAGTTTGAGGTTGGAGCTCACGCGGGAGTCGCCGAGCACCGTCTTGACGTGCTCGTGCGTGGTGACCAGCCAGGCCGGCTTGCCGGTGACCTTGAGTACCGCCTGGGAGATCGGCTCGTTCTCACGGAGCTTGGCGTACTGCGCCGGCGGGCTGAACGGACAGGTGCGGGTCATCGGGAAGTTCGGCAGTTCGGTCGCCAGGTGGTCCTGGGTCATGGTGCCCTCTCGGAGTCGGGTTCGACTGGTCGGATCGATCCGCCTGGGTCACCAGGTGACGGGCAGTTCGTACATGCCGTAGACGATGGCGTCGTCCTTGAACTTGAGCTCGGACATCGGGACGGCCAGCTTGAGGCCGGGGATGCGCCGGAACAGGGTCTCGTAGACCATTTCGAGTTCGATCCGGGCGAGGTTCTGGCCGATGCACTGGTGGATGCCGTAGCCGAAGGCGAGGTGGCTGCGGGCCTCGCGGCGGATGTCGAGGGTGCCGGCGTCGGGGAAGACGCTCTCGTCGTGGTTGGCGGAGTTGTTGAGCGGCAGGATGCCCTCGCCTGCCTTGATGACGACTCCGTCGATCTCGATGTCCTCCAGCGCGACCCGGGCGGTGCCGGCGTCGGAAATGCTGAAGAACCGAAGCAACTCCTCGACGGCCTTGGGCAGCAGGGTGGAGTCGGCCTTGACCGCGGCGAGCTGGTCGGGGTGCTCCAGCAGGGCCAGAGTGCCCAGCGCGATCATGTTGGCGGTGGTCTCGTGGCCGGTGACCAGCATCAGCCGGGCCATGCTCACGATGTCGGCGTGCTCGACGGAGGGCTCGGCGCGGTTGGCCGCGATCAGCCGGCTGATCATGTCGTCGCCCGGCGTGGTCTCCTTGTTGGTGACCAACTGGTCGACGTACTGGTCGAGTTCGTAGTGCGCCAGGCCGCGCTCCGCGTCGCTGATGTCATGGTTCATGATCTGGCCGGCCCAGTGCTCGAAGCGCGGGTGGTCCTCGTAGGGAACACCGAGCAGCTCGCAGATCACCAGCGAGGGCACCGGCAGTGCGAGTGCGGCCACCAGGTCCAGCGGGCCGCCCTCGGCCAGCATCGCATCGATCCGGGCATCCACGATCTGCTGGATCCGGGGGCGCAGCGCGCGAATCTGGCGCAGGCTGAACTCGGGCGCCAGCAGCCGGCGCTGGACGGTGTGTTCGGGCTGGTCCATGGAGAGGAAGGTGAGCGGGACGGCCTGCAGCATCTCCTCGGGCACCGGCACCTGCAGCGGGTAGCCGGGCAGCTTGAGGTTGGCGCTCACCCGGGAGTCGCCGAGGATCTTCTTCATGCTCTCGTAGGTGCTGACCAGCCAGGTGGGCTTGCCGTTGACCTTGAGGACCGCCCGAGAGATCGGCTCGCTCTCACGGAGCTTGGCGTACTGTGCCGGCGGGCTGAAAGGGCAGGAACGCGGCATCGGGAAGGCCGGCGGCTGGGCGGCCGGACGTTCTTGGTCGGCAGTCTGGGTCATGGTGCCCTCTCGAACTCACTGGAACGAACTCATTCGAACCCGCATGCGTCGGAACTCGCGTGCGTCGCATGCGCGAGCACGCTGATCCGGGCACGCTGATCCCGGTGTGAGGAAGGCCCCCGGCGCGAAGAAGCCCTCCGCCCCTCCGCGCGAGGAAGGCCCCGGTGCGAGGAGAACCCGGGCGCGTGGAGCGGCCATCCGTACGGCGCATTCGACCGCTGTTCGCACGTTAGGCGGCCCGATCACCGCACCACACCCCCTGCCGACCCCTACCGCGTGGCCTGTGTCGCGACCCGGGCCGATCCGGCTCGCGCCCCTGCTGGGCTAGGGGCCGCTAGGGGTCCAGTCGGGCCGTCGCAGCGCGTTAGCGTCGGGACCGGATCACTTGCCATGCACCCCGAACACGTCTGTCGACTGAGGTGGTTACCGTGCCCCTGGAGCCCAGCGCCAAGGGAACCGTCCCGTTCGGGGAGTACCGAACCTGGTACCGCGTCACCGGCGACCTCCGAGCGGAGAAACCGGCCGTGGTGGTGGTGCACGGCGGTCCCGGCAGCACCCACGACTACCTGCTGCAGCTGACCGAACTCGCCGAGCAGGGCTGGCCGGTGGTGCACTACGACCAGCTCGGCAACGGTGGCTCGACCCATCTGCCCGACAAGGGCGCCGACTTCTGGAAGACCGACCTCTTCGCCGCCGAACTGACCAACCTGCTGAGCGAACTGGGCATCGCCGACAACTACGTGCTGTTCGGCCAGTCCTGGGGCGGCCTGCTCGCCGCGAAGCACGCGATGACCCGGCCGGCCGGACTACGCGGCTTGGTGGTGGCCAACTCGCCCGCCTCCTACCCGCTGTGGCTCAGTGAGATGGCCGTGCTGCGCGCGCAGCTGCCGTCGGACGTGCAGGAGACCCTGCTGCGGCACGAGGCGGCCGAGACCTTCGAATCGCCCGAGTACCTGGCCGCCATGCGGGTCTTCTACGACCGTCACGTGTGCCGGATCCTGCCCTGGCCGAAGGACTTCCTCTCCTCCTTCATGGAGATCTACAACGACCCGACCGTGTACTACACGATGAACGGGCCCAACGAGTTCCACGTGATCGGCACCCTCAAGGACTGGTCGATCATCGACGAACTGGACGCGATCCGGACGCCGACGCTGCTGATCAGCGGCAGGTACGACGAGGCCACCCCGGTGACGATGCAGCCCTACTTCGACCGCATCCCCAACGTGCGTTGGGAGATCTTCGAGAACTCGAGCCACTGCCCGCACCTGGAGGAGTCGGATCGCTTCACCGAGGTGATGGTGGGCTTCCTGAAGGAGCTGGCGCAGCCGGTGCGGGAGAGCCGGTCATGACGAAGCGAACAGCGATGATCTTCCCCGGTATGGGCCCGGCCACCTTCGACGACGTCGGCCGGTTCATGGTGGCCAACCGCTTCGCCAGGGAACTGGTCACGGTCGCCGACGAGGTCCTCGGCTACTCCCTGGTGGACGCCTTCCGCGAGGCCGAGGGCGACTACTCCGAGGCAGCCCAGGTGGCCTTCCTGGTCAACTGCCTGGCCAGCGCCGACTGGGCGCAGGATGCCCTCGGCGTCGAAGCCGAGGCCGTCCTCGGCCCCAGCTTCGGCGAGAAGGCGGCGGTCGCCTTCGCCCAGTCGCTCCCGATGCCCGAGGCCGTGCGGATGACCGCGGAACTCGCGCGCTGCATGGACGAGTACTTCAGCCAGGAGCACACCGACATCGTGGTGCTCTCCTTCGTCCGTACTCCCGAGGAGAAACTGGGCGAGATCCTCGCCGAGCTGGACGAGCAGGGCGAGTGGCACGACATTTCCTGCTACATCGACGAGGGCTTCTACATGCTCTCGCTGCGCGAGTCCCGGGTGGAGTGGATGCAGCAGCGGCTGCGCGCGATCGGTGGGATGCCGCTCTACACCATGCGTCCGCCGCTGCACTCGGGCGCCTTCGCCGGGCTGCGGGACAAGGCCGAGCGCGAGGTGCTGTCCACCCTGCACTTCACCGACCCGAAGCTTCCGGTGGTGGCCGACCAGGACGGCGCGCTGCTCACCACGGCCGAGCAGGTGCGCACGATGCTGCTGGACAGCATCGTGCGTCCGCTGCGCTGGCCGGACGCGGTGGCCGGTCTCAAGCGGCTCGGCGTCGAGCGGGTCTGTGTCGCGGGCCCTGACAGCCTGTTCGGCCGAGTCCCGTGCACCACGGGGAACTTCGAGGTCGTGCCGGCCAACCCCCGGCTGGCGATGACCCCCAGGCGCCGGTCCGCCGTCGGCTGAGCGCCGAGGCGAGGGTCCGGCCCCTCCTGGAACGCACCTGGCAGAACGCGCCGACGCCGGTCGGCGCCGCCCGAGCACACCGGCGCCGCTTCGGCGCCGTCCGAGCACACTACGACGAGCAACGACAGTGATGGAGTGACCATGTGGGACGAGAAGTTCGAAGAGACCCTGCGCCGCTTCCTGCCCTTCCTGCCCCCGGGCGAGCAGTTGGAGAGCGACACCCCGCTGCGTGAGCTGGGCCTGGACTCGCTCGGCACCGTGGAGCTCCTGGGCAACCTGGAGGCGGCCTACGACGTCCGCTTCCTGGACGACGCGCTGACCCCGGAGACCTTCGAGACCCCCGCCGTGCTCTGGAAGGCCATGGCGGGCATGCTGATCGGCACCGAGGCCTGACGGGGCGGGGAGGGGCACGAAAGGGCCACCACGATGGATGACACCGTGGACCTCGCGCTGTCCGGGCGTTTCCTGCGCGGACTCGCCAAGTCGGCGGACCGCCCCGCAGTGCTGGCAGGCGGGACCAGCCTGACCTACCGGGAGCTGCACGAGCGCGCGCTGCTGCTGGCCGGTTCGCTGCTGGCCCACCTGCCGTCGCGGCCGGCGGCGATCGGCGTGCTGGCGGGCAAGGGCCCCTCGGCGTACGCGTCGATCCTGGCCGGCCTGTACACCGGGATCACCGTGGTCCCGCTGCAACCGGCCTTCCCCGCCGCCCGCACCCGGCAGATGATCGAGGCGAGCGGAGTCGGTGCGCTCATCGCCGACGACGACTCGCTGCCGGCCCTGGTCGGGCTGCGGGCGGAGGGCGTCGACCTCCCGGTGCTCTTCGCCCCCGGCGGTCAGCCGCAGCCGGCCGTACCGCTGGCGGCGGGCAGCGCGCTGTCCGCGCCGATGCCGGTGCGCGGCGAGGACACCGCGTACGTCCTGTTCACCTCGGGCTCGACGGGCCGGCCCAAGGGCGTTCCGGTCACCCACACCAACACCCATCACTACTTCGGCCTGCTCGACGAGCGGTATGACTTCGGTCCCGAGGACGTCTTCTCGCAGAACTTCGACCTCAACTTCGACTGCGCGATGTTCGACCTGTTCTGCGCCTGGGGAGCCGGTGGCACGCTGGTCGTTCCGCCGCCGCAGGCCTACCGGGACATGCCGCGGTTCATCGCGGACAACGGCCTGACCGTCTGGTTCTCCACCCCCAGCGCGATCGCGCTGGTGCGGCGGATGGGGGGTCTCGGGCCCGCCGGCATGCCCTCGCTGCGCTGGAGCTTCTTCGCCGGAGAGGCGCTGAGCTGCCAGGATGCGGGCGACTGGCTGGCGGCGGCGCCGGATTCGACGCTGGAGAACCTCTACGGGCCGACCGAGCTGACCATCACCGTCGCCGCCCACCGCTGGGCGGGCGAGGACGCGCTCAACGGCATGGTGCCGATCGGTTCGGTGCACGGCGGACACCAGGTCCTGCTGCTCGGCCCCAGCGGCGAGGACGATGCCGTCGAGGGAGAACTGTGCATTGCCGGACCACAGTTGACTGCCGGATACCTCGATCCCGGCGACGACGTGGGGCGGTTCTTCGACCGCAACGGCCGGCGCTTCTACCGCACCGGGGACCGGGTTCGCCGGGCGGACGGTGGTGAGCTGCTCTACCTGGGCCGGGACGACGCGCAGGTGCAGGTGCTCGGGGTGCGGGTGGAGCTGGCCGAGGTGGACGCCGCGGTGCGCAGCTGCCCCGGCGTGCAGGACGCGGTCACCGTGGCGATCGCGGCTCAGGGCTCGGTGGAGCTGGTGGTCTTCCACACCGGCGAGGTCGTGCCGTCGGCTCAACTCGCCCGTGACCTGCGCAAGGTGCTACCGGTGGCGATCGTCCCCAAGCGCTACCGGCACCTGGCCGAGTTCCCGCTGAACTCGAACCGAAAGATCGACCGCAAGCAGCTCGCACTCCAGGCCGCGACGACATCCGATTGAGGCTCACGATGGAGAGGACGGACACACGCCGTGAGTGGTGACGCGATACCGCAGGCCGCGCCCGCCGTGCTGGTGCACGGTGTGCTCGACGAGGCGACGGCAGACGTCGCGCCCGGTGCCGTCGCGGTCAGCGACCGGGACGGGCGATGGACTTACCAGGAGCTCGGCGAGTACAGCCACGCGGTCGACGCGTGGCTGGAGTCGCGCGACGTGCGCCCCGGTGACCGGGTGCTGGTTCAACTGCCGAGCAACCGGGCGCTGGTGGCGCTGTTCTACGGCACGGCCCGGCGCGGTGCGGTGCTGGTGCCGCTGAACCCGGGCATGAAGGAGTACCACCTGCGTTCGGTGCTCGCCAACGCCGAGCCCCGGCTGGTGATCGTCGCCGACACTGCGGTGGACCGGATCTCCGGGCTCTCGCCGGTCGAGGTGCTGGGCTTCGGCGAGGTCTGGCCCGAGGTGACGGCTCTGCACGGTGCCGGCGCGCGGGCCTCGGTCCAGGAGGTCGACGCCGACGCGGTCGCCGTCCTGGTCTACACCTCCGGCAGTACCGCCGCGCCCAAGGGTGTGATCTGCCCGCACCGTCAGATGGTCTTCGCCTCCAGGGCGATCAACCAGGAACTCGGCTACCGCCCCGACGACGTGGTGTTCTGCCGGTTCCCGATCTCCTGGGACTACGGGCTCTACAAGATCCTGCTCGCCGCGCTCGGCCGCTCGGAACTGGTGCTGGCCGACACCGACTCGGACCTGGTGCTGCTCAAGCGGATCCGTGAGAGCGGCGCGACCGTGGTGCCGATCGTGCCCTCGCTGGCGGCGATGATCTGCTCCCTCGCCGAGCGCGACCCGGGCGGCGAGTCCAAGGTGCGACTGTTCACCAACACCGGCGCCGCGCTGCCGAAGACCACGGTGGACGGGCTGCGCACGGCCTTCCCCGGCGTCGAGGTGGTCCGCCAGTTCGGCCAGACCGAGTGCAAGCGCATCTCGGTGCTGCCGCCCGAGTTCGAGGACGCCAAGCCCACCTCGGTGGGCCGTCCGCTGCCGGGCACCAGGGTGCTGATCCTCGACGAGGACGGCAATGAGGTGCCCACCGGCGTGGCCGGCGAGATCGTGGTCGAGGGCCCGCACGTGATGCCCGGCTACTGGCGGGCGCCCGAGCTCACCGCCAAGGCCTTCCGTACCGACCCGGTAAGTGGGCAACGGCGCTTGCACACCGGTGACTTCGGCAGTGTGGACGAGGACGGGTTCCTCTACTACGAGGGCCGTCGGGACGACATGTTCAAGCGCAAGGGCGTGCGGATGAGCACGATCGAGATCGAGGCGGCCGCGATGGACATCCCCGGTGTCCGGGCCGCAGCGGTGCTGCCGCCGACCGAGGACCGCGACCTCGCGGTCTGCGTGGTGGGCGACCTGGCGCCGCACACCGTGCTGCGAGAGCTGTCGCTGCGCCTGGAACCGGCCAAGGTGCCGGGCCTGTGCCGGATGGTCGAGGAGCTGCCGCTCACGCTGCACGGCAAGCACGATCGCAGGAAGCTCGCTCTACTCTTCGAAGGGGCCACCCCGTGACCGGCTACGCCGAGCTTGCCAAGCGCTTCGGTACTCCGTCGTACGTCTACGACCTGGACCGCGTCGCGGCCGCCCGACGCGACCTGTTCGCCGCGCTGCCCGAGGAGGTCGAGCTCTTCTACGCGGCGAAGGCGAACCCGCACCCCGAGCTGCTGCGCGAGATGCGCGCCGGCGAGGGCCGGCGCTGCCGGGCGGAGATCAGCTCCACCGGTGAGCTCGCCGCGGTTCTGAGCGCGGGCTTCCAGGGCAGCGAGATCCTCTACACCGGCCCCGGCAAGACCGAGGGGGAGCTGACCGAGGCGCTGAGCGCCGGGGTGCGGCACTTCTCGGTCGAGTCGCTGGGTGATCTGCGCAACGTCGGCGCGGTCGCCACCCGGCTGGGCGTGGTCGCCACCTGCCTTCTGCGGGTCAACAGCGCCAGTGCCAGCGCCACGTCCAGCATCCGGATGACCGGGGTGCCCTCCCAGTTCGGCTTCGACAGCGAGACACTGCCCGAGCTGCGCGAGCAGGTCTTCGACGTGCCGGGCACGGACGTGGCGGGCGCGCACTTCTTCCCGCTCAGCAACGCCAAGGACGAGGCGAGCCTGATCGGGGAGTTCCAGCACACCATCGCGGTGGCCGCCCGAGTGCAGGACGAGCTCGGCACGCGCTTTCGCTTCGTCGACATCGGCGGCGGCTTCTCGGTGCCGTACGCGGTCCGCGGCGAGCGGCCGGTGTACGGCAACCTGCGTGAGGCGATGGCGATTTCGCTGGACGAGTCGTTCCCCGGCTGGCGCAGCGGCGAGGTGAGGATCGCGGTCGAGTCCGGGCGCTACCTGGTCGGTGACAGCGGCACGCTGATGGTTGGCGTGGTCAACCTCAAGGAGAGCCGCGGCCGGCGCTTCGTGATCCTGGACGGCGGGATCAACACCTTCGGCGGCATGTCCGGGCTGGGCCGGATCATGCCGGTCTCGGTGCGCCTGGACGACGAGGGGGTCCCGCTCGACCAGATCGCCAGCCTGGTCGGACCGCTCTGCACTCCGGGCGATGTGCTCGGCCGCGACATCGAGCTGCCCGCGTTGGCGCCCGGGGACGTGGTGAGCATCCCCAACGCCGGCGCCTACGGTCCGACGGCCAGCCTGCTGATGTTCCTCGGACGCCCGGCACCGACCGAGATCCTGGTCCGCGGCGAGGAGTTGATCTCGGTGTCGCGGATCGAGCACGTCCGCGCCTACGAGCTCGGCCAGGAGCTGTGATGTCGCTGCCCGCAGAGCAGAACAAGGCCGTCGCCGCCGCGCAGAACCTTCCCGCCGTGGTCAGACGGGACGCGACGGTGATCGTCGCGGGCGGCACCTCCGACTCGCACACCTGGAATCTGGTCTTCCTGCAACTGCTGCTGGAGGAGATGGGGTTCGACGTGGTGAACCTGGGCCCCTGCGTGCCCACCGACCTGCTGGTGAGCGAGAGCCTGGCCCGCCGTCCGGTGCTGCTGGTGGTCAGCAGCGTCAACGGGCACGGCTTCCAGGACGGCATCCGGATGATCGGCAAGGTACGCGAGCGAGACGAGCTGAGCGCTGTCCCGGCGGTGATCGGCGGCAAGCTGGCCATCGCGGGCGCCCAGAGCGCCGATCAGCTGGCCGAGTTGATCGCGGCCGGCTACGACGCGGTCTTCGACGACGGGGCGGAGGGGATCGCCTCCTTCCGGCGGCTGCTCGACTCGCTCCCGCAGCGGGTGCTGACGTGACCGGGGGCGAGGTGGGCGGGCTCGGCGAGGTGGTCGGGTCCGGCGGGTACGGCGAGGTCGCCGGGTTCGGCGGCTTGGGCGCGTTCGTCCGCCGGGCGCACCGGGCGGGCGAACTCGTGGTGCAGCCCCGGATGGGGATGAGCGATCCGGCGCTGATGCGGGCCGGACTGCTGGCCACCAAGGGTGCCGCCGGCCGTACGGTCGGCACCGTCACCCTGGACAGCTACACCCGGGTGAACGACCTGGATTCCGCCGAGCTCGCCCTGCTGGAAGGCGTATCGCTCAACGGCTACCCGATCGTCAGCCATGATCCGGAGACCACCAGGGGGGTGCTGGACGGGATCCACGGCGCGGACTTCCCGGTGCAGGTCCGGCACGGCTCGGCCGCGCCGCTGGACATCTTCCGCGCGCTGATGACGGTGGGACTGGACGCCTCGGAAGGCGGTCCGGTCTCCTACTGCCTTCCGTACGGGCGCATCCCGCTGCGCGAGTCGGTGGAGAACTGGTCGCGCTCCTGCGACCTCTTCGGCCGGCTGCGCGAACTCGGGCGGGATCCGCACCTGGAGACCTTCGGCGGCTGCATGCTCGGCCAACTCTGCCCGCCCAGCCAACTGGTGGCGATCAGCGCGCTCGAAGCGCTGTTCTTCTACCAGCACGGGCTGCGCTCGATCTCGGCCAGCTACGCCCAGCAGACGCACCAAGGCCAGGACAAGGAGGCCGTGTTCGCGCTGCGCCGGCTCTGCGCCGAGCTGCTGCCCGAGGCGGACTGGCATGTCGTCATCTACGCCTACATGGGCGTCTACCCCACCACGCCGCACGGGGCGCTGGCGCTGCTGGGCGACGCGGCCGAGCTGGCCGCCTCCACCGGCTCGGAGCGGCTGATCGTGAAGACCGTCGCCGAGTCCGTGCGGATCCCGACGGTGGCGGAGAACGTCAGCGCGCTGGAGCACGCGGCCGCGCGTGCGGCCCGCACCGAGCGGGTCGCCGATGACGGCGCCGACTCGCAGACCTACGCGGAGGCCGCGGCGCTGGTCTCCGCGGTGCTGAACCTGGACCCGGACGTCGGGCGGGCGATGCTGCTGGCGTTCCAGCGCGGGTACCTGGACATCCCCTACTGCCTGCACCCCGACAACCAGGGGCGCACCCGCAGCTACCTGGACGGGGAGGGGCGGCTGCGCTGGGCGAACATCGGCAGGCTGCCGCTGGCCGGGGTGGTGGAGGCCGGCGAGTCCCACACCGTCACCTCTGGCGAGCTGCTGGGGTCACTGTCCTACGTCCGCTGGAAGTTCGACAGCGAAGCGATTGCCGCCGGGCGGAACCGTGCGTTCTCCGGCGGTGCTGCCTGAGCCCAGCCAGGCGCTGAGAGTGGCGCGGCGTGACGGGGGCGATGCGCGGCTGGGCGCAGCCGTCCCCGCGTAACTGTTCGTTTGCTAAACGGTCTTGGCCGGATGTGGGAGATGCGCGGATGAATGAGTCCAGTTCCGATTCAGTGTTGGCCCGGCTGCTGGCCGCTGCCGCGCCGTCGGAGCACCGGAGGTTGGTTCTCGACCTCGTGAGCAGCGCGGCGGTCGCGGCGCTGAAGGCCGCACGCCCGGAGGCGGCCGAGACCTTGGACACCGCGCGTGCCTTCACCGAGCTCGGCTTCGACTCGCTGGCCTCGGTCGACCTTCAGGCCCGCCTGGTCGCGGCCACCGGTCTCGACCTGCCGGTCACCGTGGTCTACGAGTGCCCGACCCCGGTCGCGCTGGTCGATCGGCTGCTCGCCGCGGCGCTCGGCGCCGTCACCCCGGAACCGGCCCCGACCGCCAACCTCGGTGCGGCGGACGAGCCGATCGCGATCGTGGGCATCGGCTGCCGGTTCGCGGGCGGGGTGGACTCGCCGGAGGACCTGTGGCAGCTGCTGCTCGACGGCGGCGAGGTGCTCTCGGACTTCCCGAAGGACCGCGGCTGGGACCTTGAGCGGATGTTCGACGAGGACCCCGAGACCCCCGGCAGCAGCTATGTCAGGAGCGGCGGATTCCTCGACACGGCGACCGAGTTCGACGCCGACTTCTTCGGCATCAGCCCGCGCGAGGCGCTGGCCATGGACCCGCAGCAGCGACTGGTCCTGGAGACCGCCTGGCAGGCCCTGGAGCACGCCGGTGTCGACCCGCTGGCGCTGCGCGGCACCGAGGCCGGGATGTTCTTCGGTGCTGAGGTGCAGGAGTACGGCCCGCGGCTGCACGAGGCCCCCGACGGCCTCGACGCCTACCTGATGACCGGCAACGCGCCCAGCGTCATCTCCGGGCGGGTGGCCTATGTGCTCGGCGCGGTCGGCCCCGCGGTCACCGTGGACACCGCCTGCTCGGCCTCGCTGGTCGCGATCCACCTGGCCTGCCAGTCGCTGCGCGCGGGCGAGTCCTCGCTGGCGCTGGCCGGCGGCGTCGCGGTGATGGGCGGACCCGGCGTCTTCACCGCCTTCAGCCGGCAGCGCGGCCTGGCCCCCGACGGCCGGTGCAAGGCCTTCGCGGCCGCGGCCGACGGTACGGGCTTCGCCGAGGGCGTCGGCGTCCTGGTCCTGGAGCGGCTGTCCGAGGCGCGGCGCAACAACCACCAGGTGCTGGCCGTGGTGCGCGGCTCGGCGGTCAACCAGGACGGCGCCAGCAACGGGCTCACCGCACCCAGCGGCACCTCGCAGCAGCGGCTGATCCGCCAGGCCCTGGCCAACGCCGGTCTGCGGGCCGCCGAGGTGGACGCCGTCGACGCACACGGCACCGGCACCACGCTCGGCGACCCGATCGAGGCGAGCGCGCTGATCGCCACCTACGGGCAGGACCGGCCCGGGGACGCACCGCTGCTGATCGGCTCGGCCAAGTCGAACCTGGGCCACACCCAGGGGGCCGCCGGCGTGGCCGGCGTGATCAAGATGGTGCTGAGCATGCGCAACGGCTACCTGCCGAAGAGCCTGCACATCGACGCCCCGAGCCCGCATGTCAACTGGTCGGCCGGCGCGGTCGAACTGCTCACCGAGGGCCGGCCGTGGCCGCGGACCGGAGCGCCGCGCCGTGCCGGTGTCTCCTCCTTCGGCGTCAGCGGCACCAACGCGCACGTCCTGCTGGAACACGACGCCCAGGCCGAGGAGCCCGTCGCCGACCCCACCGGCCCCCCCGGTCCCGCCGACTCCGGTGTGCTGCCCTACGTCCTGTCGGCGCGCGGCGAGCAGGCCCTGCGGGAACGGGCCGCGGACCTGCTCCCGCTGTTGGACCGCGACGAGGTCCGACTCGCCGACCTGTCCTACTCGCTGGCCACGACCCGGGCCGGTCTGACGAACCGCGCCGCGGTCGTCGCAGAGGACCGCGGGGAGCTGCGCGCCGCCCTGAGCGCGATCGCCTCCGGTGCGACTCCCACGGGCGTCGCCGGCCCCGGCAAGCTCGCCTTCCTCTTCACCGGCCAGGGCAGCCAGCGCCTGGCGATGGGGCGTGAACTGCTCCCCGTCTTCCCGGTGTTCGCCGACGCCCTGGAGGAGGCCTGCGGCTACCTGGACCTCCAGCTGGAGCTGCCGCTCACCGAGGTGCTGTTCGCGGCCGAGGGCTCGGCCGAGGCCGCGCTGCTGGACCGCACCGAGTACGCCCAGCCGGCGCTGTTCGCGATAGAGGTCGCCCTGTTCCGGCTGGCCGAGAGCTGGGGCCTGCGCCCCGACTACCTGGCCGGGCACTCCATCGGCGAGCTGGCCGCCGCGCACGTGGCAGGGGTCCTCACGCTGGAGGACGCCGCCATCCTGGTGGCCGCGCGCGGCCGGCTGATGCAGGCGCTGCCGGCGGGCGGCGCGATGGTCGCGGTGCAGGCCGCCGAGGCCGAGGTGGCGCCGCTGCTCACCGGCCAGGTCGGCATCGCGGCGGTCAACGGCCCCCGCGCGGTGGTGCTCTCCGGCGCCGAGCAGGAGGTGCTGCGGATCGCCGGGGAGCTGGCCGCGGCAGGGCACCGGACCAAGCGGCTGCGGGTGAGCCACGCCTTCCACTCGCCGCTGATGGAGCCGATGCTTACCGAGTTCCGCCGGATCGCCAAGGTCCTGAAGTACGCCGCGCCGAAGATCCCGATCGTCTCCACGGTCACCGGCGAGCTGTGCACCGAGCAGTTGGCGACGCCCGAGTACTGGGTCGAGCACGTGGCCGCGCAGGTGCGGTTCGCTGACGCCATGGGCTGGTTGGCCGGCGCCGGGGTCGACACCTTCCTGGAGATCGGCCCGGACGGCGTGCTCTGCGCCATGGGCCAGGAGTGCCTGGAGGACTCCGCGGCGGTCTTCGCCCCGTTGCTGCGCCGCGAGCACCCCGAGCCGCGGCAGGCCGTGCTGGCCCTGGCGGCGGCCTACTGCGCCGGTGTTCGGGTGGACTGGGCCCGCTTCCACGCCGGTCGCGACGGGCGCCGGATCGACCTGCCGCACTACCCCTTCCAGCGCAAGCGGTTCTGGCTGGAGCCGGGATCGGCCCGGGCCGACCTCACCGACCTCGGCCAACTTCCCGCCAGCCACCCGCTGTTGAGTGCGGTGGTGGCCGTCGGCGCGGACGGCGTGGTGCTGACCGGACACCTCTCGTTGCGGGCCCGGCCCTGGCTGGGCGACCACGTCATCGCCGGACGGGTGCTTTTCCCCGGCACCGCCTTCGTGGAGCTGGCCGTGCGTGCGGGCGACCACGTGGGCGCGGGCGCGATCGAGGAACTCACCCTGGGCGCCCCGCTGGTTCTGCCGGCCGAGGGCGGCGTGGGCATCCAGGTCGCGGTGGGCGAGCCGGACGAGAGCGGGCGCCGACAGCTGACCATCCACTCCAGGGCGGACGGCGCGGACGCCGGGCAGTGGACCCAGCATGCCAGTGGTGTGCTGGCACCCGCCGCCGAGCCGCTGCCGCAGCCGCTGGACAGCTGGCCGCCGCAGGGTGCCGAGGAGGTCGACCTCGCGGGTGTCTACGAGACCCTGGCGGCCCAGGGCTACGGCTACGGCCCGGCCTTCCAGGGGCTGCGGGCGGCCTGGCGGCAGGGCGGCGAGGTCTTCGCCGAGGTCGCACTGCCCGTCGAACTCACTTCTGAGGCAAGCGAGTTCGGCCTGCACCCGGCGCTGCTGGACGCCGCCCTGCATGCCGCGGACCTGGGTGCCGAGCCCCGCGCAGAGGTGCTGGTACCGTTCGCCTGGACCGGAGTGTCGCTGCACGCCGCCGGTGCCGCCTCGGTGCGGGTGCGGATCTCCCACCCGGGCAAGGACACCCTCGCGCTCGACTTCGCCGACGCCACCGGTGTGCCGCTGGCCACCGTGCGGGGTCTGGTCTCCCGCCCGGTGTCGGACGACGAAGTCCTCTATGCGGTGCGGCAGTTGCCGCTGGGCGTGCCGAGTGAGCCGGAGCTGCTGCGGATTGCGGCGCTGGAGGGCGACCTCGCTGACCTGGCCGAGCTGACCGGGCTCGCCGACCCGCTGCCGCAGGCAGTCGTGCTGCACGCGGTGGCCGGGGCCGAGGCCCTGCCGCTCGCGGCCAGGAACGCCACCGCCCGGGTGCTGCGGGTCCTCAAGGCCTGGCTGGCCGAGGACCGCTTCGCCGACTCCACGCTGGTGGTGGTCACTTCGCCCGCACTCGCCCAGGCGCCGATCCGCGGCCTGGTGCGCTCGGCGCAGGCGGAGAACCCCGGGCGCTTCGTTCTGATCGAGCACGCCGACCTGCCCACCGATGCCGAGTTGACCGCCGCTCTGGCCACCGGCGAGCCCGAACTGTCACTGCTGAGCGGTGAGTTCAAAGCCCCCCGGCTGGCCGTCCTGCCCTCGGCGGCGAACCCGAAGCCCCAGTGGGGGAGCGTCCTGATCACCGGCGGTACCGGCGGCCTGGGCGGGCTGCTGGCCCGGCACCTGGTCACCGAGCACGGTGTGCGCAGCCTGGTGCTGGCCGGACGCCGCGGCTCGGCGCCCGAAATCGAGGCCGAACTGAAGGAGTTGGGTGCCGATGTGGCCGTGGTCGCCTGCGACGTGAGCGACCGCGCCTCGGTGGCCGCGTTGCTGGCCGCCCACCCGGTCGACTCGGTGATCCACGCCGCCGGCACGGTGCGCGACGGAGTGATCGGCTCGCTCACCGAGGAGACGCTGGAGGAGGTGTTCCGGGCCAAGGTGGACGGTGCCTGCCACCTGCACGAGCTCACCGCCGAGCTCGACCTGAAGGCCTTCGTGCTGTTCTCCTCGCTCGCCGCCATCCTCGACGGCGCCGGTCAGGGCAACTACGCGGCGGCCAACGCGTTCCTGGACGCTCTGGCCGAGCACCGCGCCTCGCTGGGCCTGCCCGCCACCGCCCTCGCCTGGGGCCTGTGGACGGGCGAGGTCGGTATGGGCGCCGCGCTCGACGAGGCGACACTGGCCCGGATCGCCCGCTACGGACTGCCCGGACTGGATGCGGCGCACTCGCTGCGCCTGTTCGACGCCGCCGTGCGCACCGGCGAAGCCAGGGTGGTCCCCGTCGAGGTGGACGCCGCCGCCGTGCGCGACCGCGCGGACGGCATCCCCGCGCTGCTCAGCGGCCTGGTGCGGCCGGCCAACCGTCGGGCGTCGGCTGCCCGTGGTACCCGCGAACTGGCCGCCGACAGCGCGCTGAGCGCACTGCCCGCCGCCGAGCGGGACCGCACGCTGCTGGAGCTGGTCCGCACCGAGGTGGCCGCCGTGCTGCGGCACGAGAGTGCGGCGGCGATCAGCCCGACCCGGGCGTTCACCGAGATCGGCTTCGACTCGCTGGCCGCCGTGGAGCTGCGCAACCGGCTCAACTCGGCGACCGGGCTGCGGCTGCCAGCCACCCTGGTCTTCGACTACCCGTCACCGAAGACGCTGGCCGAGCACATCCGCGACACCCTGTTCGGCAGCGAGCCCACAGCGCCGGCCGCGCCCGTCGGCCTGGCCGCGGGGGCGGCCACCAGCCGTCAGGCCGGGGAAGACCCGATCGTGATCGTCGGGATGAGCTGCCGCTACCCCGGCGGCGTAGAGTCGCCCGAGGACCTGTGGCGCCTGGTTGCCGACGGCGTCGACACCATCGCGGACTTCCCCACCGACCGGGGGTGGGACACCGAGACGATCTTCGACCCGGAGCCGGGCGCGCCTGGCAAGACCTACTCCCGCGAGGGTGGATTCCTCTACCGGGCGGCGGAGTTCGACGCCGACTTCTTCGGCATCAGCCCGCGCGAAGCGGTCGCGATGGACCCGCAGCAGCGCCTGCTCCTTGAGGTCTCCTGGGAGGCCTTCGAACGCGCGGGCATCGATCCGGCGACGGTCCGCGGGACCGCGACCGGGGTGTTCGCCGGGGTGATGTACCACGACTACGGCAGCTGGCTCACCGACGCCCCCGAGGAGGTGGCCGCCTACTTCGGCAACGGCACCCTCGGCAGCGTGGTCTCCGGTCGTGTCGCCTACGCACTCGGACTCGAAGGACCGGCGGTCACCGTCGACACCGCCTGCTCCTCCTCGCTGGTCACCCTGCACCTGGCCGCGCAGGCGCTGCGTGGCGGTGAGTGCACGCTCGCGCTGGCCGGCGGTGTCACCGTGATGTCCACCCCCGACACCTTCATCGACTTCAGCCGCCAGCGCGGCCAGGCCGCCGACGGGCGCTGCAAGTCCTTCGCGGCCGCGGCGGACGGCACCGGCTGGGGTGAGGGCGTCGGCATGCTGGTGCTGGAGCGCCTGTCGGACGCCGAGCGCAACGGGCACCGGGTGCTCGCCGTGCTGCGGGGCAGCGCGATCAACCAGGACGGTGCCTCCAACGGCCTGACCGCCCCCAACGGCCCCTCCCAGCAGCGGGTGATCCGCCAGGCCCTGGCCAGTGCCGGGCTGTCGGCGGCGGAGGTCGACGTGGTGGAGGCGCACGGTACCGGCACCACGCTGGGCGACCCGATCGAGGCGCAGGCCCTGCTCGCGACGTACGGCCAGGAGCACTCGGCGGACCGGCCGCTCTGGCTGGGCTCGATCAAGTCGAACTTCGGCCACACCCAGGCCGCCGCCGGCGTGGCCGGGGTGATCAAGATGGTGCAGGCGATGCGCCACGGCGTGCTGCCCAAGACCCTGCACGTGGACGCACCCTCGGACCAGGTGGACTGGACGGCGGGCGCCGTCGAGCTGCTCACCGAGTCCCGGCCCTGGCAGAGCGAGGGCGGCCCGCGCCGTGCCGCCGTCTCCTCCTTCGGCATCAGCGGCACCAACGCGCACGTGATCCTCGAAGAGGCGCAGCTCGGCGAGGACTCCCCGGCCACCGGCACCCCGCCCACCCTGGTGGCGCTGCCGATCTCGGCCCGCAGCCCCGAGGCACTGGGCGCCCAGGCCGAGCGGCTGGCCGGCACCGGCGAGCTCGCCCTGGCCGACCTGGGCCTCGCGCTGGCCACCACTCGCAGCGCGCACCCGTACCGCGCGGTGGTGCTGGCCTCGGAGCGCGCCGAACTCGACGCCGCCCTGGCGGCGTTGAGTGCCGGTACGGGCGCACCCGGGCTGGTCACCGGCACGGTCGACGAGGGCGGCCTGGCGTTCCTCTTCTCCGGCCAGGGCTCGCAGCGCCCCGGCATGGGACGCCAGTGGTACGAGACCTTCCCGGTCTTCGCCGAGCACTTCGACCGCGTCGCCGCCCACCTGGACCCGGCACTCGACCGCCCGCTGGCCGAGGTGGTCTTCGGCGCGGACGCCGAGCTGCTGGGCCAGACGGCCTACACCCAGGCCGCGCTCTTCGCCACCGAGGTGGCGCTCTTCCGGCTGCTGGAGTCGTTCGGCCTGCGCCCGGACTTCCTGGCGGGCCACTCGATCGGCGAGCTGGCCGCGGCGCACGTCAGCGGCGTCTGGTCGCTGGCGGACGCGGCGAAGGCGGTCGGTGCCCGGGGCCGGCTGATGCAGGCGCTGCCCGAGGGCGGCGCGATGGTCGCGGTGCGGGCGAGTGAGGCCGAGGTGCTGCCGCTGCTGGACGAGCGGGTCGGCATCGCGGCGGTCAACGGACCGCGCTCCGTGGTGGTCTCCGGTGACACCGAGGCGGTGCTGGAACTGGCGGCCCGCTTCGAGCGGTCCAAGCGGCTGACCGTCTCGCACGCCTTCCACTCGCCCCGGATGGACGGCATGCTGGCCGAGTTCGGCGCGGTGCTGGCCGAACTCGACTACGCCGAGCCGAGCATCCCGATCGTCTCCACCCTGACCGGCCGGCCGGCGAGCCCGGCGGAGCTGTGCACGCCCGAGTACTGGGTCAGGCATGTCAGGGAGAGCGTGCGCTTCGCCGACGGCATCGCCGCGCTGGCCGACCAGGGGGTCACCACCTTCCTGGAGCTGGGCCCGGACGCCGTGCTGAGCGCGCTGGGCCCGGAGTGCGTGGCCGACGACGCGCAGGCGGTCTTCGCCTCGGTCGCCCGCAAGAACAAGCCCGAGGTGGCGGAGCTGCTGGGCGCCCTCGCGCTGGCGCACACCCGCGGCGCCGCGCTGAACTGGCCCTCGGTCTACGGCGACTACACCGCTCGGGCGGTCGAGCTGCCGACCTACGCCTTCCAGCATCGGCGGTTCTGGCTGGACGCCCCGGCCGCCAAGGGCGACGCGGGCAGCCTGGGCCAGGCGCCGGTGGACCACCCGCTGGTCGGTGCCGAGATCCGGCTGGCCGCCTCCGACGAGGTGGTGCTGACCGGGCGGGTGTCGCGAGCCACCCACCCGATGCTCGCCGAGCACGCCGTCCTCGGCACGGTCCTGCTGCCGGGAACCGCGCTGGTCGATCTGGCGATTCGGGCCGGCGACCTGCTCGGCCTGCCGGTCCTGGAGGAGCTCACGCTCCAGGCGCCGCTGCTGCTGCCGGAGTCGACCGCCGTGCAGCTCCAGGTCGTGGCCGGGCGCGGCGGAGCCGTGCAGATCTTCTCCCGCCCGGCGGGATCCGAGGAGGCCGGCTGGACCGTCAACGCCACCGGCCTGCTCGCGGAGCGAGGCACCGCCCGCCCGGAGCCGTTCACCCAGTGGCCGCCGGCCGGCGCGACCGAGGTCGACGTCACCGGCCTCTACGAGCGGATGCGCGCCGAGGGCTACGAGTACGGCCCGATCTTCCAGGGCGTCAAGGCCGCCTGGCGGCGCGGCGAGGAGGTCTTCACCGAGCTCGAACTCCCCGCCGCCGAACGGCCCGACGCCGCCCGCTTCGGCCTGCACCCCGCGCTGCTGGACGCCGCCCTGCACGCCACCGCCCTGCTGGACGAGGAGGGTGAGGAAGCACCGGCGGAGGGCAAGGTGCTGCTCCCGTTCGCCTGGAACGGGGTGGAACTGCACACCGGCGGCGCCTCGGTGGCCCGGGTGCGGCTGACCCGCCAGGACGGCGACGGCATCCGGATCGAGCTGGCCGACGGCGCCGGAACCCCTCTGGCCTCGGTCTCCTCCTTCGTGACCCGGCCGGTGGCGGCCGGCCAACTCGGCCCCCAGCAGGATTCGCTGTTCACTGTGGAGCTGACGCCCCGCCCTGAGCTGACCGCCCAGGGCGTGGGCAACCGGCAGTTCGCGGTGCTCGGTACCGGCGACCTCGGCCTCGACGTGCCCGTCCACCCGGACCTGACCGCGCTCGGCGACGCCATCCCGGACGTGGTGCTGCTGCCGGTGCCGACGGTTGCCGGCGACCAGGTGCCGACGGCAGTGCGCTCCGCCCTGCACACCGTGCTCGGCCCCGTCCAGGAGTGGCTGCGCGAGGACCGGTACGCCAAGGCGACGCTGGTGGTGCTGACCGCCCAGGGCCTGGCGGATGCCGCCGTGCGCGGCCTGGTCCGCGCGGCGCAGACCGAGGACCCGGGCCGGATCGTCCTGGTGGACTCCGCGGGCCTGGGGGAGGACCCGCTCACGCTGCCGCTGCTGGCCGCCGCCCTCGACTCGGGCGAGCCCGAACTGGTGCTGCGCGAGGGCGCGATCCTGGTGCCGCGTCTGGCCAGGGTCCAGCTGCCGCAGGCCGACCAGGACGGCCCCGACTGGGGCACCGTGCTGATCACCGGCGGCACCGGCGGCCTGGGCGCGCTGGTGGCCAGGCACCTGGTGCGGCAGCACGCGGTCACCAGCCTGGTGCTGGCCGGACGCCGGGGCCTGCAGGCGCCCGAGGCACGGGAGCTGAAGGCTGAGCTGACCGAACTGGGCGCCCAGGTGGCGGTGGTGGCCTGCGACGTCGCCGACCGGGCGGCGCTGGCCGGGCTGCTCGCCGAGCACCCGGTGCGCAGCGTCGTGCACACCGCGGGTGTCCTGGACGACGCCCTGATCGGCTCGCTGACCCCCGAGCGGATCGACCCGGTGCTGCGGCCGAAGGTCGACGGTGCCTGGCATCTGCACGAGTTGACCCTGGAGCGGGAGATCAGCAGGTTCGTCCTGTTCTCCTCGGCGGCCGGAACCCTGGACGCCACCGGGCAGGGCAACTACGCGGCCGCCAACGTCTTCCTGGACGCGCTGGCCGAGCACCGGGTCGCGGCCGGCCTGCCGGCCACCGCACTGGCCTGGGGCCTGTGGGCGGGAGCCGGCGGGATGGGCGGCCAGCTCGCCGAGTCCGACCTGGAGCGGATCGAGCGTTCCGGCATCGGCGCGCTGGACCCGGCCGAGGGGCTGGCCCTGTTCGACGCAGCCCTGCGCGCCGAGCGTGCCACCCTGGTGCCGGCGCGTCTGGACCTGGCGGCGCTGCGCGAGCGCAGCGAGTCCCTCCCCGCCGTGCTGCGCGCTCTGGTGCGGCCCACCGTCCGCCGGGACGCGGCCACCGGCGCCGGCGGTTCCAGCGGTGCGGCCTCGCTGGCCCAGCGCCTGAGCACGTTGCCGGCCGCCGACCACGAGCACGCGGTGCTGGAGGCGGTTCGCTCGCAGGTGGCCGCCGTGCTCGGGCACGACGGTCCGGCATCCGTCCAACCCAGGCGTGCCTTCAGCGAGTTGGGTTTCGACTCGCTCGCCGCGGTGGAGCTGCGCAACAAGTTGAACGCGGTCAGCGGGCTGCGCCTGCCGTCCACGATGATCTTCGACTACGCCACCCCGGCGGCGCTCGCCGCGTACCTGCTGGACAGGTTGCGCCCGGAGCGGACCGAGCCGGCGGCCGAGGCGCCCGATGACGCCCGGGTGGCCGAGCTGCTGGCCGGCATCCCGGTGGCCAGGCTCCGCGAGTCGGGTCTGCTGGAGCGGCTGCTGAAACTCTCCGAGACCGCCCCCGCCGACCCGAAGCCGGCCGCGCCCGGCGCACCGGCCGAGTCCGGGGCCGACCGGACGTCGGCCATCAAGAACATGGACATCTCCGATCTCATCCGCACTGCGCTCGACCGTAGCGACGCCAAGTAATCAGGGAGCGACACCGACCGTGGATACATCTGTCGATCAGATAGTCGAGGCGCTGCGCGAGTCGCTGCTGGAGAACGAACGACTGCGCCAGCAGAACACGCGGATCGAGGCCGCGGCGCAGGAGCCGATCGCGATCGTGGCGATGAGCTGCCGCTACCCCGGCGGCGTCAGCTCGCCCGAGCAGTTGTGGCAGCTGGTCGACCAGGGCGTGGACGCGGTGGGGGACTTCCCCGCCGACCGCGACTGGGACGTCGAGGGGCTCTACGACCCGGACCCGGACGCGCCGGGCAAGACCCACGTCCGTGAGGGCGGCTTCGTCTACGACGCACCGCGCTTCGACGCCGCGTTCTTCGGCATCTCACCGCGCGAGGCGATCGCGATGGACCCGCAGCAGCGCCTGCTCCTGGAGGTTTCCTGGGAGGCGTTCGAGCGGGCCAACATCGACCCGCACACCCTGCGCGGCAGCCGGACCGGCATCTTCGCCGGGGTGATGTACCACGACTACGGCAGTTGGCTGGCCGAGGTGCCCGAGGGCGTCGAGGGCTATCTCGGCAACGGAAACCTGGGCAGTGTCGCATCGGGCCGGGTCTCCTACACGCTGGGCCTGGAGGGGCCCGCCGTCACCGTGGACACCGCCTGCTCCTCCTCGCTGGTCGCACTGCACCTGGCGGTCCAGGCGCTGCGCACCGGTGAGTGCGCCTACGCGCTGGCCGGCGGTGTCACCGTGATGTCCACCCCGGATACCTTCGTGGACTTCAGCCGCCAGCGCGGGCTCTCGCTGGACGGCCGGTGCAAGTCCTTCGCCGCCTCGGCGGACGGCACCGGCTGGGGCGAGGGCGTCGGCATGGTGCTGCTGGAGCGGCTGTCGGACGCCGAGCGCAACGGGCACCGGGTGCTGGCCGTGGTCCGCGGCAGCGCGATCAACCAGGACGGCGCCTCCAACGGCCTGACAGCCCCCAACGGGCCGTCCCAGCAGCGGGTGATCCGCCAGGCCCTGGCCAACGCCAGGCTCAGTGCCGATCAGGTGCACCTGGTGGAGGCGCACGGCACCGGCACCCCGCTGGGCGACCCGATCGAGGCGCAGGCCCTGCTCGCGACCTACGGGCAGGAGCGCGCCGGCGGTGAGCCGCTCTGGCTCGGCTCGATCAAGTCGAACATCGGCCACACCCAGGCGGCCGCGGGCGTCGCCGGGGTGATCAAGCTGGTGATGGCGATGCGCCACGGCCGGATGCCGAAGACGCTGCACGTCGACGAGCCCACCCCGCAGGTGGACTGGACCGATGGCGCGGTCGAACTGCTCACCGAGGCCAGGGACTGGCCCGAGCGCGGCGAGGCCCGGCGGGCCGCGGTCTCCTCCTTCGGCATCAGCGGCACCAACGCCCACGTGATCCTCGAGAGCGTGCCCGAGCCCGAAGTGCCCCAGCGTGCCACCGAACCGACCGGACCGCTGCCGCTGGTGCTCTCCGGAAAGGGTGAGCAGGGCCTGGCCGCCCAGGCGCAGCGGCTGCTCGACCACCTGGACAGCGCCCCGCTGCCCGACCTCGCCTGGACCCTGGCCACCTCCCGGGCCGCCCTCGGTGACCGCGCGGTGGTGATCGGCGCGGACCGCTCCGCGCTGGCCGCCGGGCTGAGGGAGCTCGCCGCCGGACGCGCCGCGGCGGGCGTGGTTCAGGGCGGGCGCCAGAGCGAGTCCCGGATCGCCTTCGTCTTCCCCGGACAGGGCTCGCAGTGGATCGGCATGGCGGCCGAACTGCTGGACACGGCCCCGGTGTTCGCCGCCAGGATGACCGAGTGCGCCCAGGCGCTGGCCCCGCACGTGGGCTGGGACCTGCTGGAGGTCATCCGCGGCGCGGACTCGCTGGAGCGGGTGGACGTGGTGCAGCCCGTGCTCTGGGCGGTCATGGTGTCGCTGGCCGAGCTGTGGATCTCCTACGGGGTGCGCCCGGCCGCCGTGATCGGGCACTCGCAGGGCGAGATCGCGGCCGCCTGCGTGGCCGGGGCGCTCTCGCTGGCCGACGGCGCCAAGGTGGTGGCCCTGCGCAGCCTGGCCATCGCGGACGACCTGTCCGCGCGCGGCGGCATGATGTCGGTGGCGCTGGCGGCGGAGCAGGTCCGTGCGCGGCTCGCCGAGTACGAAGGGCGGCTCTCGGTGGCCGCCGTCAACGGCGCGGCCTCGGTGGTGGTCTCCGGCGACGCCGACGCCTTGGACCAGCTGCACGCCGGGCTGCGCGCGGAGGGCGTGCGGGCCAAACGGCTGCCGGTGGACTACGCCTCGCACTCGGCCCAGGTCGAGTCGATCCGCGAGCGGCTGCTGGAGGAGCTTTCCGGGCTGAGCCCGCGCTCCGTCGACGTGCCGTTCTACTCCACGGTGACCGGCGAACTGTTCGACACCGCGGGCCTGGACGCCGACTACTGGTACACCAACCTGCGCCAGAGCGTGCTCTTCGAGGGCGCCACCCGGCTGCTGCTCGACAGTGGCTACGGCGTCTTCGTCGAGTGCAGCCCGCACCCGGTGCTGCTGCACAGCGTGGAGGAGACGGCGGAGGCGCTGAACGCCGAGGTCGTCGGGATCGGCTCGCTGCGCCGCGACGAGGGCGGCCCTGAGCGCTTCCTGACATCGCTGGCCGAGGCGCACGTGCACGGCGTCGCCCTCGACTGGGCGGCGGTCTTCGCCGGGACGCCCGTGCGCAAGGTGGACCTGCCCACCTACGCCTTCCAGCGCGAGCGGTTCTGGCTCGGCAGCTCCCAGGCGGTGGGCGATGTGACGGCGGCCGGTCTGGTCGCCGCCGGACACCCGTTGCTCGGCGCCTCGGTCACGGTCGCCGACGGCGGCGGCATGCTCTTCACCGGCCGGCTCGCCACCGCCACCGCGCCCTGGCTGGCCGACCACGCGGTGGGCGGCACGGTCCTGCTGCCGGGTACCGCGTTCGTGGAGTTGGCCGTCAAGGCCGGCGACGAGGTCGGCTGCGGCCGGGTGTCGGAACTGACCTTGGAGGTGCCGCTGCTGCTGCCCGAGCGCGGCGCGGTCCAACTGCAGCTCCACCTCGGCGAGCCGGACGACTCGGGCCGACGCCCGCTGACCGTGCACTCGCGCCCCGAGGGCGGCGAAGGCGAGTGGACCAGGCACGCCAGCGGCCTGCTGGAGCCGGACACCGCCGAGGCCGGCTTCGACTTGGCGGCCTGGCCCCCGGCCGGTGCGCAGCCGGTCCCGGTGGACGGCGTGTACGAGGGGCTGGCCGAGCAGGGCTACCACTACGGCCCCGCCTTCCAGGGGCTCAAGGCGGCCTGGCGGCGTGGCGAGGAGGTCTTCGCTGAGGTCGAACTCCCGGTGGAGGAACAGGGGTTCGCCCTGCACCCGGCGCTCTTCGACGCGGCCCTGCACGCCGCGGACCTCGGCGGTGGCCAGGATCCGGGCCAGGCCCGGCTGCCCTTCGTCTGGAACGGCGTCTCGCTGTACGCCTCGGGAGCCAGGGCGCTGCGCCTGCGGATCACCGGCACCGACGCACTGACCGTCCAGCTCGCCGATACCACCGGCTCCCCGGTGGCCTCGGTGGACGCGCTGACCACCCGCGCGGCCGACCCCGCCGCGCTCGGGGCGGCCACCCGTTCCGACGCCCTGTTCCGGCTCGACTGGCCGGTCCTCGCGGTGGAGGGACCCGCACCCGATCACGTGGTGCTCGGCGAGGGCGGCCTGGCGGAGCTGGCGACCGTACCGGAGCTGGTGGTCCTGCCGGTGCGGCAGGGCGAGGATCCCGTCACCGGCACCCGGGCCGTCTCCGTCCAGGTGCTTGAGACCCTGCGGCAGTGGCTGGACAGCGAGAAGGTCGCCGCCTCCCGCCTGGTGGTGCTCACCAGGGGAGCGGTGGCGGTGGGCGCCGAGGGCGTCCAGGACCTCGCCGCGGCCGCCGTCTGGGGCCTGACCCGCGCCGCCCAGGGCGAGAACCCCGAGCAGTTCGTCCTGGTGGACGCCGACCAGGACACCACCGTCGAGCAGGCCCTGGCGGCGGTCGCCGCCTCGGGCGAGCCACAACTCGCCGTGCGCGACGGCAAGGTGCACGTGCCCCGGCTGGTCAGGAGCGCACCGGATGGCACCGTCAGCCCCCTCGATGCCGAGGGCACCGTGCTGATCACCGGCGGCACCGGCGTGCTGGGCGCGCTGGTGGCCCGGCACCTGGTGGCCGAGCACGGTGTGCGTCACCTGCTGCTGGCCGGGCGCAGCGGCGTCGCCCAGGACGACTTCGCCGACCTGGACGCGGAGATCACCGTGGCCAAGTGCGACGCGGCCGACCGCGAGCAGCTCGCCGACCTGCTCGCCACCGTCCCCGTCGACCGCCCGCTGACCGCCGTGCTGCACCTGGCCGGCGCGCTGGACGACGGCTTGGTCACCGCGCTCACCGCTGAGCGGCTGGACGCGGTGCTGCGCCCCAAGGTGGACGCGGCCTGGCATCTGCACGAGCTCACCGCCGGTCTCGACCTCAAGGCGTTCGTGCTCTTCTCCTCGGCCGCCGGCACCGTGGACGGTGCGGGCCAGTCCGGCTACGCGGCGGCCAACGCCTTCCTCGACGGTCTGGCCCAGCACCGCCAGGCGCTCGGCCTGCCCGGCCTCTCGCTGGCCTGGGGCTTCTGGGAGCAGCGCACCGGGATGACCGCCCACCTGAGCGAGGCGGACGTGGTGCGGATGGCCAGGTCCGGGGTGCGTCCTCTCGCCACCGCCGAGGGCCTGGCGCTCTTCGACCTCGCGTTGGCCGGGGACCGGGCACTGCTGGTGCCGATCGGCCTGGACCTGCCCGCGCTGCGTTCGGCGGGCACGCTCTCCCCGGTGCTGCGCGGCCTGCTCCGTCCGGCCGCCCGGCGCACGGCGGCAGCGGCACCCGCGGCACCGGGCAGCGCGCTGGACAAGCTGGCCGCCCTCGGACGGGCCGAGCGCGACACGGCCCTCCTCGAGCTGGTCCGCACCCATGTCGCCGCCGTGCTCGGCCACGACTCGGACATGGTGCTCGACCCGCGACGGGCCTTCAGGGACTGGGGCTTCGACTCGCTGACCGCGGTGGAACTGCGCAACCGGCTGGGCCTGGCTGTCGGTCTGCGGCTGCCGGCCACCCTGGTCTTCGATTACCCGGACCCCACCGCCCTGGTCGGCCACCTCAGGACCGAACTCTTCGGCTCCGCCGAGCCGGTCCCCGAACCCGCCGCCGGCGCGCGGCAGGCCGGCGACGAGCCGATCGCGATCGTGGCGATGGCCTGCCGCTTCCCCGGTGGTGTCAGCACCCCCGAGGAGCTGTGGCAGCTGCTGGCGGACGGCGGTGACGGCATCTCGCAGTTCCCGGCCGACCGTGGCTGGGACATCGAGGGACTCTACGACCCGGAGCCGGGCAAGGCCGGCCGGACGTACTCCCGCGAGGGCGGGTTCCTGCACGACGCCGCCGACTTCGAGCCGGACTTCTTCGGCATCTCGCCGCGCGAGGCGATCGCGATGGACCCGCAGCAGCGCCTGCTCCTGGAGACCTCCTGGGAGGCGCTGGAGCGCGCCGGCATCGACCCGTACTCGGTGCGGGGCAGTGCCACCGGCGTGTTCGCCGGGGTGATGTACCACGACTACGGCAGCAGGCTCAGCAACGCGCCGGAGGACGTGCGGGACTACCTGGGCAACGGCAGCCTCGGCAGCGTGGCCTCGGGCCGGGTCGCCTACACCCTCGGCCTGGAGGGTCCCACCCTCTCGGTGGACACCGCCTGCTCCTCCTCGCTGGTGGCCCTGCACCTGGCGGCGCAGTCGCTGCGCGGCGGCGAGTGCACGCTCGCCCTGGCCGGCGGCGTCTCGGTGATGTCCACCGCGGACACGTTCGTGGACTTCAGCAGGCAGCGCAATCTCGCCGCCGACGGCCGGGCGAAGTCCTTCGCCGACGGCGCGGACGGCACCACGCTCTCCGAGGGCGCCGGGATGCTGCTGCTGGAGCGGCTCTCGGACGCCCGGCGCAACGGGCACCAGGTGCTGGCCGTCATCCGTGGCTCCGCGGTGAACCAGGACGGTGCCTCCAACGGGCTGACCGCGCCCAACGGGCCGTCCC